>NZ_JACJPA010000118.1:0-127828 GCF_014695845.1 Trichocoleus sp. FACHB-591
GCGACAACCGTGCTCGGAGCCTGCCTAGGCGAGGTGGTTGTTGCCCTGTTGCTTCAGGAAGTTGAGCAAAAGCGCATGCTGTTACAGCAGCAGGGGTGGGAGGTTCAGATTACGAGGTGCAAGATCTGAGTTTCGCTTGTTTGGGGTGACGAGGAGGTAAGGGCACTCGGTAAGATAGAGGCTATAGGGGATGATTTCCCTCTGATCCCAATCGAACCCTTGCAAGTCAAGATATTTCTCGAATGATTCAGCAGCAGATGCCTTCTTCAGAAGCTCCTTCTTCAGGACTAGCCGAAAAAATACATTTACCTCGCACCAGCGAATCTGAAGCCTTGAAGAAGATTCGTCATACCACGTCCCATGTGATGGCAATGGCGGTGCAGAAGCTGTTTCCCAAAGCGCAAGTCACGATTGGCCCTTGGATTGACAACGGGTTCTATTACGACTTTGATAGTCCCGAACCTTTTACTGAGAAAGACCTCAAAGCCATCAAAAAAGAGATGGTGAAAATCATTAATCGCAAATTGCCTGTGGTGCGCGAAGAAGTGAGCCGCGAAGAAGCAGAGCAGCGCATCAAAGCAATTAACGAACCCTACAAATTAGAAATTCTGGAAGGTCTAGAAGCCCCAATCACGATCTACCACTTGGGTGAGCATTGGTGGGATTTGTGCGCAGGGCCCCACCTCGAAAACACTGGCGAACTGAAGCCCGACGCGATCGAGCTAGAAAGTGTGGCGGGGGCTTATTGGCGCGGTGACGAAACCAAAGCTCAACTGCAACGCATTTATGGCACTGCTTGGGAATCTCCAGAGCAGTTAACTGAGTACAAACGCCGCAAAGAAGAAGCCCTGAGACGCGACCACCGCAAGCTGGGTAAGGAACTCGGTCTGTTTATCTTCTCCGATATTGTCGGTCCTGGTTTACCTTTGTGGACTCCTAAGGGCACACTTTTGCGCTATACCCTAGAAGATTTTTTGAAGCAGGAGCAACTGAAACGGGGCTATTTGCCCGTTGTGACTCCGCACATCGCTAGAGTGGATTTGTTCAAAACTTCGGGGCACTGGCAGAAGTACAAAGAAGACATGTTCCCGATGATGGCGGACGATGAGCAAGCGGAAGCTGAGGAGCAAGGCTTCGTGCTCAAGCCAATGAACTGTCCTTTCCACATCCAACTCTATAAGAGCGAATTGCGCTCCTACCGCACCTTACCGATGCGCTTGGCCGAGTTTGGCACGGTCTACCGCTATGAGCAATCGGGTGAGTTAGGCGGATTGACTCGTGTGCGCGGCTTTACAGTAGATGATTCGCACCTATTCGTCACCCCCGAACAATTGGATGCAGAATTCTTGAGCGTGGTGGATTTGATTCTGTCTGTGTTCAAGAGTTTGAAGCTACAAAACTTTAAAGCTCGGCTCAGTTTCCGTGACCCTTCATCTGACAAGTATATGGGTTCGGATGAGGTGTGGGATAAAGCCGAAGGAGCAATTCGGCGAGCTGTCGAAACCTTGGGGATGAACTACTTCGAGGGAATTGGAGAAGCCGCTTTCTATGGGCCAAAACTCGACTTCATTTTCCAAGATGCGCTCGATCGCGAATGGCAACTCGGAACCGTCCAAGTAGACTACAACTTGCCGGAGCGCTTTGACCTGGAATATGTGGCAGAAGACGGCACTCGTCAGCGTCCAGTGATGATCCACCGGGCTCCATTTGGTTCCTTAGAGCGCTTGATCGGGATTCTGATTGAGGAATATGCTGGGGACTTCCCGCTGTGGCTAGCACCGGAGCAAGTTCGCTTGTTGCCTGTGAGCCAAGATCAGGTGGAGTTTTCTCAGAATGTAGTCAACCAGATGCGATCGCTCGGCATTCGGGCAGAGGTGGACCTGAGCGGTGAGCGACTGGGCAAGCTGATTCGCAATGCTGAGAAGGAGAAAATTCCGGTGATGGCGGTGATTGGAGCGAAGGAAGTGGAGGCGAATAGTCTCAGTATTCGGACAAGGACCAATGGGGAGTTGGGTTCGATTCCGGTGGTTGAAGTGTTGGATAAGTTGAAGGTGGCTTTGGCGAATCACGATAACTTCTAAACTTTCGGAAGTAAAACCAAGAGCTTGGGGGCGCTTGCCCCCAAACCCCCGCTGAGGGACGGTTGCGCCCCCCAGACCCCCTCCAAAAAGGGTTTTATTGCTTGTGTAGTCCTTTGTCTGGAAATTAAGGTGCCTCAACGGCTTTATGATCAGGTTTGCGAGAAATAATATTTCGCGATCGCTGCTAATAGGTATTTGTAATGTCGTTGAGTTCTACGGTTACTGTTACGGTTCCAGCTACTACTGCCAACATTGGACCAGGGTTTGATTGTTTGGGTGCCGCTTTAACGGTTTACAACCAATTCCAATTTGCTCAACTGCGAACCAATACAGAGCAGCAGGTCGATATTACGGTGGAAGGTTTAGAAGCCGATCGCGTGAACCGAGACGAGAGCAATCTGGCTTACCAAGCTTTTGTAAAACTCTACGAACACTTGGGTCAAACGCCGCCACCTGTGGAAATCAATATCCAACTGGGAGTACCGTTGGCTCGTGGTTTGGGCAGTTCGGCAACGGCGATTGTAGGTGGATTGGTTGGAGCAAATGCTTTCGCAGGTTCGCCTCTTTCCGCAGCCGAAGTCATGCAACTAGCGATCGCAATGGAAGGTCACCCAGATAACGTGGTGCCTGCCTTAGTTGGCGGTTGTCGCCTTGCCGCTACCACCTCGGAAGGCAAATGGGAAATCTGTGAAATTCCTTGGCACAGCGATATCGTGCCTGTCGTTGCCATTCCTAATTTTGAACTTTCCACTGCCGAAGCTCGCCGGGTCTTGCCCAGCGACTATAGCCGCGCCGACACCATCTTCAATACCGCTCATCTCGGCTTACTCGTCCGAGCCCTAGAAACTGGCAACGGTAAATGGTTGCGAGGCGCCTTGCAAGACCGCATCCACCAACCCTATCGCCAAACCCTCATTCCTGGATACACCGCTGTTCAAGATACTGCGATCGCAGCGGGAGCCTACGGTCTTGTGATCAGCGGGGCAGGTCCCACCCTACTGGCCCTCACGAATAACCAAGAAGCTGCCAATGTAGAAGCCGCGATCGCCAACACCTGGATCGAGCAAGGCGTCACCCCTTTAGTTAAAGCGCTGAAAATCGACTCCACTGGGGCAACTACCAAAGAGGCATGAGGAGAGGACTAAGGGTAGGGTGCCGACGCAATACTACTTTGCTGATAAAACGGCTTTGGGGTAGGCGATGCGTTGGTGATTGAATTGTTGCCAAACCTGGACAAAGACTTCGGCGATTTGGTTCATTTCTTCGCGGCTCAGACCAGAGTGAACTAGCTGATTGTCTTGCCAGCGGGCTCGCAGGATTTTGTTAATCATGGAGAGGGCTTCTTCCGAGCTAGCATCTTTGAGCGATCGCAAGGCGGCTTCGCAAGAGTCGGCTAGCATGACGATGCCTGTTTCGCGGGATTGGGGCACAGGGCCGTCGTAGCGGAAGTCGCACTCATCGACGGTGCAAGTAGAGTCTTGTTTGGCTTGCTGCTGCGCTTGGTGATAGAAATAGGCGATTAACATCGTGCCTTGGTGTTCTGGAATAAAAGCTTGAATAGCTTTGGGAAGACGGCATTTGCGCGCCATGACCAACCCCGCACTCACATGCTTCTTAATCAGTTGAGCACTTTTCCAAGGGTCGTTGATGGTGTCGTGCTTATTCGGACCACCCATTTGGTTTTCAATGAAACCCAAGGGATCATGCATCTTGCCAATATCGTGATACAAGGTTCCAGCCCGCACCAGTTCCACATTGCAGCTCAAGGCTCTGGCCGCAGCTTCGGCTAAGGTGGATACAAACAAGGTGTGCTGAAAGGTTCCGGGCGCATCAGAAGCTAACCGTTTCAACAGGGGGCGATTTGGGTTAGAGAGTTCGGCTAGACGAATGGGGGTGACAAGATCAAACAAGTGTTCCAAGTAGGGGCTAAGTCCTAGCGCCACTACGCTCCAAGCCACCCCAGCTAAGCCATGCAGCATGGCTCCACTAAGTACGAGGTACCAGACAGGCCCAGAAGCTGCATTCAGAATTAAAGTCAGAATTAGGTAGGCGACACCTTGGGTCAGACCCACCACACCGCCTAAGAGGGCGAGTTCTTCCCGCGATCGCAATCTTCCCGCAATCAAGCCGCCTAGTAGACCGCCAACAGCGCTAGCTAGCCAGTAGCTCCAACTCACTTCCAATCCTAGGGGCACTAGCGCTGCCAGTAAGCCGACAACTGCCACGCTCAAGGCAGAACCGTAGAAACTACCCACTAACAAACCAATCGCGGGCAGGCTGGTGGAAGAAATGCCAAAAATTCCTAGCAGAGGAGCGCTTAAAGTTAAAACCAGGAGCAAGAGATGGTCCCGCTGCCGCAACCCTGGGTGAAATCGTCGCTCTACCACCCAAACAAGACCTACCGCCCCAGTCATCACCCCACCGAAACCCAGCAGGCCGAGCCAATTAATTTCTCGACGGCTCAAGCGGAAGTAGTCTAGCAAGACAAAGTTAGCTTGGGTAATCACCTGCCCTTCTTTCACAATTACTTCGTCTTGCTGAGCGGTGACGAAAACAGGCTTAACTTCTTGAGCTGCTTGCTCGGCGCGGAGCTTAGTTTGCTCGGGATCGCGAGTGAGATTAGGTTCTAAAACTTTAGGCAAAAGATTGATCGCGATCGCCACTGCTGGCTCTGGAACGACTCCCCTCACTTGCACTTTTACCGCGTTTTGCAAAATGGCTTTAGGTAAGCCTGGGGAGATACCTTGGGCCAAAATGCGTGTCACAACTTGGCGAATGTTCGCTTGAGCAGTCTCCCACTCTGCATCCGACAAGTTAAATAGGGTGGCGTTGTAAAGAGCCTCCGAATCCGGGGTGATTGTGTTGGATAAGGTGGCCAGGGCAATCGGGTAACTCCTACGACTTTTAGCAATGACTTCCGCGAAGGCAGCAAAGTCTTCAGCAGGCATAGTTTGGCGATAACTACGCAGTTCGGCGATCGCTTGCTGCTGAGCTGCATTCAGGGGAGGATTGCTTGGGTTTAGCCATTCATTCAAGCTTGGGTCAGTACTACTCTCCAGCCCTGAGTTATTAACGGTAGGAGGCTCCACAGCTTCCAAAACCGCGCGCCACTCCCACTCTTCAGCTTGGCGTAAGTAGATTTGCGTAGGCAAAGATAGGCTAATAGTAGGGACAAACGGAAAAGTTCCAGCCATGCGCCGCAGTTCAGTGCCCTGCGTTAAAGCTTGATCTAAGGCCTGCTGCACTCGTTGATTCACCGCCCCATCTAGCGCTAACACTGGAACCGCGCCAGTCCGGGCTTCTCGACGCTTTTCTTCTGTGGTTTTAGGGTCTTCTACACTGGCATTAAAGGGCGCTCGAATGGTCTGGGGCGCTGCTGTACCGACGTCTAGCTTCGGTTCGTTATAGAAACGGTACCCAATGGTGCTCGTTAAGGAAAGAACAGCCACGAAGATCATAGCCGGAGGGCGATGACGGTGATGGTTGGGCGATCGCGGACCTGCTGCGGCACTAGTGAGGGGTTGCCGATTCCAGGTTTGGCTCAAAGCATGACCGAACGTCTTACGCGATACGTCTGCCACGTACACACGCCACCCTTCATTTCGATAGCGTCTGTGCAGCCGCTCTGCCCGCCGCATCAACAATTGAATCGCTCTCATAGTAGTTAGGGTCTACCAGCGAGAGGGTGAGGTGGAATGCAAACGAGCAGGTAAAAAATTTATTGTGTGCATGAACTGGTTTCCCTGGTTAGAAGCTGTCTGTAAAGTTTGTGACAGCACCCGCTTGGTTTATTTATTCATGCTACTCGGTTCATAGAGGAAGGTGAGTGGGGGACACCATCACAATCGAGGCGATGAACAATAGAGGTGAATGGGTAAAGTTAACGGGGCCGAATAACACGAGGAGCGGCGATCGCCGGAACTTGACAGCGCTTAACTGGAAACTTTTGTGTATCATAAGTGCCCGACCAGGTAGCTAGCAAGTGAGTCGCTAATTCAATCACCTCTGCCTCGGACTCAACCACCTGCCAAATTGATTTGAGCGTAGAAATTCCAGAGTGTTGGCGATCGAGGGCTAGCCGCCAAACCACCGGAATGCCAGCCAAGCTGTTGTAAGCCCCAGCCAAAGCACCTGTGAGGGTTGCCACTAACTGTGGCGAAATTTTCATCTGCAAGGAGCGTAAAACAGCCAAATGCCAATCCTGGGGTGTCGCCAGGCAACAATAAAGTGCTGCCATCATCGGTGAAACGAATTGAGCGTTTGGCAAAGCTGTAGCTTGCAGAGGCTGGCATAACTGCGATCGCGCCATTTCTAAACTGGCATTCTGCTGTATTAAGGTTTGCACTTGAGCCAGTTGCTGCATCAATACAGCGATAGTCTCTGAGTCGGCAATCGGATCAGCGGATTGGGCCTCTAAGCGAGTTAAGGCATTAATGATTTGGGGAATTAACTCTTGGGGCTGCAACTGATTCTGTAAAGCCTGAGCGATCGCCAAACTCAGCACGAAGCTAGGCAGAACAGCACTGTTCAGAATCGAACCGGGAGGCAGGGAAGCGCACTGGTAAAGCTGGCTTAGCTTTCGATAGAGTTTGGTTTCATCCTCATGAAAAAATAAGGCGATCGGTAGACTGGCGATCGCTATTCCTTCCGCTCCTAACTCATCTGGATGACCAAGCTCAACATCTGACTGGAAGCGCTGCTGCCAATCTGCTAAATCCAACTCTCCTCGCTCCACCAGACTCCGAGCCCCTAGTACCGTTAGGCGGCCCCATGCTGGGGCTGAAAGGCTAAGGGGTTCGGAAGCCAGCAGTTGCTGAGCTTGGCGCTCAGGATGACCCAAAAAAAGTTGAGGCTGGGCTAGCTCACTTTGGTCTTGTTGAGACAAGTGAGCTGCCCAAGCTAAAAGTTCTCCGATCGCCGCGCCTACGAGTACTCCTTGAAATTGACTCAAGAGTGAGTATCGCATTCATTTTCTTCCTGGTTGAGTGCAATCGATGGCAGAGGCAAGCGTGGCTTGAGCTGTCCTTCCCTACTCACCATCCCAGCCAATTCTGCCTACTTTCATAGTCCTTGGTGCATAACAAAAGAGGGGTGAAACACCCCTCTTTCTGCCAATATTATGCCAATGTAGTTTGGTGCTGGTTGAGTACCAAAGCGTCAATCTACTTTAGTGGTACAGCTACAGAACAGCGATCGCTGCCTTAGGCTTGGCCTGGCTCCAGACGAGCATAGAAGATGCCCCGGATCTTAACTTCTACAGGTTCACGAGAACCCATGTCAGTTTCCGAAGGCTGCTCACTTTCAAAGGTGCCAGCAATCTCGCCACTGGTATTATCTACCTTAGCAACTTGGAGAGAAATCTTACCTTTACCGACATCAAAGCTCTTCACGTTCTCGCGCCGTAGTTCATCACTATCAGCTTGAGCGGGTAACGCAACAGCGTTGTCATAACCTGTTGCTAAACCACGGCCCTTGGGGTCTAGGAAGTTAGCAGTCCGGTAGGATGGGACTTTGAATTTACCTTCGAAGTCAGTAGAGGTGTTGATCACACCATTCAAACCCGGTTGGGTCTGCGCGACTAACCCTTTGATGGTGAATAGGAAAGGCACCCGCTCACCACCAGCCAATTGCACGGTAATGGCTTGGAAGTCGAGACCATCTTCTTCCTTAAAGGTGAAGCTGCCATCAGCATTGGGTTCAAGTGCGCCGCTGACGGCTTCAATAGAGGAAGTTTGACGGGTCACTAGCTTCGCAGGCTTATAGGCAGCCTGGGAGCGCTTGCTAACACCTTCTTCCTTCACAAAGAAGTCAACTGGCTGTAAGCACAGGCTGTTTAGGGTGTAAGACTTACCCGTATCCACGGTGATAGACCCACGTGAGGTCTCATCTAATTGGGGACAAGTGTTTGCCAAACCAGTTCCTCTGATCTGCTCGTAAGTGAGAAGATCTCGGTTCACGGTAGTACTTGGCCCACTGCTACAAGCAGTCAGCACACCCAAGCACAAAGCCAGGAGTGAAACGATTAAAGCACGATACCTCATAGTCAACCTCAATACCAATGTTATAAATCCCTGCCAGGGCAATCTAAAATTTGGGCTTCAGGCACTCAAGCGAGTAGGGTGATGGCCCGCAACCAACCTGAGGCAAAACGGCCACACTTCATAAACGCCTGCGCTCTGTTTTGGGCGTGCTGCCGCAACCACCAGGAGAATTTTGAACCACTGCCAGGTTTAGCTGGATTCTTATGATTTTCGCAATGGTCCGGCCAAGACCTAATACAGCATTTTACACGTCCTTGGATCGCCTTTCGCTTGAGGTGGCAAGCAAATCACAATTGTTTGAGTGAACGGGGATCAAGCTGAGTGATTTTTACCTGGAATGGCGGAGTAGTTTTTGAGCAGTAGATTCTAATTCAGCTTGGGATAAAGACTCCTGTAAAGTTGGGTTGACCCAATTGCGATTGATTGAAACGCAGCCCACAAGGATTAAATGGTGATGGATGACAATATTCAGGTGGCATCGGAGCTAAGGCCCGACTTTGCCGCGATCGCTCAGGTAGTAAGAACTTCGGCTCAGAGCCATGAGGGTGACTGTTTAACTCTCTTAGCTCTCCTGCGACTGCTGGAAAGCTTGCACCGAGAAATTAGTGACAGTTTTTTTCAAGATTCGCTACCGACCAATCGCCAAGCGCTCTATGCATTGTTACGGGACATAGAAGCTGAGGGAGGTTGGCCCTATATTCATCGCATGAAGCTACAGGCACTTTTAGTGAATTTGCCACCAGAAGATCCAGGTGAGGTATCTTCAGAAGTAGTTTCAGAAGTAGTATCGATGACAGCTGAACCTGGAGTTGAGTCTGAGGATTACGGTTGAAGGTAGCCATCGTTCACTCTATCGTTAACTATTGAGCTTCAGGTCAGCAAAAGGGCTCTAGACCTGAAGGCTCTCAACTACGGTTCAGTTTCAGTTGTCAGGACTAGGTGTCAGGACTAGGGTGTAACGAAGCTAGAAAAGTTAAGCTTAAATTCAGTTCAAGCTCGCAGCATTCAAGCTTTACTAAAGCAGTAGCTGACGCATCTCCTTAAGCTTAGGCGCGTCTTACATAGACAAGCAGATCTTAGTATCTTCCCTAACTCCAGGAACTTTTACTGATCCTTATGTCTAGTGCCTCCCACTCCCGATTGCTTCCCCTGTTGTCAGACATTTGTGGGCGAAATCTGAAGCTGGAGTCAACTTTAGCAGAATTAACCCTATATGACTTTGCAGTTGAGTCTCATCAACCGGGAGAAGAGGTAGCGCAAGCGTTCCATCAGAATCCTTTGCTGCCAGGGGTGATTCTGATGGAAGCAGGGCGCTTTGTCGGGATGATTTCTCGGCGGCGCTTCTTGGAACATCTCAGTCGGCCCTATGGGTCGGAACTGTTTTTAAGGCGACCGCTAAGAGCGTTGTATCGCTTTACAGGAGAAGATTTTTTAATGTTTTCGAGTGACGTTGCCATTGTGGTAGCAGCCCGTCAAGCCTTGCAGCGATCGCCCGAACTTTTAGCAGAACCAATTTTGGTGCATTTTCAGCCGCACACTTACAAATTGCTGGATGTACATCAATTGCTCGTGGCGCAGTCTCAAGTTCATGAACTCGCTACTCAGATGTTAAATAAGCTTTATCAAAGACTAGAAGTTACCAACCAAGAGCTATATCGCCTCGTAGTCTTAGATAGCGTCACTCAAGTGGCAAATCGGCGGCACTTTGATGAATATCTGGCGCAGGAATGGTGGCGAATGGCCCGTGAGCGATCGCCTCTTTCATTAATCCTCTGTGATATTGACTGCTTCAAAGCCTATAACGATACTTATGGCCATTGCGAGGGCGATCGCTGTCTAAGGCAAGTAGCTCAAGCCTTGAGTCAAGCGGTCAAGCGTCCTGCCGATCTAGTCGCTCGCTATGGCGGAGAAGAGTTTGTGGTAGTTTTGCCCAATACAGGAGCGGAAGGGGCGGTTCGGGTTGCTGAGGCGATTCGCTTAAGTATTAAAGATTTAGGAATTCCTCACGTTAATTCTTCGATTGGCGATCGCTTGACGCTTAGCTTGGGCGTTTCTAGTACGATTCCCAATCCAGAGATTTCTCCTGAGGAATTAGTGGTGGCTGCTGACAAAGCTCTTTACCATGCCAAAACTGCCGGGCGCGATCGAACCATTCTCAACTTGTCTCTGGGTAAGATTTAAGTTTTTGATTTAATAAGCGGGTGGCGAGAATCGAACTCGCATCAATAGCTTGGAAGGCTATGGTTTTACCACTAAACTACACCCGCACTTGAATTTTGCCTGCTTGCCAGTCTTAAACATCGCTGGTAATCAAGCCTAAACTAGGATAGCACAACTATTAAAAACTTCAAACTAAAAATTGTTCAATTAATTAAGTTGATCGTGATACTCACATTTAGGTTACTAGAAACCTCAGATTTTTCATTCTCCTTTATGAGGTTAGAAGCTGGGGTAAAATCCCAAGAAGTGATCACACACTTGGCTAGTTCGTCATAGGCTGGACTCGCACTAGGCTTTATGACCTCTATCTCTCCCTCTCGATTTGAAACGCGCCCTTGCTCATCGATCGTGATTCTTAGTTCTACTAGCTCACCATAATAACGCCGACTTTCAGGCTCGAGTAGACAGCCAAAACTCGAAGCATCTGAGAAAAAGGTTTGGTTGGTGACTTTAGGCTCAGCGGGGTAATCGGGAATATCTCCCACATTTTCAGGCACGCTGACCCCGGTTAAGCTAGCTTGAAATCCAGCAGGGTTTGGATCTTGCGAAACGGGTACTTGACCGATCGCCTCACCTAAACCGCCATCAGTCGGAGGGGGCGCTGAGTCTGGAACTGTGGGTGCTGGAGGTAAAGGGTTTGATTCAGTTTCCGATTCTTCCGAAGCACTGTCAGGATTCCCCAACGGAGCTTCGCTACCTTCCTGAGTTGTTTGGCCTTCAGGTGCTGGTAAAGCCCCAGTATCCTCCGAGGTTTGTTCGGGTGGGATATTAGATTCTGTCGGTGCCTCACTCCCATTGTCCGGCGCTACAGGTGCCTGATTATTATCAGCTGGCGGGGGTACTACATTTGCTTCTGGCTCTGGATCGCGGCTGGGTTCGGGACTGGCTTGGGGGTTGGGTAAGACAGGTGGAGTAAACGGTAAAGATGCTGGTGGAGTGGCAGAGGATGGTTGCGGCGGCTGCGATACAGGAGGCGAAGGGCTAGGAGATGGGACCGTAGCCTCTACAGACTCTGGGAGGATGGCAGTTACCCCAGGTTCCAAGACGGCAACTCCGTCATCAGCTTGAGGTGGTGCTGAATCAGTCACAGGGTCTGGAGCGATTGGGGCGGTTGGGGCGGCTTCAGCTTCTATAGACGCTGTTTCAGGGGCAATATCTACCACCTCAATGGGTGCAGAACTGGCGTTTGAAGATTGAGCGATCGCGACTCGAATGGACCACCACCGCAGCGTCAACGCCAAGAGCACATGGATCACGATGGAGCCAGAGAGGACAGCCAGCCAAAGGTTGGGCGGATCAGCGTGGCGACGCCAATCAGCAGACTGGGTTTGAGCGCTGGGATCAATTAATGGGGTCATGGTCAAACGAGATAAAAGCTAGGCGATAAAAATTCTAACGATTCCTCATCTAAATTTGCTTTTTCGAGATAATCGGAGCAAAGCTGGGAAAATGTTTAATGCGGTTACAAGATATTTGCAACGGACCTGCTACCTTAACCTTGAATCAGGTCGCGCATGATGCAGATTTAGTGAAGCAGATTCAAGTTCGTTTGCGCGATTTACAAATGCCCATTGGTGAGCCTGATGGTCGGTGTGGACCTTTAACTGCCGCAGCGATCGCTCGTTTTTGTAAAGCGTTTAACGCGGCAAATGACGACCTCACTCCAGAGATTGCTAAGCAGCTAATTCAAGCAAAAACGATTCCTAACTGCAACCCGTTGCTGGAGATGCTAAGTCCAGGACAGGTGGCTGAGATTTTGGACTGCCCTCTGAGTGATCTGGAGGCTTACTTACCGGGAGTTTTGCAAGCGTTTCATCAGCGTCAGTTGCTTAATCGTCCTACTTTAATTGCCGCGATCGCCACAATCGGCGTTGAAACAGGAGGTTTTCGCCCGATCCATGAGTGGGGAGACGACGATTATTTCACCCGCATGTACGAATATCGGGATGATTTAGGCAACACTCAACCCGGCGATGGAGCCCGCTACCACGGACGTGGTTTTGTGCAAATCACGGGACGAGCGAATTATCGAGAATATGGTCAAAAGCTAGGGTGCCAGCTAGAAGAGAATCCAGACCTGGCCCTCGACCCCAAAACTGCTGCCGAAATTTTAGCGTTGTATTTTTACGATCGCGGAGTCGATCAGGCTGCCCAAAACTCTGATTGGGAACAAGTTAGACGACTGGTTAATGGTGGCCTCAATGGTTGGGATGAATTCATCAACTTCGTCAAACGGGCTCAAAAAATGCTGTAACAGTACGTCGCTGCTTTTTGCTGCGTGTTTCGTCACTACTCCTGCGACTTCGCTTCTGGGTTAAGGGCAAAAGTCAATACCGTTTCATCCACTCCTTTTAACTTGAGCGGGCTGAACTTGGTGATTTCTTCTTCTTCCAAATAATCCGCTACTGCGGCAGAAACCAGAATGCAATTAGGTTCCGCCGCCTCTTGGATGCGCGAAGCAATATTGACACTGGGGCCAATGGCTGTGTAGTCAGCGCGGTCAGCACTACCAAACATACCCACCACAGCGGTTCCTTGATGAATACCACAGCGGAACTGAACTTGACTAATCCCTTGCTCCTGCCAACGCTGGTTGAGTTGATCGAGCGAGCGATACATCTGCCGAGCCGCCGCGATCGCCCGCCGCACTTGCTCGTTGGGGGTTAGTTCCTCAGGAGCCCCAAACAAAGCCAGAATCGCATCTCCCATAAACTTATCTACCGTACCGCCATTGTCAAAAATGGCCTGGGTCATTTCTGCCAGGTACTCATTGAGCAATTCTGCCACGCGGCGCGATCGCAACGTATTCGACAGTTGGGTAAAGCCAATGATGTCGCTAAATAAAACCGTTATAAGGCGCGGTTCAGGCCGTAAATCTAGGGACAAATCCCCTGCTGCGGCTTTCTGCACCATTGTTGGTGGCAAGAACCGTCGTAGGACAGACTCTGTTAGGTAAGTATTCAGCTCTGCTACTCGTCGCTCATTCGCTTTCAATGCGAGCAAGTTCCGCACTTCTGCCAACAACTCTCGATCATTAAAAGGTTTAGACAGATACGCATCTGCACCCCGCTCCGCTCCCTCAATCCGGGTATCTTCATCGACCTTCGCAGTCAGCAGAATAATTGGAGTGCCGCGCAAAGTCTCAGAAGCCCGCAGCATTTGGATCATGTCGAGTCCAGACACCAGCGGCATCATCAGATCGGTCACAATCAAGTCTGGGTGCTGTGCCTGAGCCGCCTTAAAGCCCTCACCCCCATTGCGAGCAGTTAATACTTGGTAGCCCGCTTGCCGCAATACCCTGGAAACATAAGTTCGTAAGTCTGGATTGTCATCTACAACCAGAATCTTACTGAGCGAGGCTACCGCAGTAGCAGTTTTCTCCTGTCCGGGTCTGGCAATTTTACTGACAACTGTATCTAATCCAGTGAGTCCTGATTCTGGTGTAGGTGATGCTTTCTCATCCTTTTCATATCGTTCAGCTTCAATATCAGCCAGTTCGACAGCAGCACGACTCATCTGGGCTTCTGTCGCGACTTCAATCACTTGCTCCGCTGGCAAGTGCGCCAGACCTGTCTGGAGCCAAACAGTAAAAGTCGTGCCTTCGCCATACACAGACTCAACTGAGATCTGTCCTCCGTGCAGCTCAACTAACTCTTTCACCAAGGCAAGGCCCAAACCGCTTCCTTCATAGCTCCGATTCGCAGAGCCCTCAGCTTGTCGGAAGCGCTCGAACAAGTGAGGAATTTGGTCGGTACGAATGCCGATTCCGGTGTCTTTGACCTGCAACAGGCAGTGATCGCCAGCCAATTGCATCGATACTGTGATTCTCCCGCCCGCTGCCGTAAACTTCATGGCATTGGACAAGAGGTTGTAGAGTACCTTGTCAAATTTTTCTAGGTCAAGGTAAATGGCAGGGCAGTCTTTTAGCTCAGTCAGCAGTGTAATTTCTTTCTTATCGCAGTAAGGCTGAAACGACTCCACCACCTGACTAACAAACTCTGTCAGGTCGCAGGGTCGGAAGCTCGGCTGCATTCGCCCAGCATCGAGTCGCTGCAAATCAAGCAATTGATTGACCAACCGCAACAGGCGGCGCGAGTTTCGCAAAGCGATCACTGATTGGTCAGCAGCCAACCCTTCTTTCTGAGCAACTGCCGATTCTAAAGGACCAATCATCAACGTGAGCGGGGTACGAAACTCGTGAGAAATATTTTGAAAGAATTCAGTTTTTTGGCGGTCTAACTCTATGAGCTGCTCCGCTTGCTGCCGAGTTTTTTGGTAAAGGCGGGATTGTTGCACAGCGATCGCAGCTTGTGCTGCCACAGCTTGAGCCAAATCAATCTCTGAAGCTTTCCAGCGGCGAGAATGACGCACTTGGCGCAGAGAAATGCTGCCAATGATCTTGCCATCGGACAGCAAAGGCACTACCAACAGAGCGCGGGCGGGCGATCGCAAAGGTAAATCAACTACGTTCAACTCTGGATGCTGACTCAGATCCTCAGTGGCTACCGGTTTTTGAGTAGTCAACAGATGCTGTAATACTGGATTCCCCTTGATCGGCACCCGGGACTGGGGCAGATGCCGCAGAGTCGCTCCCGCATCTTCTAATCCATCCAGCGATGTTCCACTCCGACGAGTATTTATTTGAGGATGACCCGCTGAAGGTAATTGGGTGGTTTCCAGAAACAAGTGTGAATTCAGCGACGAATTGGTACCAACTGTAGAAGTCGGCAGCAAGCCAACCAAATCTTCGCCTATTGACTCACTCGTCTGCGAGCTGGAGTCATGCAAGCCCACACACTGCACATATTCATCATCTTCCGTCCACAGCGACAGCGCACAGCCATCCACATGCAGGGCTTGACCTAACTGTTGAGTAATCGCAGCAAAAATATCTTGCGGATCTAAGCTAGAACGAATTGCTGAGGTAATCGTATTCACCAACGCCTCTCGCTGGGCCAAAGCCTGGACCTGCTCGTAAGCGCGGGCTTGGGATAAAGCTAGGGCTGCTTGATCCGCCACCACAATTACTAATTGAATTTCGTCATCCTGCCAGACTCGGGGTTCACCACTTTGGTGCAACGCTAGCACCGCCATCAACTCTTGGCGGCAGATCAAAGGTACAACCAGGCTAGAACGAATATCCGCATCACGATAAATCTGCTGACGCAGCTTAAAATCTGGAATCTCCGATTCAGAATCGCTCAGCGTAGCAATATCGTCTAGGATTTTGACTTCCTGAGTTTTCCAGACAGTCTGAGCTAGGTGGCTCCAATCATTAGTACTTGGCTGTGCAGCATCATTGGGCACAGAGATCAGTGTGCCTGCACTACTCTCAGCACCATTATTCTCCAGAGCGTGGTCATTTGAGTGGGTATCGCCATAAAAACGAGCTGCATAAACAAACCACTCATCCTCCATGCGATCGTCTTGAAAGGGGCGTAGAACGCAGCAACTCACTTCAAACATTTGCCCCATCGTATCGACAATCGTCTGCATGATTTGTCGATAATTGAGAGCGCTGCGAATTGTATTCGTAACAGCGTTTAGCAAAGATTCTTGACGTAGCGTTCGACACAATTCTCGGGTGCGAGCTTTAAGCACATTGTGAGTATCAACTGCTTGCCGCACTACACCTTTAAGCTCCTCATCATCCCAAGGCTTAGTGACATATTTAAAGACTTTGCCAGAGTTAATAGCCTCTACCAAATCTTCCACATCCGTATAACCCGTCAAAATGATCCGGATAATATCTGGATATTGCGTGGCTGTGAGGCTCAGAAACTCTGTACCACTCATCAGGGGCATGCGCTGGTCTGAAATGATGACCGCGATATCCCCCTCATTGGCTAGAATATCCAGCGCCAGAGGTGCACTTTCAGCTCTAAGTACCTTGAACTCCCGGTGGAAAGTTCGGTAGAGCAAATCCAAGTTGTCTGGTTCATCATCGACAACCAGAATTTTGGGTTTATTATTTTCTGGTGGTTTCATGCACCGCTCTCCTGCTGTAGAGGCAGTTGGTTCAACAATCGTCGTGCTGGATATGAGTTACTTAAACAGGAAAAACCGAGCTGTGCCAGACTAGCGGCACACCTGAGCGCTCCATCAGTGAGTTGATCGACACCAAGTTGCTGCACTACAGTTAAAGCGATAATTCGTATTTTTCTCCCGCAAACTCTTGGTAGAGATTGCAGACTTGAAGGTTGCTGACGAGATACCCCCATCAAAAGCAGCAGGGCAAAGACCTGCATCACAAACCTAGGTTGCGGTCCTTTGCTACCAGTTCTGAAGAAAAGAGATGTGACGACAGTCCCGATACTCAAAGACGAGAAAATCCAGTTGCTAATCTGTACTGATTTACTAATTCCGTCTGAAATAGGACTCCTCAGAAAAAATCGTGACAATTTTAAGGAGCAAACCTCGATCATGATGGTAGTTAGTACGCGAACGCTCTGCTGTACAACTTGTGCAATCAGAGCTGAGTCTTGCAAGACTATCTAAATATCTAAAGTTAAGGTGCCCAATCTAATTGAGGATTTAGCCAGGCTTAGCTCAAGGTTAATGCACTCCTCATACAATCCTAATACAGTTCCAAAATTGCAAAAATTAACAAGCTAGCTATGGTGCGGAGGGCTCTAGTCTGAATTGCAGCCTTGATAGAACCCTGACCTCGTCTCGGCAAATAATTTAGGATCTTTACTGGCTATGTATCCTGAAAACAGTGAGTTTTCCTTTTTATTCCTCAATGTCTGATGAGCAAACCTCTTCTGAACGACTACTAGACTCGGCCAACTTCAGCATTCGTGTTGCTCAGTTGACAGATTTAGGTGGTCTAGCTGACGTTCTGGCCGATAGTTTCCATCCTCGGTCTGGCCTTATGCATTGGTTGTACCCGCTGCTCCGCCTAGGCATTTATGAAGATTTGCGGAATCGCCTCCGGTCTGCAGTTCCGGATTATGTCTGTTTAGTGGCTGTGCAAACTTCGACCGAGTCGGAGTTGTCCGCTTCAGCGGCGGGTGATGCCTTAATGGGAACGGTGGAGATGGCGCTACGCCCTGCGCACCTGTTCCAGTTTCATCAGACTAAATATCTATATCTTTCCAATTTAGCGGTTCGCTCAGAGTACCGTCGGCAAGGGGTGGCTCATCACTTGTTAACTGCTTGTGAGAGCATTGCCCTAAGTTGGGGCTTTCAAGATATTTATCTCCATGTTTTAGAAAATAATCATCAAGCCAGACGGCTTTATCTCAAAACAGGTTACAAACTGCAACAAGCCGATCCAGGTTGGAGTGCTTGGTTACTAAGGCAGCCACGACGTCTGTTTTTACACAAGCGTCTAACCCCTATATCAGCAGCACAGCTCACATAGGCATGTACTGCTTACTGCAACAAACTAGATTTACAAGATTTCGTTAGTTAGGGCTGGCCACGTTCGAGCGCCTAAGACAACCCTAACTAGCAAAATAAACGTAGTGAATACTAAAAGCATGCAGAACTTGCCTGTTTATTCTGCATTGCTTCTGTAGTTATAAGCAGTCAGCATAATTTTTGCTAAGACAGATTAAATTCCCTAACAAAAGCTGATTTTCTACGACAAGCCATTCAATTTTGTCAGGAAACTTTACTCTTTCTTGATTTAACTTCTGTTTATCTTTATATGCACTTTAAACTATGACCCATCAAACAACTTTTGAGCATCAAGCTACTCCTAAGGATTGATTAGTCTAGGGTTGATTGCATGCCATAGAATATGGGTATGAAGCCAGCATTTGACTCCTGAATGCAAATTAGACAAAATTAACCTCAAGTTATAGCCGACTAACCAAGATTATTTTTAATCGCCATACTTGCCATACTTATGGTTAGTTAGCTAGTCTGTGCTGGGTTCGGGTGCATGCCCACAGGAAGTTACTAGGAGTAAGTCTTGATGGATAGCGAAAGTCAGCAGCGCTACCAGACTGCCTCTTTCGAGGTTGATGTTCCCGTCAACCGTACCTGTGCTGTAGGCAAACACGCAGAAGCTCAAAACATTCAAAGGATGAATATTCCAGATCCCAACCCTTGCCGAGCTGTTGTTGAGCACCCAAGTTCACCTGAATTTATCACTCAACTAAACAGCGGACGGTTGTTGATGGTGAATAGCCGCCGTAGAAATGGTTTAGTTATTTACAAACAATTTCATGCCGAGTTCGCTGGCCCTGGTGCGGCGGTAGGCGGATTCTTTGATGTTAATTGTACAAAAGCAATTGCGGTTGGAGATTTGTCGCTCATAGACCCTAACGCTCATGAAGAACGACAAAAAGCTTATTTAATTCGCCGGCAATGGATTCGGCTAACTCAACAATTTACAGATAATGCGGTGCCCCTCCAGCGGGCACAAATGATTTTGAATCAGTTTGACAATTATTTTGACCCAGATACAGTAGCTCAGTTACCAGATGAAGCATTTGCGCTTTTGGTGGGGGTGCTGCCTCAAACGATTCGGATGGTGCGTCAAGGCTCCACTAATCTCAATGCCAAAACTCGACGCTAGGGCTTGAGTTGGCAAAACCTTTGAATAGCGATCCATATCTGCTCGCTGACGTTGATAAGGGCATGATCGCTCTCTAGCTCTATCATCTCAACCCACGATCGCTGGGCTGCAAACTTTTGACTAGCTTGGATCGGGATCACATCATCGACGCGGCCATGTAAAACCAACGTAGGAATAGGGCGTCGTAGTTGGGCTGTTGGGTATTGGGCCGCATCGCGAATGAATTCATAGTTGAGGGGTAGCGATCGCTCTTCGCCATAGTGGTAGACCGATAAATACTGCTCAGCTTGCCAACGTTCTACTTGAGCGGCTCCTAAGCGCGGTAGCCAGTGGTCTAAAAACTGAAATGCTGGAGCTAGTAAAACCAAGCGTTGAATCTGAGGTT
Source organism: Trichocoleus sp. FACHB-591 (assembly GCF_014695845.1). Lineage (NCBI taxonomy): Bacteria > Bacillati > Cyanobacteriota > Cyanophyceae > Leptolyngbyales > Trichocoleusaceae > Trichocoleus > Trichocoleus sp. FACHB-591. The sequence goes on from NZ_JACJPA010000118.1 coordinate 19,258, forward strand.
GCCCCTCAGCGGCCCAAGCTGCTGTTAAACCTCCGAAACTAGAGCCAATTAAGGTGACAGGGGTAGAATCTGCCGGAAGTAACGCTGAGACCTGTTGCAGTTGTCTGGTCAGGGTTAAATCGGTAAAGTCTGGTTGATTCAAGTCGGGGATTATTAGCTCAATGCCTAGCGCTTGGAAGCGATCGCGGAGATCTTGGGCTTTCGTAGAACGAGGGCTGGAGGCAAAGCCATGCAGGTAAATGTAATGAGGCGACGCAGCAATCATGCTAGGAAGTGATAGAAGTCTAGCTAAGGTCAGACCTGAGTATGCCAAAATCCCACGTCTGCTAGAGACAAATTTCTGTCAAACATTGCAAAATGGGGCGGCAATCCATTAGACAGCAGCATGGCTGAGCGATCGCCTGCAACCTTTACACCTTGACTGGAGTTGGTCATGTCTTATCCTTGTCCGCTTGCCGAACAAGTCGTTCTGATTACCGGAGCTTCTACCGGAATTGGCGCGGCTTTGGCACGAGTTTTAGCTGCAAAATTTTTCGGTATTCGACTGGTGTTAGCCGCTCGCAGCGCCGAAAAGCTAGAAACTGTCGCTACGGAGTGCCGCAAAGCTGGAGCCGAGGTTTTGGCGGTTCCCACGGATATTGCTCAAATTGAACAAGGACAGGCATTGGCCCAAACAGCGATCGACAAGTTTGGCCGAGTTGATGCTCTAGTCAATAATGCTGGCTATGGTCAGATGGGGCCCCTGGAGATGGTTCCTGCCCCCGCCACTCGTCGCCAGTTTGAGGTCAATTTGCTCGGTCCTTTGGCCTTAACCCAAGCCCTAATTCCGGTCATGCGGCATCAAGGCGGGGGCCGCATCATCAACATCAGCTCTCTCGGCGGGCGCTTGGCGTTTCCCTTTGGCGGTCTCTATAGCGCTTCCAAGTTTGCCCTAGAAGGGTTGAGCGATGCTCTCCGGATGGAACTGGAGCCGTTCAATATTCAAGTCAGTGTGGTGGAGCCTGGACCTGTCAGCACTGACTTTTTTGGTGTGGTGGCGACGGCAGTCGAGGAAGCAGTTCCCGATCCCCAGAACACGCCTTACCGTGCGGCTTTCGAGAAGCTGGAAAAACTAGAGCAACAAACCAGCAGTCGCGCTTGGAGTGCAGAGCGAGTGGCTGACGTAATTATTCAAGCACTGAGCGATCGCCGTCCTCGGCCTCGTTACCTAGCGGCTACGGGTGGGGGCATTTTGCTGTTTCTCATGACCAAACTTTTACCGACTTGGGCTGTCGATAAATTTTGGCAGCGTTTCTACGGCATTGACCGTGTGGCGAAAGACTGGCAGAGTCGGCAGAAATAAGCGAAACTAGCCTTTACCGAGCTGTGTGAAGTAACGAGTCTGCCAGCTCCAGCTCAAACCGAAGTTGCTTCACGCTTTTTAGTGTTTTTCTCCACCGATTACAGGCATTCTCGGCTCTCATGGATTTGCTAGAGTACCAAGCGAAGGAATTATTTCGGGAGATGGGCATCCCTGTCCTGTCCTCCCAACGGATTGACCACCCCAAGGATCTGAAGGGCCTGAAAATTCCTTATCCTGTTGTGCTCAAGTCGCAAGTGCGGGCTGGCGGACGCGGCAAAGCCGGGGGCATCAAGTTCGTGGAAAACACCATTGATGCGATCGCGGCGGCTCAGACCATCTTTAACCTGCCGATCATGGGGGAATACCCTGAAGTTCTGCTGGCCGAAGCTAAATATGACGCCAATCAAGAATTTTATTTAGCAGTTGCTATTGATCCCTCCGCTCGCCGTCCGGTGCTGCTGGGCTCACAGCATGGCGGGGTGCAACTGGAAGTATCCCTAGAGAAAATGCAGCAGGTCATGGTCGATCAAGAATTCTCGCCGTTCTATGCTCGTCGCCTAGCGCTGAAGATGGGACTCCAGGGAGCACTGATTCAATCAATTAGTGCCGTAGTCGAGAAAATGTACCAGCTGTTTGTCCAGAAAGATTTAGATTTGGTAGAAATCAATCCGTTGGGAATCAGCATTAAAGGCGAGGTCATGGCCCTAGATGGCAAAGTCACGGCCAATGATGATGCTCTGCATCGCCATCCCGATCTAGCTCAGCTAGCCGTCAAACGCAGTCAGCGCATGAAGGAGACAGCGGCGCAGTCAGCGGGCCAGTACCGTCGCTTTGCCAAGCTGCCTTTCTTGATCGAGATGGAGGGTAATATTGGCATTCTCTGCAATGGCGCAGGTCTGACCATGACGACTCTAGACTTGGTGCATCAAGCGGGAGGTAAGCCCGCCAATTTACTCAACATTGGTCGAGATTTCTATAGCGATCGCATGCCCGCCGCTTTGCCAGAACGCATTGAGCAAGGATTAGAGCTGATCCTTCGAGACAAAAGCGCCAGAGTAGTTTTGGTCAATCTACTAGGCAATATTGTTTCCTGTGACGAAATTGCTCAAACCATCACGACCTACATGCAGAACAAAAACTGGGCGGGGCGGATACCACGGTTGATTGTGCGCTTGGTCGGGCCAGATTTTGAAGCTGCGAAAGAACGATTGGCCGCTCAACAAATTACCCTTACAGAGAGCCTAGACGAAGCGATCGCTCAGGTCGTCTCCTCATCTAGGTCTAATGCTAAACAAGCCTAAGCTCCCTTTAACCAATTGCGAATTGAATGTAACTGCTGGTCTTCTGACCCCATACAATCAAAGTAGATCAGCACTTGGGGCAGGTGCTATATCTGGGGATCAGCTTCGTTCCAGTAGGTAGAAAGATATGAACTTTAATCCAGACAGCAAAGTCCTGGTTCAAGGCATTACAGAACCACTGGGCAAGCTATACACCCCTCTGATGAAGGCTTACGGCACCAACATTGTGGCAGGAATCAGCCCTGGCTATGGCGGACAGCAGCTTGAGGACATCCCCATTTTTAATATGGTGGAGCAGGCGCTACCCACAGTCGGGCCAGTCGATACCACCATTTTGTTTGTCTCGCCCTATCTCATCCTAGACGCAGCTCTAGAAGCGATCGCTGCTGGCATTCGACAGATCATTATTGTGACTGAGGGGATGCCACCCTTGGATATGGTGCATCTGACTCGCAAGGCAGAAGCGACAGACACTCTGATTGTGGGGCCGAATTGCCCTGGCATAATCGTACCGGGGCAGAACGTGTTGCTAGGAACTCATCCAGCGGAATTCTACACCCCTGGGCCAGTCGGTCTGATTAGTCGCAGCGGCACGCTCACTTATGAAATTGCCTTAGAACTTACCCGCTCAGGTTTGGGGCAATCTATTGGCGTGGGCATTGGAGGAGATAGCATTGTCGGCTCCTCGTTTCCCCAATGGTTGCAAAGCTTGGACGAGGACGACACGACCGAAGTTATTGTTTTGGTGGGAGAGATTGGGGGAGACAGCGAGGAAGTTGCCGCTCGTTATATTGCGGAAGTGATTGATAAACCAGTGATTGCTTACCTTGCGGGCCGTACCGTTCCTAAGGGCAAACACATGGGACATGCGGGAGCGATTATTGCAGCCCAAGTAGCTGAGTTGGGCACCGAAATCGGGACGGCTGAAAGTAAGATTGCCGCCTTTAAGCGGGCCAATATTCCTGTTGCAGAGCGCCCTTCTCAAATTCCAGCTTTGGTGAAAAAGGCGCTCCGCTAGGGATAGTTTTAGTTAGGTTCTCCCGGACAAGTGGGGGCGATCCAGAGGGCGATCGCTCAGCAAAGCCTTGGAAGCCGACTCCCCAATCTGTCGCACTTGCCGCGTCAAGTTCAAACTCAATAAGCTCACAATGCTTAACTGGCCTAGCCAACTCAGCACAATTTCATGAGCGGTAGCCTCATGGATAGCAGCGAAGGGAACCGCCGAGAACAGCCACAGCCCAGCCGCTTTGTCAGGACCGAGGGACAAAATGGCAAAGACTAGAACTGGTAATACTACTGCTGCACTCACTGACCCAAAAGCCCAGAAACCCCGCTTGGGGCTAGGCAGGAGTAGTAAGACTTGTGCTAGCACTGCGTAGACAGCCAGCACGCTAAAACCCAGCACTAGTCCTGCGATCGCTCTTTCTCGGGTTGCGACCGGAGGCCAAGAAAGCACCCAAAGCAGCAGCATGATAGAGGCAATGCCTAGATTATTGGCGATCGCCAATACCGCAGGACTTTTCTCATTCCACAGTAAGTCGGCAATCAGAGCCCTGGACCAAAAATGTTTACGACTTGTAACTCTCTCATGCCGATACCTGGCCCAGTCCTGAACTGCTTGTCGATGGGGTAGCAAAGCAGCGATCAGGCCCAGAAAGAACACCAGATTTAGCAATAGGGCAAAATCTAAGTTTTGCGATAGCAAGTGTAGAAAATGCTGGAATGAAGCTGACTCTTGACCCGCAGGAACAATCTCGTTTGGCATTTGTTCCAGAGATTTCTGGGTCTGTACTGCCAGACCTAAAACCAAAGTTTCAAAGCAAAGCGTCAAACCATAACTTTGCTGTTTGCTGAAAAGCGGAATATTAGCGTTACGAAAGCGGCGACCTAGGGCTTGCCAAGCCCAAAAACTGTAGAACCCATAATTTAGCAATGTAAAGCCCAGAGCCGCAAACAAACTGCTACCGACAGGCAAGTGGAACCATTGTAGGTGCTGGAGCCTTTCCTGATACAAAAGGGATTTCTCTAAAAGCTCCATAGGCATTATTTGCTCTAATACCAAACCAGGCGTGAGCCCCCTTAGTAAATCGCCCGGAGAGTTGTTAACCCTTTGGCTGAGAGAACAAACAAATAGGAACAGTAGACCTCCGCTACCTAACCAAGCTTGAAAACCACCTAACCAAGTCCCTGTCAAGCCAATCAGTAGCGCGACACTATAAAAACAAACACAGCTGGCTAAGACTGCTCCATAAAATATGAACATGGCAGTTAGGGAAATTCCCGCTGCATTACCCAACCATAGATGTAATGGCACTGCTAGCAGAGTCGCCCAATACAGCAAAATTGGTACTCCCAGCATCTTGCCAACTAACAGACCGCCCGCTGACTGAGGGGTCAAACGCAGAAAGTTAAGGGTACCCCGTCGCTCCTCGCGATCGAGATCGCTTACTAGCAGATAAGTACCCACTACGGGTAGCATCACCATGCCAATCATGCTTAGGGTGATAAAGGCATCCAGGGACCATAGGGGCCAATCGACTAAAATATGGCCCAAGGCATTAGTTAGGCAACGACGTGCATGATCTGATCCAACCCCCGTACAGTATTGATGACTAGAAGTTAGGGTTGGCAGCTGTCCCCACACGTACAGCAGAAAAACTAGTTGTACCCCGACCGAAATCACGATCGTGAGTAGTAAATTGCGCGGCTTTAAGCGACCCTTGAGTTCTCGAAATAGTTGCGGGTTCCAATCCCCCAGACGGTCCAAGCCAACTTGTAGCATGGCGATTTTCTCCTGGTAATGATTTTGGTCATCAAAGCTCAGTGAAGGGCGATCGCTAATCTGGCTAATCTGCACCTCGCGGTCTCACCCGGAAAGCGGTATCTCTTCCAGGGAGCAAAGCTTTTGTTTCGGAGGCACCCAGTTGCGTCAGTTTTTGCGTGAAGCGGAAGGTCAGCAGCCCCAGCAAACCCAAATGCCCTAACAAACTCAAGGCGATCGCGGTTGCAGAAACATTGTCTAAGACCAGCCAGAGCAAAGGAGAAAAGAGCATGAGTTCTTTGGCGTGGGTGGGCTCTCCTTGAGCGGCCAAAACCAAGAGCAGTGGTGGCAATAAAGCAACTCCACCAATGGCTACTGCAACTTGCAAAGTATGTTGCCGTGACTTGGCTAAAGTGGCAAACTGAGCGATCGCGACGTAGATTGCCAGCAAGGTAAAACTGAGGAGCAAGCCTGCGAACAATCGAAGTTTTGGTGCCTCGCCAGACACCACAAAGACCCAAGTACCCAGGATTGCAGCCACAAGGCCGAAGTTGAGCAACATCGCCACCAGCACAGGGCTTTTGTCACCCCCAATCAAATCTGAGATCAGAGAACGTTGTCTTGCTCCTGAAGCCATGTCAGTCATGGCGTGGCGATACCGAGCCCAATCTAGCAAGGCTTGCCGCTGAGATGAGAGGAGCAACATTAAAACTCCAAACCAAATCAGGTTGACCAGGCTGAAGCAGAGTAGAACGCTAAACCAGTCAGATGTAGCGTTCAAGGAAACGGAACTTTGAACCAAAAACCCTAGCAGCAACAGCTCTACATGAGCGGTCATTAAGTAGCTGTAGTGCTTACTCAGTAAAGCTCCTGTCGGAGAACGAAAACAGCGGTTGAGGATATGCCAAACCCAGTAAATCCCTAAGCCCGCATTGAGCAAGGTAAAGCTATGGGCGATCGCTGGACTGCCTCCAATCGGCAAAAAGAACCATTGCAAGTCATTGGCACCCCCTGTATCCAGCCCTGACAGCCAGACACTCCAGACGGTGAGCTGATTCCAATTCATGTAGATCGGCAAAAAGGCTAGTCCTACCAACAATGCAGTTACTAGAGCCGAAGTACTGCCCAAGGAGTTTGCCTGTCCTGCTGAAAATCGCCCGATAAAGGCAGACAACAGCGCCAAGCTAAAGATGAAAGCGCAAGCGACCCCTAAAAGACCATAGAAACTAACCAGAAAGCTGAGAGACACGTTGGCCGCTAAGGTAGACCAAATATGCATCGGTACTAGCAATGCTGCACCGAGGTACACCAGAACGGGTACTCCCAGCAACTTGCCTAGCAGAATACTTTGGCTAGTTTGCGGACTCAAGCGAATAAAATTCAACGTGCCTCGTCGTTCTTCTTGCTCTAAATCGGTCATCAGCAAGACGGTACCCAGGACAAATAGCATCATGGGTAGCAGCCAATTCAGAATACGGAAGACAGGAACAGGATCGCTCCCACTCTCAAACACCAAACTCCCTAGCAAAAACTGCAACAGCAGAGCTGCCAAAGTGACTAAGAAAGCGCTTTGCCGCGTTAAACGGCCTTTCAGTTCTCGAAACAATTGTGGGTTCCAATCTCCCACCCTATCCAACCATTTAGCTGTCATTAGCCCCTGTCTCCCTTTCATCCTTCACTTTCACGTCTACCCTTTATCCTTCCTCCCATCCCTCGGGAACGCCAAAGGCGGAGGGATGTACGCCTTCCTAGGACGCTTGTTTGTGCCCCAGCTTGAGGAAAATTGTTTCCAAATCTTCTTGAGTGCAGTGAAATTCAGTTAAAGGAATTCCGGCAGCAACCAGCGATCGCAGTAACACTGCACTTTCTTCAGCCCCACCCGAAAACTGCACCCGTACTTGCTGAGTTCCGGGTACGATTTCGTAACCTTCTACCGAGGAGTGATTTCTCAACTCCGCCTGCAACGCATCTAAACTGCCCAGCGTCGCTACCACAATTTGCTGCCGACTGAGGCGACGATATAGGTCTTTGAGAGAAGCGCTTTCGACCAAATAGCCCAGCTCCATGATGCCGACCGAGGTGCAAAGCTCGGCCAAGTCGCTGAGGACGTGTGACGAAATCAAAATTGTCATACCCGCTTCGCGCAAAACCTTGATGATTTCGCGAAACTGCATCCGGGCGATCGGGTCAAGACCTGAGACAGGTTCATCCAAGAGCAGCAGAATTGGCTCATGAATAATCGTGCGTGCGAGACTGAGTCGCTGCTTCATGCCGCGAGACAGGGTGGCGATCGCACTATTTCTTTTGTGGCTCAGTTGCACCAGTTCCAGCACATCTCGCAAACGCCGAGTCCGCCGGGGTTCTTGCAAGCGGTAGAGCCGCGCAAAGTAGTCTAGGTAGTCCCAAACAGTGAGGTCATCGTAGAGAGGAAAGTCGTCGGGTAAGTAACCCAGTCTTCGCTTCAGATTGGGGTTGCTGTGGTCTCGCAACAAGCGATCGCCGTTGATAAAAATTTCGCCTGTGGTTGGTTCTTCTGCCGCCGCCAACATGCGAATTAACGTAGTTTTTCCCGCCCCATTGGGGCCAATTAGCCCGTAAACTTCCCCCGTTGCAATTTCTAAATCTAAATCGTGAACCGCAAGGTGACGGTCGAACTGCTTAGTCAGCCCACGAGTCCGAACTGCTAATTCTTTTGCCATAGGTGCTGAGGAGCGATGCAAGTTAACAGCAAGGCTAGCCTTTCACCGATTGCTTTGGCATCTGGTTTATAGAATTGAAACAACTGGCACAATCAGCTTCTTCGTAGTGCCTAATAGCAACGTTATTTCTATGTTTAAAAAATATTCAGTTGCGATCACAAATCAGGTGGATGCAGGGGCAACTGGCACTGCTTCTAAATGAGGTTGCTCGACTGAACCATCCTTGAGGGCTTCACGAAACTCACGCCAATCTCTCTCCACCTGCTGACTGTAATGTTGGGCATAGTCCAGCGCTGTGGTTTGCCAAGTGGGTTGTTGAGCAAAGTCGATCAGCTCATCCGCGATCGCTGAGCCTTGCCGCCCGCCGCTGCGCAACTGCGCCCAAGCAACCACCTCTCCCATCGTCGCGATCACCTTTTCTAAACGCTTCAGTCTGCCGCGATTCGCTTCTAGATTGACTCGACTTTCAAAAGGTTGCAGTTCGGTCAAAACAAAGGATTTGTTGTCCTGAGTCACTGCTTTGAGTAGGGCAGGCGGACAAGCCTGAACTCGTTTGTGAACAGCCACGATCCGCTCTGCTTCGTTGGGCCATTGCGGTTGAGCCACTGTCAGGTAAGGTTGCAAGGCGGAGGAGTGAGCTTGCTTGAGATCGAGCAGGTAGTTGCCGTTAGGCGAGCCATGCCCCACCACTAGCAAGATGTAGCGCTCTATCCCCAAGCTGCCAGTGCCCGCTGCTCGCTGAGCCACATCCAGCAGCTTAAAAAACTTAGGTTTGGTTTGCTGCGCTCTAAATTTCTCAATCAAAGCGGTGATTTTTTTGCGCTCAGCAGCTTCAATTGGCAAGGCTCGTTTGCCATCTAAGCGAATGCGGCGAGTATTGCCCTTGATCTCAGTCCGGTTGTTCAAAAAATCTGGGCGTTGGCGCTGCTTGAGCTGACTCAAAAGTTCTTGTACTAAGCCAGTCGCGGTGCTGCGTTCAATCCAGCCTGCTTTGCCAGTCGCAAGTGCCTGCTTATAGTGGGCGAGAAAAGATTGGGCCAAAGCGATCGCGTCTGTGTGTCCTAAACCTAGGGTGTTGGCTCCGACAAAAATGCTAGTGAGAAAACGAGTAACATCCCAAGTACAGGGAGCCAGCACAGCTTCATCAAAATCGTTTAGGTCAAAGTAGGTTAAGCGGTTATCACCCTTGAACGTGCCAAAGTTTTCTAGATGTAGGTCGCCACAAATCCAACTCAGAGGCGCTTGATTTAGAGCCGATGTACTGGGCCAATCTTGATAAAACAGATGGCAAGTTCCGCGCAAAAAGACAAACGGACTTCGTTGCATCGCCTTGTATTTGCGGTGCAGAAGTTGGGGGTCGCGACCTTGATTAAATTGCTGAATGCGCTCGACTAGGGGGGCACGGGTCATAGGCGATCGCTGCAAGCCATTGCCGTACTCTACAGCGTCATCCTAACAACAAATCAGCAGAAATCCTAAAACATTGGGTGGTTCGTTGATGGCTGAATTAGCTGGAAAGACTGGCGATTTCAACTGGAACTAATCTCAGGTTCAGATAGCCACAGCGTCTTCATCGGGACTTACGAAACACTCGCATCCTAGACCAATTAGCCTTCCGAGTACTCCAATCGGAACCGCCGAGAGAAATGCAAGCTGAACATGATGGCGGACAAGAGAATTTTCCTGTGTCTCTACAGCAGGCCTGTTGGATCTCTCCATTAAATTGCGTCTCTGGTCCTTCAAATCCTGTTCTAAGCAGGTTATCACCCGTGTTTTAACCATTGGCTTATCCCTTACGAAAGAGGGTTAGACGCAGAATTTTCGATAGGTTGAAGTCGTCATATTTTCGTGGCAAAAAACAAATTTTTTAGAGGAGATTGAAGTGAATTTACTTCAGCAAATTCGTCGAGTTCTGACCACTGTTGTCTTAGGATTGGTGCTGACCTTGGCTAATGTAGCCTTGGCTCAGCCTAGCTTGGCTGCTTCTAGCCAGGGTGGTAATGAAGTAGGCCAAGAAGTAACAGGATTTGTCCAAAGCCTACAGGGCAAAACCCAGGAAATTAAAGGTAATTTGACAGGCGATCGCGAAGACCAAATTCGTGGCAAAGTTCGCCAAGCCGAAGGCAACATCCGCCTGAGCCAACCTAATTCTGATGTAGGGGCTAAAACTCAAAAAGCAGAGCAAGATATCCGCGCTCGCCAAGCTCGTCCTGAATCCGCAGGCAATTTGCACAACGTCGTGCAGTAGTCGCTAATTCTTGATTTAGCCTTGTTACCCGTAAAGACTAGTGATGACCCTAGTTTTTGCGGGTTTTCTGTTTCCGATGCGCCCTACTGGTTGGTGCCCTTGCCAGGTATGATAAATACCCTGTGAGTACTTCCACCGTTCCCTTTGAGTTGACCTATGGCACAGCAGTACCGAATTACCCTTCTACCTGGCGATGGCATCGGCCCTGAAATCATGGCAGTGTCGGTAGACGTGCTGAAGGTTGTAGGCCAGCAACTCAATCTAGAATTTGATTTTCAATCGGCATTGATTGGGGGAGCCGCGATCGATGCTACAGGTGAACCGCTGCCTGAAGAAACTCTAGAAACCTGCCGTAACAGCGATGCTGTCTTGTTAGCCGCGATCGGGGGCTATAAGTGGGACACCCTACCGCGTCACCTGCGCCCCGAAACTGGGCTACTGGGACTCCGCTCAGGTCTAGAACTCTTTGCCAACTTGCGTCCTGCCAAAATTTTGCCTCAATTGATTGATGCTTCTAGCCTGAAGCGTGAAGTCGTGGAAGGTATCGACATCATGGTGGTGCGAGAGCTGACAGGCGGTGTTTACTTTGGTCAGCCCAAAGGTATCTTCGCAACCGAATCGGGTGAGAAGCGCGGTGTCAACACAATGGCTTACACAGAATCAGAAATCGATCGCATTGCCAAAGTAGGGTTTGAAACGGCTCAGAAGCGGGGCAAGAAACTGTGCTCTGTCGATAAAGCCAATGTGCTGGATGTGTCGCAGTTGTGGCGCGATCGCGTGACGCAGCTAGCTTCTGAGTACTCAGATGTAGAGCTTTCCCACATGTACGTAGACAACGCGGCGATGCAGTTGGTGCGTTGGCCTAAGCAATTTGACACCATTCTCACCAGCAACTTGTTTGGCGATATTTTGTCCGACGCTGCTGCTATGCTGACCGGAAGTATCGGCATGCTCCCCTCGGCTAGCTTGGGAGCTTCTGGCCCTGGTGTTTATGAGCCAGTTCATGGCTCCGCACCCGATATTGCGGGGCAAGACAAAGCTAACCCGATCGCGCAAGTGCTCAGTGCAGCTATGATGCTACGCTACGGACTGAATCAACCGGAGGCAGGCGATCGCATTGAGCAAGCGGTGATGCAGGTGCTCGACCAAGGATACCGCACCGGAGACATCATGTCTGAAGGCAACACTCTAGTCGGTTGCCGAGCGATGGGAGATGCTTTGATTCAAGCACTGGAGAAGGCTCAGTAGTGGTGGTTAGCAATTAGCGATTAGCAGTGGGTAATTAGCTAAAAACTAATCGCTAAAAGTTAAAGCTAAAAACCGATCGCGAATCGCCAAAAACCAACAATTTTCTCTTCCACTCTTGCTGTAATCACCCAAATCGACTAAAGTCGAGCGTAAAAATTAGGGATAGGTTTGTGGTATACGTTTCCCAACAACGACCCGAAAATAGGATAGAAGATGTGGAGTTTCCCGTCTTTGTGGACCCAGCAATTATTAGAGCTGCGCGGCAAATTTATCGGACTTACTACGAAGTACACCCCGAACTGACGCAACCTCCTCTTGGAGTCGCGATCGATCGCTACACCCATCGGGGCAAACTGATCTTCTCTGGCAGGCCCGTTTTACTTCCCCAAGAGTGTTTCGTGCCGTTCAATCAAATTGAGTCAGAACTTTATTAACGCTGAATGAGTGCTGGCAGTTTGGAGCCACTAGAGCCTCTAAGTGCCCTAATGTTCAGTAACCTGACCATAACCGTTCGGCCACTACTGCCAAACTAAAGCCTTGGTTATGGACACCCTGTTTACCGTTCTCACCGCTCTGATTGCCTTTACCCTCGGTGCCTCTATCGGCAGTTTTCTGAATGTCGTGGTCTATCGCTTACCCGCAGGCTTATCCGTTCTTTGGCCACCTTCACGCTGCCCCCAATGTTCGCACCGCTTAGGTAAGCAAGACAATGTCCCAGTTTTAGGCTGGCTGTGGCTACGGGGACGTTGCCGTTATTGCAAAAGCCCTATCTCTATTCGGTACCCGTTGGTAGAAGCCGCAACGGGTGCTCTCTTTGTGCTAGTGTTTCTAATCTTTGGCTTTTCCGTCCAAACTTTGGGCTACTGGACTTTTGTTAGTTGGTTGCTAGCCCTATCCCTGATTGACTTGGATACGATGACCCTGCCAGAACCGCTGACTCGATCTGGTTTGTTGGTGGGCTTAGGTTTCCAAGTTGCTGTTGGGTCGGTACTGAGTTTTAGCGTCACTCCAGTCGTCAACCAACTAATGGTAGGGGTGATTGGTGCCGTTTTGGGTCTGTGGCTACTCAACCTCATTACTCTGGCTGGTTCGGTCGCATTGGGACAAGAAGCAATGGGAGCAGGCGATGCCAAACTAGCTGCCATGATGGGCGCTTGGCTCGGTTGGAAATATCTGCTGCTAGCAGGATTTGTCGCCTGTGGAGTCGGTGCTTTTGTTGGAGGCGGGGCGATCGCTTTTGGCTGGCTGGGTCGGCGTCAACAAATGCCGTTTGGACCCTTCCTGGCGTTAGGAGCTGTAATTGCAGCGTTATGGGGCGAAGCCATTATCTCAGGCTACTTACAGCTATTTTTTCCGGCTCTATAAGTAGCGATCGCCGATAAGCCCTAAACTCTTCACTTCCTTAATCTTTTGATAAAATTCCCATATTTTTGATACAATCCCTCCGTGTCATGGATCACATTACGAACGACGAGTACCCGTTGGGAAGCGGAAATTATGCAGCAGGTTTTGGCTGCTCATCAAATTCCAGCTCGGGTGCTTGACTTAGGTGTAGCGCCTTATTTGGGGCTAGGAAGTCCTGCTGCTTTACAAGTGCGTGTCGAAGACCAATGGACAGCTCTACTCCTCATTAGCCCTGTGGAGGAAGAGCAAACAGAGGGATAACAAAAGCGGGTGAACCAAATTCACATCAACTCGTTAGCAACTCACAAGAAAACTTTCGGTCTACAGTAATTGCTGTAGCAAAATTTTTACTGGAGTATCAAAGCTGTTTTGATCAAGACTGACTAGGCCATTCTGGCTAGGTCATTAAAGCTTAAATTCAGGATTTTGCCTGCTTGGGGCTGATTGGAATAGAAATAACAAAATAAAAGGAATCAATCGCTTTCATGTCTCTATTTGATTGGTTTGCAAATCGACGAAAGGCAGAGCCGACCAGCAAGGAACGGCAAGAACGAGAAATTGCAGATGGTCTATGGACTAAGTGTGAGTCGTGCGGCGCTCTGACCTACACCAAAGACCTGCGGGCAAATCAGATGGTTTGCTTAGAGTGCAATCACCACATTCGAGTCTTCAGTGACGAGCGCGTCCGCCAGCTCATTGATGCCAACACTTGGCTAGCTTTGGACACGGCGATTCGTCCGATCGACCCGCTGAAGTTTCGCGATCGCAAGGGCTATGGCGATCGCATCCGAGAAATGCAAGACAAAACAGGTTTGCCTGACGGTGTCCAAACAGGGCTGGGCCAACTAGAAGGCTTGCCCGTGGCGCTGGGGGTCATGGACTTCCGATTTATGGGTGGCAGCATGGGTTCAGTCGTGGGCGAGAAATTTACCCGCCTCATTGAACGAGCGACTCGTGAGCGGTTGCCAGTCATGCTTGTGTGCGCTTCTGGCGGAGCTCGGATGCAAGAGGGCATGCTCAGCTTGATGCAGATGGCTAAAATCTCTGGAGCTTTAGAACGGCATCGAGAGGCGCGGCTCCTTTACATTCCCATCTTGACCCACCCCACGACAGGCGGTGTGACTGCTAGCTTTGCCATGCTCGGTGACATTATTCTGGCAGAGCCAAAAGCCACCATTGGTTTTGCGGGTAGACGGGTGGTTGAGCAAACGCTGCGAGAGAAACTACCTGAGAACTTCCAAACCGCTGAATATCTGCTGGAACATGGCTTTGTAGATGCGATCGTTCCTCGGACGCAACTGAAGAAGACCCTAGCGCAACTGATTCGCTTGCACCAGCCTGTCCCGGCGGCCTCGCACTTTGTGCATTTGCCGGAAGCTGTTTCTCTCAGTCCTGCAAACCCCTTGTAGAAACTCAACGAGTCGTTCTATTGGGAAAGGGCCCCCTCAGTGGCATGATATTGATATTAGAAAGGCTCAATCCTGACCTTTGCAGGACCTCACTTCCAGGGCTGTTTTTGGGCCTTGACATGAGGATGGGGTTCCCAAAAATGAGGAGCAATGGGTTGAGCCAACCTGTGTTGAGGATTGAATATCTGCTAACTGAGCCACATTAAGGAGAACCATGCTTAAAAGATACATCTGGCTTGCTGTGGCCACTGTATTTTTCGCCTTCCAAACCTTTATCGGCAGTGCTAATGCAGTTGAACTAGATGCAGCTACCCGCACTGTCCCAAGTAGCGAAGGTCAAAATGTTGTTTTGAGCTTGAAGCAAGTTCAAGAAGGCAAACGCTTATTTAACTACGCTTGTGGCCAATGTCACGTAGGCGGTGGCACCAAGACTGACCCTAACGTGGGTCTGGAGCCAGAAGCCCTAGCTTTAGCAACTCCACCTCGCACCAACATTGAGGCCTTGGTGGATTACATGCACAATCCCACCACCTATGATGGGGCTGAATCTATTGCTGAGTTGCATCCCAGCACTCAAAGCACCGACATCTTCCCCAAGATGAGAAACCTAACCGAAGAGGATCTCGTGGCGATCGCAGGTCATATTCTGCTACAGCCTAAGATCGTTGGCCAGAAGTGGGGCGGCGGCAAAATTTATTATTAAGGCCTGCCAAATTAAGGAAATCGTCTTTGGCAGAAACTGGAGCCTTTCCACTTGAGCCCAACTCGCTACTAACGATTTTGAGCTAAAGAGTTTCTGCCATCTGCTGATTCACTTGCTGACCCACTAAAGGTTGCTCATGTCATGCGACGCCTACGCTTTTCAGTTCCCCCTTTACTCGCAACTTTGGTTGTTTGGCTAGGTATGCTGTTATTCAGTAGCCCCACGCAAGCAGCCACCGAGCCTTATATCACTCAGTATTTGCGAGTAACTGAGCCTGTAGCCGTGGAGTTGGATGGGCAAGGTCAAACACGTTGGTTTGCACCAGACGACTTTGTAGTGGGCAAGCATTTATTTGAAAACAACTGTAAGAACTGTCATTTGGGCGGCACTACCTTGCCTAATCCTCCGGTGTCTTTATCACTAGCTGCTTTGCAGGGAGCAGTTCCCCAGCGAGATAACATCAATAATTTGGTTGATTATTTGCGCCAACCAATGACCTATGATGGCACCGAGGAAAATTACGTCTGTCGCCAGGTACCCGAAAGCTGGTTACCTCAAGAACAAGTCGAAAAATTGGCTGCGTTTGTTCTCAGAGCGGCTCAGAAAGCGCCCGGTTGGGGTACTAGTGATTTTTGAGCTAAAGTTCAAATGCTTTGCGAATTTGCAAGCCATGAATGGGTAGATGTCCGTCCTCACTAAAAAACGCCTTGTAGAAGCGTAGAATAGTCTAAGCAAGGCGTTCTTGTTGTTTGCTGTGTATTGATTGAGTAGAGGAGAACTGTGTTGAGAAAGCTATTGTCTATCGTCTTGGTGGCGATCGCCCTGTTTGCTGTTGGTTTCGGTCGTCCTGCCCTCGCAGGTGATGCAGCGAATGGTGCCAAGGTGTTTAGTGCTAACTGTGCTGCCTGCCATATGGGCGGTAACAACGTCATTATGGCTAACAAGACCCTGAAGAAGGACGCTCTAGCCCAATTTGGCATGAACTCTGTGGAAGCCATTACCAACCAAGTGAAAAATGGTAAGAATGCCATGCCCGCTTTTGGTGGCCGCCTCAGCGATCAGCAAATTGATGATGTAGCAACCTATGTTCTAGAGCAATCTGAAAAAGGTTGGTAAGCTTCTAGCAAACTGACATCTGCTGACAAAACTATTTTCTATAGATTGAGTGATCTAGTCTTTGCAAGAACCCCTCCAGTATGTGAGGGGTTTTTTGCTGATCCCAACGGAAAACTTTGTGAAGAAATCTATCTCGAGATCAACAGA
Organism: Trichocoleus sp. FACHB-591; assembly: GCF_014695845.1. Lineage (NCBI taxonomy): Bacteria > Bacillati > Cyanobacteriota > Cyanophyceae > Leptolyngbyales > Trichocoleusaceae > Trichocoleus > Trichocoleus sp. FACHB-591. Next base: position 35,636 of record NZ_JACJPA010000118.1, read on the forward strand.
CAGCCTTAAATTAAATCAGTTATCTTCCAGCTAGTAGATACTTAGGAAAAACGCCTGTGGTTCCTCTCCGTGATGATAATCCGACTACAATCACGCCCTTTGTTACCTACGGCCTTATTGTTGCAAATATATTAGTTTTTCTAGTTGAATTGAGTTTGGCTCCCGGCCAATTGGAGAAGTTCTTTTACACTTGGGCCGTTGTTCCTAGAGAATTAACAGCTAGTTTCGCGGGGCAAGCCGTTAGTGCCGGACCCACCGAATGGTTCACTTTATTTAGCTCGCAGTTTCTGCATGGTGGCTTCCTACATATTGCAGGCAACATGCTGTTTCTCTGGATCTTTGGCAACAATGTAGAGGATCGCCTTGGTCATGTTAAATATTTAATTTTTTATCTAGCCTGTGGTGCTTTAGCAGCCCTGACTCAGTGGTTTTTCTCGCCTAATTCCGCTATTCCCTCCTTAGGGGCAAGTGGAGCGATCGCAGGTGTGATGGGAGCCTATATCTTGAAATATCCTAAAGCGTCTGTCTTAACTCTGCTACCTTTGGGCTTCTTTATCACGACCGTCCGCATTCCAGCGTTTTTCTTCTTAGGCTGGTGGTTTGTTCAGCAAGCTTTCTACGGTGCGGCTAGCCTGAATGCCCCCACAAATATTGGTATGGAAGGCGGCGGTGTGGCTTACTGGGCTCACGCGGGTGGCTTTGTCTTTGGTGCCATCTTAGGACCGTTACTGGGTCTCTTTTCTTCTGACTCAGAAGCCAGCGTCCTTTAAATCCGTTAAATTGTTCTCTCCCAAACAGGTTGTCTAACCGCTGAAACTCTGTAGCAATACAACTTCAGCGGTTTTTTTTGTACAAAGTTGAATGACACTCAACTAATCCACGGGATGCAACAGCCAGAAGCCACTATAGGTCATTCCAGAGTCATCGGGCTGCACCAATAAGAAGTGCAGCCCTTGAGTCACTTGTTTTCGTTGTTCATAGGCTTGCGCCGCAGCTTGCACTTCTAGATCTTCAAAGGTGGCCATGACCCAACGCTCGGCTAAACCAGCTTCCAAAATTAAGCCGTCTGGACTCCCAGCCATGTAGTTTAAGGCAACAGGATGAACTTGCTGCAACCACTGAGCCAACTTCATAGAGCGGCGGCCCGCGTCAATAATTACACCAGGTACAGGCAAATCAGAAGCCAATCCTAAACTGAGAGGTAAGAGAATTTCGGGCATCTCCAAAATCGGGATGGGGCGGTCTTGGAAAGCATCGACGAGTTGACCTGCGGCGATCGCGGCAAATCGCCACTGTTCCCCTTGAAGATTTTCGGCAATGGGAGTCGGTGGGGGCTTATCTAAAGCTAGGGGCGAATAAGGCTGCTGGGCGTAGCTGCTGGACTGAGAATACTGCTGGGCTTTCTCGCGTAGTAGCTGCTTTAGAGCAAAGGTCCGGCGAGTCGGCTCCACTGTTATTCCTAGCTCTTTCCCTGCCAACTCAAGTAAACCTAGGGCTTGAGGCCGAAAAACCTGCAAGCGCTCTGGGAATTGCTGTTGCGTTTTCGCTGCCGCCTGTAGCTGGCTCACGACCCAAGCAACATTGGCTTCTGGTTGGGGGCACAGAGCGCTAAATTCCCAGTTCCGGGTGCGATCGCAAAGCAACAACTCCCAAAGGGGATGCCCCTGCTCATCCTGCAAGGGACGACGATAAAAATCAGCTTCCCAAATCAGCATACTGTGGTGGTCCAAGTTTAATTCCCGTTTGTTGAGTTCGTGCGTTATAGCTGTGCCTCCCAGATGCTACGGTCGCGGTTGATTGGGCCAGCTTCAGCCAATTCATTCTCAGGCTATCAGCTAGAACGGGGTCAATGGGCAAAAGCTCGGCGAATCACTTGGCAACATTGCACTCAATACACAAAAAGCTGCCGCAGACATATCATCTACGACAGCTTTTGATCGCTAAACTAAGTTAACTGTTTGTGCTCGTATCTGGGCTTAGCAGCTAAAACACTTACGCCAGAGCACTCGCCAGAATCGGTTCAGCGTTGACTGCTGTCCCAGGAGCATACATTTGTCTCACGTAGTCGGCCACCATGCGATCGGTGTTGAAAGCAACGGAGTTGGTCTTGATCGAAGCCTTCATTTTTTGAATCCAACCGTGGGGAATGCCATTGGCATCTTGGTCGTAGTAGAGGGGAACAATTTCCTCGGTTAGGAGCCGATACAACGATTCAGAATCAATGCGGTCTTGCAGTTCTTGGTCGCTGGTGTTGGCATCTTCACCGATCGCCCAACCGTTCAGACCTTTGCCGTCGGGTCCAACTTGGTAGCCTTCGCACCACCAGCCATCCAGTACGCTACAGTTGAGGCCGCCATTAAAGCAGACCTTTTGGCCGCTGGTTCCAGAAGCTTCTAAAGGACGACGAGGATTGTTCAGCCACACATCTACACCTTGAATCAGCTTTTGAGCAGTGTAGATGTCGTAGTCTTCAATGAACGCCACGCGATCGCGAATGGCATGATGACGACACCACTCCATTAAGCGCTGAATAATCCGCTTGCCTTCCTCATCGGCAGGGTGAGCCTTACCTGCAAAGATGATCTGCACAGGGCGATCAGAGTTACCGAAAATTTGCAGTGCTAGCTCCGCATTTCGCAGCAGTAACGCCCCACGCTTATAGGGGCTGAAACGACGAGCAAAGCCAATCGTCAGAATGTTGGGATCGAGCAGGTGATCCGCCGCGTGGATTTGATCTGGCTCTTCACCTCGTCCTTGCCGCGATGCCTTAACCTTAAAGCGAGTATGAGCAACTAACCGCTCCTTCAAGATTTGGTGGCGCGACCACAGTTCCTCATTCGGAATTTGGTCTACTCCTGCCCACATCTGGGGATCAACCACCCGCGCAGACCAGTTCTCTCCGAGATATTGCGCGTATAAATCGCTTAGCAGGGGAGCTGTCCAGGTGCGGGCATGCACACCGTTGGTGATGTGGCTAATCGGTACTTTGTCTTCTGGGCGATCGGGGTACAGAATGCTCCACATCTTGCGGGACACTTGACCATGCAGCTCACTGACGCCATTGGCACCACGGCACAAGCGTAAGGCCAAAACTGTCATGCCAAATGGTTCCCAAGGATCACCGAGGCGACGGGCACCCAAGGAGAGAAACTGCTCTCGTGACAGCCCTAACTCTGGCCAGAAACTGGCAAAGTAGGAATCCATCAGATCAGCCGAGAAAACGTCGTGGCCTGCGGGTACAGGGGTGTGAGTCGTGAATACACAGCGATCGCGCACTGAGGCTTCAATGTCGTAGAAAGACTTGCTCGTCCGTTGCACTTCCAAGCGCGACAACTCTAGAAGGCAAAACGCCGCATGACCTTCATTCAGGTGATAGACCGTAGGCTCAATCCCTAACGCTTGTACTGCTTTAACGCCACCGATCCCTAACACAACTTCTTGGGCGATCCGGGTTTCCTGGTTGCCGCCATACAAGTGTCCTGTCAACCAGCGATCGATCGGATCATTGTCTTCCCGGTCTGTATCCAGCAGGTAGAGCTTCACCCGCCCTACTTGCACCCGCCAAATTTGAATTTTGACCATGCGCTGGCGGATTTGTAGCTGAACCGTAATCGGTTCTCCCTCGGCATTGGTCATTAGTTCCAAGGGCATCTGCTCAAAAGGATTGTCTGTGTAGTAATCCTCTTGCCAACCATTGCGGTTGAGACGTTGGTGGAAATAGCCTTGACGGTAGAGTAAACCGATCCCAATCATTGGCACGCCTAGATCGGAAGCCGACTTGAGGTGATCCCCAGCCAAAATTCCCAAACCACCGGAGTAAACGGGGAGCGATTCGTGGATGCCAAACTCAGCACAGAAATAGGCGACAGGATGCTCTTGAGACAGTTGTGGAGCTACTCGGCTTGCCCAAGTATCTGTTTCTTGCATGTAGCGATCGAATTGGGTCGCTAAACCTTGCAAGCGCTTGAGATATAGGGGATCTTCTGCTAGCTGAGTTAAACGTTCGTAAGAGGAGGACTCCAAGAGAGCCACAGGATTATGCCCAGAGCGCTGCCATTCGTCCGGGTTAATGTTTTGAAATAGAGAAACATGGCCATTGGCCCAGCTCCACCAGTAGTTGTAAGCTAAGTCTGCTAGTCGTTTCAGCGGAAGGGGTAGCTTCGCACTCAGCTTAGCAGCAGGTGTCATAACGGCAGTATTCGTCATAGGATTTAAGGCTCTCGTGCTTCACTAAAATCTCGGCTCAGGCTTATCCAATGGCATCACTCCAGATGAAGCCTGAATCAGGGGTCCAACGTGCTTAGCGGGGTTCGATCGACGACTGGACAAATACAAATCTTTTCGAATCAGCTCTCTACAAGCAACGCAACGTAACGGGACTGGGTTCTAGCTTGACAGGACTTAGAGAGGGAGGGGCGATTATTTCATACTCTCTAAAGCTTCGTTACCAAAGTTGTAAGTAGAGCTAAAGAAATTTTTTGCCAAGTTAAGTTTTGAAAGCTACCTCAGCGTTTAACAAGCTTCTATCGCGCCCCTCTAACGGTTAGCATTGATCAGCATCCTCAAGTAGCACTGGTCCCAAGTTCTTCTATGAACCCTGTCTTGACTCAATTCGGCGCTCAGATGTCCCAGCTAACTGGGGTGCGAGCCATTATGAAAGACATTATTGAAACGCTGCGAGCCGGAGATGGTCAAGAGTTCATCAATTTAAGTGCTGGAAATCCGGTGATTTTGCCCGAAGTGGAACAACTGTGGCGAGATTGCACCGCAGAACTCCTAGCCAGCAATGAATATGGAGAAGTGGTTTGCCGTTATGGGTCAAGCCAAGGCTACCAACCGCTGATTGAGGCGATCGCCCAAGATTTTAATCAGCGCTATGGGCTCAAATTGAGCGATCGCAATATCCTGATTACACCAGGTAGCCAAGCCCTGTACTTCTATGCTGCAAATGCTTTTGGCGGCTATACCACTAGCGGCAACCTAAAGCAAATTGTCCTGCCTCTTAGCCCTGATTACACAGGCTATGGCGGCGTTACCTTAATTCCCGAAGCTTTAGTTGCTTATAAGCCAGCACTAGATATTGACGCTAGCGCTCACCGCTTCAAGTATCGCCCCGACTTCAGTCAACTGGAAATTAACGAAACTACAGGGTTTGTGTTGTTTTCGCGGCCTTGCAACCCAACGGGTAACGTCCTCACCGACGAAGAGGTGCAAAAAATTGCCGCCCTCGCTACTCCTCACAATGTTCCGGTTTTGATTGACTCCGCTTATGCGTCACCCTTTCCAGCCTTGAACTTTACAGACATGACTCCGGCATTTGGCGACAATATCGTTCACTGCATGAGCTTATCTAAAGCAGGGTTACCGGGAGAACGGGTGGGGATTGCGATCGGAGATGAGCAAGTGATTCGAGTGTTGGAGTCATTCCAAACCAATCTTTGCATCCACTCTTCTCGTTACGGCCAAGCGATTGCCGCCCGGGCGATCGATTCAGGAGCTTTGGCAGAAATCTCAACTCAAGTGATTCGCCCTTACTACCAAGAAAAATTTACCGTCGTGGAGACGAGCCTCGATCAAGCAATGCCCCAGGAAATTCCTTGGCTGCTCCATCGCGGAGAAGGTGCTATTTTCGCCTGGCTGTGGCTCCAAGACTTGCCCCTCACAGATTGGGAGTTTTATCAGCGACTCAAACAGGTGGGTGTTATTGTGGTCCCCGGCAGTTCGTTTTTCCCAGGCTTGCGGGAAGATTGGCCCCACAAGCAGCAGTGCATTCGCATTAGTCTCACCGCTAGCAACGAAGAAATTGCTATAGGCATGCAACGTTTAGCCAAAGTGGTTGCCGAAGTTTATCAACTGGTAACCGCAAGTGAGTGAGTTTCTTCCATGATTCGCGAGAACCCCATGTCTGAGAGCCGTAAAACTAATCCTTCCCGGCCCAATACCACCCCGCCAAGCTTGGCTGCAGTCCCTGAAGGTTGGCTACAAGTTGGTAAAATTGTTGCCGCTCAAGGCTTGAAAGGCGAAGTGCGCGTTTACCCAGACTCCGACTTTCCAGAACGCTTTGAGCAGCCGGGAACCCGTTGGCTATTGCCCACCGATGCGACTGAACCCCAACCGATTGAGTTGATCAAGGGCCGCTATCTGCATGGCAAAAACATGTATATCTTGCAGTTGGCAGGTATTGGCGATCGCGACCAAGCTGAGGCGCTAAAAGGCTGCAAGTTATTAGTGCCAGAAAGCGATCGCCCCCAGTTAGAAGAAGGGGAATTCCATGTCATCGACTTGATCGGCTTAGACGTGTTTGATCAAGCGACGCAAGCGCTGCTAGGTACAGTCACAGATGTGATTCCTGCTGGAAACGATTTGCTAGAAGTCAAACTGGTCGCTCCTTCAAATCCTAAGCAACTCACGGTTTTAGTTCCATTCGTCAAGGAGATTGTTCCTGTGGTAGACCTAGCGGCCCGGAGAGTAGAACTGACTCCGCCAGTGGGATTAATCGAATAGGTTAGACGATTACACCAACGGTAGGAGAATCGTAAACTCCGTCCCAACCCCTAGTTGCGATCGCAGTTCAAATTTGCCTCCATGTCTAGCTGTCACAATTTGATAACTCATGGACAAACTAGTTTCCTTCGCAGCCCGTTTCTCTACGGAAAACGATTCCAAAATGCGTTGATGTTGTTCTGGAGCCAAACCGGGGCCATTGTCGGCGATTTTTACGGAAATCCAACGAGTTCCGGAAGCGACGCTGAGTAGCTTAGCAGGACAAACTTGAGTGGTAATTTCAATCTGAGGCTTTTGGGGCAGAGCCAGGATACCTGGACTGCAATACTCAATGGCTAGCTCTTGTCGAACCGCTTGATCAATTAAGGCATCGACCGCGTTCGTCAAAATATTCATAAAAACTTGGCTGAGCTGCCCCGAAAAACATGAAACTGGTGGGAGCTGACCATAGTTTCTAACAATCTGAATTTCCCCAGTCAAGCGGCTTTTCAGGAGTAGCAAAATGTTGTCAAGGCACTCATGCAAATCGGCTGGCTTCGGATAAACCTCATCAATATGACAAAAGTTTTGCAAGCTGGTTGCTAGTTTTGATAACCGTTCTGCTCCGGAGCGAATACTAGCAATGGTATGGGGGAGATCCTTGATCACATACTCCAATTCCAAGTCTTCTTGTAAATTGAGAATCTCTTCTGGGGGTTCTGACAGACAAGCTTGATAGGCAGCAATTAACTCCAGCAAGTTCTGGCTATAGCTGGAAACATGGGTTAAATTGCCCCAAATAAAACTGACTGGATCTAAGATTTCGTGGGCGATACCATCTACTAAGCGCCCCAAACTGGCCATTTTCTCAGTCTGAATCATTTGGGCTTGGGCTCGTTCGTACCTCACCTGCGTCTCAATGCCACGAATTTGCCAGTAAGCAATGTTTAACTCGTGCATGTTAAGCAGTTGATAGGTTTGGGGTTCTGTGTAAACCACAATCGGCTCCCCTAGCAACTCGCGCGATCGCCGTAGAGCTTGCTGAGCTGCTGTCACAATGGGGGTGCTGGCAGACAAAACTAGCGGCTTGGTTCGGGCATAACTGTACAGCACGCTCAAAGGTTGGTTGAGAAACAATTCTAGTCCTTGAGGACGTAGCAAATATTCCAAAAATTGCTGCCGAGAAATCATCCCGACAAACTCACCTTGCTCTAGCAAAATCACCCCTGGCAGCAAAGGGTTTTTTTCAAAAACCTGAGCAATTTCTGACCCTAAATGGCTGAGTTCAACTTGAAAGCTGTAGAGCCGTAGGTCCTGTAGTGGAGACTCTAAACTGAGGGCCAGCCCATTTCCTTCTGAGAGAGAGGGTGGAATAAAGTGAGAACTGGATTGATTTAGCACAAGCACTCAACTCTCCCAGACACCCTAAACTACATCCCTTGAAATAGAACCAGCCCCAACTTTTGTCATCAAGTCTATCTACGCCTCAAACCCATCAGCCCTAGCCAGGTTAGCCTTTACAATACCTTGGCCTCGGCAATTCGGCTTCTGCCTTTCAATATAGGTGCTATGGAAATTCCAAATGGGGTGCGGCCCTCACAACCCACCAACCTGATCAATCATTTAGGACGGCGATCGCAGTATAGGGGTTAAGAAGTGGTAAATCGTCCGCAAAACTATCAGGACTAACCCAGTTCTAATTTCTTCGGGTCAACTTAATCCGTAATTTCTGATAGTTGAATCCCTGGAAGAATAGGCTATATCCCTCAAATCTTGCCAAATTCGATCGCTAACAGGCTAAGTCTTTGACCATTAGGGTGTAGAGACAATGGGCAGCCGAATTTCAAATTCAGTCCCGACTCCAGGTTGCGATCGCAAGCTCAGCTGCCCTTGGTGCTTTTCAGTCACAATCTGATGACTAATAGCTAATCCAAGCCCGGTACCTTGGCCCACTGGCTTGGTCGTAAAGAAATTTTCAAAGATTCTTGCTTGAATCTCACTGGGTATGCCGCAACCATTATCAGCAATCTGAATCACAACCCAATCATCAGACTTTAAGGATGCTGATGCTTCAACCCTAAAAACTGTGGTTGAAATTTTAATTTGAGGCTGCCAAGAATTCGCTTTGACTGGCTGTTTTGCCAAAATTCCGTTTAGCTTCTGCTCATTAGTGGTATTGTCTGTTTTCTCAGCTAATGCATCAATGGCGTTGCTAATCAAATTCATAAACACTTGGCTGATTTGACCGGGATAGCAATTAATTAGAGGTAAATCTCCATAATGCTTCACTACCTCAACGCCGTACTTCAGGCGATTACCCAAAATCAGCAAGGTGTTATCAATACATTCATGCACATCTGTTGCTCGAAGCTTTGCTTCATCCATGTGTGAGAAGCTACGCAGGCCCCCCACAATTCTTTTAAGGCGTTCTGCGCCCATTCGCATGCTGTCAATTACCTGCGGCAAATCTTGAAGCAAAAAATCAAATTCAATTTCTGCTTTTTCTTGCTGGACTAGGGTGCTATCAAGAGAAACTTGAGCTACTTCCTGGTCATAAGTTGACACCAGTCTAATCAAGTCCTGACTGTATCTAGATAAATACCCTAAATTTCCCCAAATAAAATTTACAGGATTTAGAATCTCATGAGCCACACCTGCCACCATTCGACCTAGACTCGCCATTTTCTCTGTCTGGATCATTTGAGCTTGAGTTTGCTCATGGAGTAGCTGAGTGGTCAACTCATGAATTTTAGCTTGAGCTACTAATAGTTGATGTACATCTAATAAACGGTAAACTGAAGGCTCTATCTGTACAATAATCGGCTCATAAATCAGCTCTAGCGATCGCAATAACGATTGCCGAGCCGCAGCCACAATTGAAGTACCACCTAGTAAGATTAAGGTTTCATTTTTAGTGAAGTTATAGAGTATCTTTAGAGGCCGTTTAGAAAATAGTTCCACCCCATAAGGACGGCTCATTTGCTCTAGAAACCTACGACGTGAAATAGCACCAATCAGCTTTTCACAGTCAACTAAAATAACACCAGGTAGCAAAGGGTTCTGTTCAAATACTTGGGAAACCTCTGAGCCAAGACAATTAGAGTCAACTTGAAAGTTGTGTAGCTGTAATTCTTGCAGAGTGGACTCCAAAGACAAGGTAGGCTCTAAGAAGTCCAAATGAGATTCAGTCATCATAGCTATTGGTGAGTATATCAACAGGGTGGTAACTAACTAATCAATCAAGCACACAACTGAATATCACTATTTTGCATGACACTAGGCTTGTCTCAAATCCATTAAAGACAATCTAGATTTAACCCAAAATTAACCTTTAAGCGCTTAACTATGTTGAGCAATTAAATTAGTTACGCCTGGCACAGACTTTAACTCACTTCTTAAAAGAAAAAACTTATCAACTAATTCATCGCCCATCCCTTAATTATTTTCATAAAAAAAGGGCAGGTTACAGGAACCTACCCTAGAGTTTGAAACCTCTAAAACAGAGGTGAGATTGGCTGAAAGAATGTCAGTAGTGACAATAAGTGAGCTTTAAGACTCCCTAGCGACTCAAGCTATTTACCTTGAAGCTTTTCAAGATTCTTCTTGATGGTTTGTTCAACCGAAGGAGCCGCATCCTGAGAATTGGAAGGACGATACATCTTGTCAATATCAGCGTCGCCCTGAGCCGCATTTAAGCCTTTACCTTGGGTTTCAACTTCTTCTTTTTCTATTCCATACGGATCGTTGGCTTCGATCGCCTGGTAAGACTTCTCTTCAATACCTTTGAGCTGAGCTTCACCCTTGGTGGGGCTGCTGCTGCCAGAATACATAGAAGAAGCGGCAAAAGCAGGGGCGGCTTGCGTTACCAACAGTAATGCACAAGTAAAAGCAATTACTAAAAAGCGCACAGGACGTAGAAGAGCAGATAAGTTGATGCGAATAGATTGCATATAGAGCTTCTCCGTAGTAACAGTTATTATGTGTTGTTAAGCAGGAATTTAGTGATTAACTTCCTGAATGACCTGCACTTAATTTGCTGGAATCTGTGACTCTGCTGCATCTATACCCGGATAGATTCTGGAGAAATAAATTCGAAGCGAGGAGCCACAATCGTTTGAAAACCTAACTGTTACGAGACTGAAGATAGAAACTCTACCTGAGGTAAGAGTGGATCTTGGACAATACCAACCCCTGCAAACCCCCAACGCTTCATTAAACCAGTGATTTGCGTGCCAGGAACGGATTCCACGGCAAAGCGATCGCTTAAATCAGAGGCATGAGTGTTCAAATAACTTAAGGCTTCGAAGTCCTCACGAAACATTAATAAATAACTAGATTTAGTACCGCTAGAACCTTGACTAAAATTCGCAGTTAGGTAGTTGCCATCGAGTCTAGACCGAATGATGTAATAAACCTGAGAAAGCATAGTCACCTCAGGGAGAAGATTAGGAGTAACTATCTACTAAGTTGCTTAAGCTGCTGGCGTTGGCTACTTCAAATTTTCTAAGCGAATTCGGGGGTCTACTGCTTTGAGCAACAAATCGGCTAATAGATTGCCGATGATTAACATCACAGCCCCCATCATCAAGCTAGCCATCACTACATAAAGATCTTGAGCAATCACAGCTTGCAAAATTAATCGACCTAACCCAGGCCAGTTAAAGAAAAATTCTGCAATAAAGGCACCACTCAGCAGACCCGCAAATTCAAACCCTAGCAGCGTAATTAAAGGGTTGATCGCATTGCGGAGGGCATGCACGTAAATGACTTTGTTTTCTGGCAAACCTTTAGCCCGTGCCGTCTGGATGTAGTCTTGCCGCAAAACATCCAGCAGTTCTCCTCGCATGATGCGCTGTAAGCCAGCAAAACTCGTGACGCTCAAGGCTAAAGTGGGCAAAATCATGTGCCAACCCACATCTAAGATTTTGCCAATGGGGGAGAGATCATCATGGTTGATGCTGGTCATATCTCCCACGGGAAAGAGCGGCGAGGTATTTTGGGCCAAAATCAACAACAGCAGCGCTGTGATGAAACTGGGAAACCCTTGGCCCACGTAACTAATGACTTGTAGCACTCGATCCGCTGTCCGGTTTTGATTCACAGCGCTGACAATCCCTAGAGGAATCGCGATCGCCCAAGTAATCAGCAATGAGGAAATCGCCAACAACAGCGTATTACCCACCCGCTCCCACAACAGAGCCGCCACCGATCGCTGATAGACAAAGCTGGTGCCAAAATTCCCTTGGGGCAAAATCAGGGGAATCGGTCCCACCTTCACCACATGAGGCTTGAGGATCTGCCAAAGCCATCGTCCGTATTGCTCCAGCACTGGCTTATCCAAACCAAACTGTTGCTGCAACTCTTGGATTCTCTCCGGCGAAATCTTAGGATTCTGCCGCAAAGTATCGAGGTAATCCCCAGGTGCCAGTTGAATAATCGCGAAACTCAAGGCCGAGGCCAACAATAAAGTCAGCAGTGCCTGTAATAGTCGCTTAACGACATAGACAGCCGTTTCGCTGGTAACTGAGGAGATTACCCGTTGCCCAAAAGAGTCTAGCCCACCACGATCAGAAAGAGTCATTCAACCTAGTATTAATAATCAACCAAGGTCACAATCGGAACTTCGGGCAACCGTTCACGGCCTTTGAGGTCCCGTAGCTCGATGATAAATCCAAAGCCCACGAGGTGACAGCCTGATTGTTGCACTAACTTGGCCGTTGCCTGAGCGGTGCCACCTGTAGCAATTAAGTCATCTACGATCAAAATCCGACAGCCCGACTGAAAGGCATCTTGATGCACTTCCAAGCGATCCATGCCGTACTCCAGCTCATACTCAATCGCGTGAACTGGACCAGGCAACTTCCCAGGCTTGCGGACGGGGATGAAACCAGCTCCCAATTTGTAAGCCAGAGGAGCGCCAAAGATAAATCCTCGTGATTCCATGCCAACTACATAGTCCGCACCCAAATCAGCACACTTATCCGCTAGGGTGTCAATGGTGTAACGGAGCCCTTCTGGATCGCGCAGTAAGGTTGTAATATCTCGGAACAGAATTCCTGGCTTAGGAAAATCGGGAATCTCACGAATGAGGGATTTCAGATCCATAAAATTGCGAGTAAGAATTGAGGGTGCAGTTGGCAACTATTGTCTAATTGAACCTGAAATTGGCTGCGATCGCTTGAATAAGCTTTTTAGAGCGTCAATCATTTAGTTGCCTCAGAAATCGTACAATGGAAGTTTGTAAAGTTTTGGCTGATTCTAAACATTTGGAGTTGTTATTAGCTGGGTTCGAATAATCTAAGTAGAGTTGGGGAATGATAGAAATTGGCACATCCCCGATGCTCTGAGTGCAAAATTCTAAACTATCGGTAGGTTGCTGCTGATATCTCACCCCCTAAGGTCTAGCAAGCTGGAATGAATGTGTCTGTGAGCGTAATGCCGTCAACGAGTCTATCCGCCCCGTCAGCTCCTTTATTCTTGGAGAATCTACCCGATCCAGACTTAAGCGCTGGCGTTTGCCCCCGTCGAGCTCGCTTAGAAATTGACCTAATGCTTTTGGCAATTGAAGCGCTGGACTTAGGGGGCTCTGAAGCGATTTTGTCAGTGGCAAAGGAGTTGGAACTCCAGGGGATTATTAAGAATCGGGTCGCTTTGTGGCGCATACGCAGCACCAACCCACTTCGTCGCTATAGCCAGCGCCAACCCCTGACCTTAGTAGAAGCCAAGGCCCTCGTCGCGATCGCCTGTCACTTAGCTCGCCGCCTGACCGTGGTGATTCGCCAGTTATTGCTCGCCTACCAGCAACTCACAGAAAAGCAACTTTCAGTAGAGCATCACTTCCGTTTGTATGACTACCTAGAGCGCTTCCGGGCGCACTTCCGGGCCAGAATGAACCCCCGACGCGCTGGGGTTCTAGCCTACAGCTCCGATGAGAAACTGAACGAATTGGCGCTGAGTTTGCTAGGCAAATTACTCTTCTGCACTGGCACCTTTGGTATGCAACGGTTTTGGATTAGTTTGTTTGATGGAGAGGTAGAATGACGATTCAACGTCAATACAGCTTGCCTAACTGCACGCTGGTTTTAGAAGGATTAAGCGATCCGACTGCCTCCATGAATCCGGCTGAAATGCGGCCTTTGATGTCGATTTTGATCAACGCCGAGTGTCGGATTTCTGGACGAGAGCAACCCATCTCCGGTGGACGTGACTTTTTTGTCGCTTTAGTAGCAGCCGTGAGCCGCTATGCTCAAGAGTTTCTGAGCGGCATCCACCTACCTGTTTCCGCTTCAGCTGTCCAAATACACGGGGTGGATCGGAAGCAACATCGCTTAGTTGTGCAGCCTCCAGAAGACGCAGCCAAAGAGACAACGCGTTCCACCCAGGTCGATTTAAACACGGTGCAGCTATTCGATCTGGTGGATGCGATAGATCAATTTTTTGCCGACGCCCAGACCTTGCCCGACCTGACCCTACAGTTAGCCCCTGTCTCGAAGCGCTATACTGCGGCTCGGCAGATTACAGCGGAACGAGTAGTGCCCGCTGCCATAGGGGTATCCAGCTTGGCTCTTACGGCTGTGGCTCTTTTCTTCATTCCCATTCCTGAAGTTCAGAAACCTAAAGATCCAACTCCTCAGTCAAATACTAGTCAGTCGCAAGAACCCTCACCTACAGGTGCTGCTAGCCCTTCCCCTCAGACAGCCGCAGCCCTACAAACCAGTCCTACTACTTCTCCTACCACTTCGCCAGCAGCTTCTACAACACCTAGTCCTGCTAGTACAACTCAGCCCAACCTAGAGGACGTGCAAGCCGCTCTGGCTGCTGCACCAGAGATCACCGACCCGACTCAACTCAATAGTTTGAGCAAAAAGGTATACGACCAAATCGACCAATCTTGGAAGCAAGAACCTGAGTTCGAGCAGGAGCTAGTGTATCGAGTCAGTGTTGCCCAAGATGGGGCGATCCTGGGCTACAGAGAAGCTGAGAATACACCTACTGAAGCGGCTCAGCAAACTCCTTTGCTCGACCTTCTTTACATTCCTGCCAATGGTGGCAGCCTTGCGCAAGAGCCAGTTGGTCAGTTCCGAGTGGTCTTCCGGCCCAATGGCGTGTTGCAAGTCAGCCCTTGGGGTGGTTATAGCGCTCCACCTAGCCCTAATTCAGAAATTACTGACTCATCGGCGATTGAAGATTTGACTGGAAAGCTCTACGACCAAATTGACAGAAATTGGAAAGAGAAGCCTACCTTTGAGCGGGAGTTGGTTTACCGGGTGAATGTCGCACCGGATGGTTCGATCGCCAATTATGAGCCAGTCAATCAGCCTGGTTCTGACTATGTAGAAGATACGCCTTTACCCACCTTGCTCAAGTCTGATGCTGCCCCTGCTCAGAATGACTCTGCTCAGAACAACTCTGCCCAGAATAATTCTGCTCAGAATAACGCTGCCAACCAAGCTTCCCTAGCCCCTTTTAAGGTGGTATTTAAGCCTAATGGGGTGCTGCAAGTCAGTCCTTGGCGCGGCTACCAGTAACTGCGAGATTACCCTAACGCTCATTTGGCCTACAGATGTGACTGGGGGCCTGTCCAAATGCTGTTAACCGAGCGACCAAACACTTGGGGGCGATCGCGGGGGGCGGCAGTAGTCTGACCTGCGAGATCCACGGTCCACAAGGGCCAAGGAGACTCACCAATATTGCCCGCTTGGAATAAGGTTTGTTCCGGGTGAGCTTGGCTCCATCCGAGCAAGACCGCATTGGTATATTGAATCCGAGTCGGTGCCACTGTGCTGGTACGGTTCAATTGGCGATCCCAAATAACGGCGTAGTCCGAAGCAATATCTGACCCAAAAATAGACTCAAACTCCCTTGCTAAGATGCGATCGCCTGTTGCAGACCAAGCAATAGGAACCAGAATCGCGATCGTGCCTGCCACTGCCTCCGCTAGATTAACTTCCGTTGGCTGACCAGACATGGAGAGCGGCGAAGAAGCAGTGATTGTTCTTAAATCTCCAGTTCTCAAGTTCTCCAGAAACAAAACGCTGCTGACCCAACTTTGAGTGAAGTCTGGGTGAACCTGCATTTGAATTCGGCTGTAGGCTACGTACTGTCCATCGGGAGAAATGAGAGACTGACTCCGGTAATACTGCCTATGAGCAGCTTCACTGTCTTCGGTTACCGTCAGGTTGGCTAGAACCCAATTCCAGGGAATAGGGTGGGGGCTATTGAGGGGATCAAGTTGAACTGAAGATGAGCGCATGGGAGGAACAGTCTCAGGAACCGCAATACCAGCATCAGTAGCGCATCAGTAGCCAAAGGCGAATGCCCAACTAAGCTGGATGTAATATGAGTTGAAGCATTAAACCAATCAAGCTGGCGTTTTCGATGGTCTGGAGCAACGCCTATGAGCTGGGGCCAATCCTTTTAACTATGTATAACAACCGGAGGTGGAGGAGGTTTTACAGTTCATCAAAGTTTTCATGCCTCGTAACGTTTCTTAGCCCAACCTCGAAAACTCCCGAAGAAATTCTAATTTGCTCAATTGGTTCCCGGAGTTGAGATAGCATCACAAGTGAATTGTTTTTAGATTGATTAGTTAGCGTGACTCCCGTTTCTAAAGCAAACTCTCCCACGACAATGCCACCAAGGCAAAATTGGCCGCTTTTGGTATTTATTTTTAGACTCCTGCTCTTGCTGGTGGGAGGAGGATTTGCTTGGCTGGCTGGGGTAGTAGTCGCTACTTTCTATCCGCTTGCCAATCCAGAAGTGCCTTTTTTTGAAAAGGTGTTGCGCCGTTCCAGCGACTGGGTGACTCAGGTCAAGCAGTTGCCCGAAGTTTGGACCCAACCGAGTGCTTCGCCTCAGTCTAATGCTGCGCCTGTGGCTCCTAGCCCCACGGTGGAAGTGAGTCCCTTACCTTCGCTCACCCCCACCCAACAAGAGCAAGTCCAGACAGAGGTGGCTCAGCTAGAAGCGAATGTGCAAACGTTAAGCGATCGCCTCACCAACTTGGAAACTCAGCTAGGAACAAACCTGGGTTCGGAACCTTTAGAAAACCGTCTGGCTATCTTGACTCAACAGCTAGCAGCAGCATCTGGCCAAGAATTGCCGAGTCCTGCTCCTACCACGGCTGCCGCTCCCGCGATCGCTCCCGTCGCAAACGCGATTAATAGCACTGGTACTTATCCAGGCGATCGCTTAACAGTCACGCTACCCAGCGATTTGCTGTTTAGACAAGACCAAGCGGGATTAAATCCGCAGACGCGCAATCTGCTGGATAGCATAGTTGGAGACTTACGCAATTACCCAGGAGCCTCAGTCCAAGTAGCAGCTCACACGGATAATGCAGGTAAAACAGAGGTCGTTCCAGATGCCTCGTTTCAGCAGGCACAAATGGTCCAGCAATATCTTGCCAGTACCCTAGGCAACGACTATCACTGGGTGGTAGTTGGTTATGGTGCAGCCTATCCCTTAGCAGAAAACAATAGTGCTCCTAATCGTCAGCGGAATCGGCGGATTGAAATCGTGATTGATCCCCGATAAAGTGTGGATTCTGAATCAAATTTGCCACAAAGCATGAGAGTTGTTTTCTTCGGTACGCCCCAATTTGCGGTTCCCAGTTTGGAGCAGCTGCTCAATCATCCTGAGTTTGAAGTGGTAGCAGTGATTAGCCAACCCGATAAACGTCGCGGGCGGGGTAATCAGCTGACTGCTTCACCCGTTAAAACAGTGGCTTTGGCGCACCAGTTACCCGTTTGGCAACCCCAGCGGATTAAAAAAGATCCTGAAACACTAGAGCAACTAGCAGCTTTGCAAGCCGATGCCTTTGTAGTGGTAGCTTATGGGCAAATTCTCTCTCAGCGGATGTTGGATATGCCCCGACTGGGATGTGTAAATGGGCATGGGTCCATTTTGCCTCGATACCGTGGGGCAGCTCCGATTCAGTGGTGCCTCTATCACGGTGAAGCTGAGACGGGCATTACCACCATGCTGATGGATGCGGGCATGGATACGGGGCCAATGCTACTCAAGGCTACGACTCCAATTGGGTTACTGGATACAGCCCAAACGCTAGCTACTCAGTTAGCAAAGTTGAGCGCGGATTTGTTAGTGGAAACCTTGCTGAAGCTAGAGCGCCAAGAAGTTGAACCCACCCCACAGGATGCCGAGGCTGCAACTTACGCTCCCCTGATTCAGAAGCAAGATTACTGGCTAGATTGGTCGCGCTCGGCGATCGCCCTGCATAATCAAATTCGTGGTTTCTTTCCCAACTGTGTGGCAAACTTCCGGGATACTGTCCTCAAGATTGAATCAACCCTGCTCTTAGGACCTGCCTACTGGGATCTGCTGCCCACTGAATTCCGTACCTTGGCAGCAGACTGGCCAGAGCTAAGTGCTCAGTTAAGTGCTCAGCAACTTTCTCCGGGGTCAGTCGTGCAAATTGCTAAAGGCTTGGGGCCGATTGTGCAAACGGGGGATGGTTTATTGTTGCTGCGAGACGTGAAATTAGCGGGAAAGCGATCGCAATCAGGCTGGGACTTTGCCAATGGTGCTCGCTTAGAAGTGGGGGAAGTCTTAGGCAACGGCCAAGAGTTTTGAGACTAAACCGACTGCTCGTAAAACTGACAAGCTTCACAAGGGCCTTCAGGATTGACCGCACAACGAATGAGTTCAGACTGAGCATTAAAGCGACAACTGACATCGCCCAGAACCCAGCGCCCTGCCACTAAACTTCTCTCTAGAGGGCGTGGCGCAGATTGGACATAAAGGGCGATCTTATGCAGTTGGTAACGGCCAGCTCTGAGCTGATAGCGATGATGACGCTCTAAAACCGCGTAGGTTTTGCCGTCTAAATCCAAGTAGGAACCAGGCTGAGGAGACCAGTCAAGCTGGACATTGCCAATGGTTTGTTGTGGGTGGGTGAGAATCACCTCGGTGGATAAAGCGGGTTGCTCCATGAGTATTGCTGTAATTCGACTGGGCTCCGGCTGACATTAGTAGAGATGCTAACGCATTTATCCACAGCCACTTTTTGCAGTCTAAATTCCAGCGGGCACCTCGAAAAATAGCTAGCCTACTAAAGAAAAACTAAATTTTCGGCAACTTGACGATAAAGCTGGTTCCTTGGCCTTCACTACTTTGGACCTCAATCGTCCCTTGATGGGCTTCAACAATACTCTTGGCCAGAAATAATCCTAATCCCCATCCTGTTTTATCCTCTGCAGAGACGGTTCGGCGAAATTGTTGAAATAGAATGGATTGAGCCTCTGGGGCAATCGGATTGCCTTCATTGTGCAAGGTAAGGGTGATCAACGTTTCACTTTGTTGGAGCGTGAGTGTAATCGGTGTGTTAGGGGCTCCATATTTCACCGCATTAATTGCTAAGTTTTCAATCACTCGCCGGATTTCTTTAGGGCTACATTGGGTCCTGACACCAGAATCCGAGACTACAACAAATCGATTGCCATAAGTGAAGTTCAAATCCTCCACTACATCCTGGACTAGAATCTCTAAGTCGCATTCTTCGAATGCAAAGCTCAAACTCTGCCCTGCCCGTAAGCGACTGGCATCGAGGAGATTTTGAATCATTGCGTCGAGGCGATCGATCGCAGTGATCATTCTCGCTGCCACATCAATGTGGGCGTCCCCCCGTTCCAGGCGGCGTAGAATCAACTGGGTTCCCATCTTGATGACATTGATGGGATTTTTGAGGTCGTGAGTTAGCGTCACCATAAACAGCTCTTGAACATCTCGTAGCGTCTGGGAAAATTGAGTCGCAGCGTCATTAACAGCTTGCTCAATAGAGCCAATAATGATGTCTCGTTCCCGCACACCTAAAGGCGCTTCTGCTTCTAAAACTTGAAAGATAACTTGACGGAGGATGTGATACTCAAGAATTAGCTGGCTCATGGAGTAGTCTGCGTACCCCGCCCGTTCGTGCCCATGCAGCTTGCCGATCCGAGTGCTCTCTACTTCGTCGGATGCAATGCGGTCAGGAGTTCTGTCGATTGTGGTTGAGAGTTCATCAATCAGTTGGTCTAAGTAAAGGGGTAGCGAATTTCGCAAGACCAAAGAGTTTTGATGCATGGAGGCATCGACTTCATCACGCGCCCGCTTCTCCCATATCTGCATGATGCGTGGGGCATTTTGCTTAAGCTGTTCAGAGGCTTGGTTAGACATCGTTTTTGAGGCTTAGCAGGAGTGGAAGTAGAGACAAGTTTCTAAAACGTGGACGTGAGCTGTGTTCCCCCAGATTTATTGCTTAGCTTCTAATGCTAAAACCCTTAATCTAAAAAAGTAATAAAGACAGCGCGCCGCGATCGCTTGGTTGAGCCATGCCGTTTACTGAGTCACCTGGACGAGAAATTGCTCGAAGGTCTGGACAGAACGCAGGGCTATTTGAACCAGCGGCCAACCAACTAAGCAAATTAATCCTGCCCAGCGCAAGCTGATATCTAAGCCTTGACGAACAGCCAGAATCACGGTCAGCAAGCTCCAGAGGGCAAGGGCAAATTCTATGGGTGAGCCTAGCAAAGGAATCAGCGTCAAAAAGTTAAATGCTTGCGGCGCGTAGGCAAAGCCGATCGGAATCAACAATTCGCCATAAGTCGGTTGGCTAGAGCGCAACCACTGACCAAGCTGCCAAATTGTAGCCGTCCAAAAATAGTAACCTGCGACCACTGCGAGACCATCAATTAAGAGAGCGATGCCTAGAATCGGCAGTGAGGCGCGGTTTGTGATCAAAATAACGGCGCTGCCCAGCATGTGGGATAAAGCCGCCAAAATCACGATTGCGCGAGCGATACTACGATTTCGGGATGTGTTTAAGGCGTTTTCATAGAACTCAGCATTCAAAGCGATCGCGTTCCAAAGAGTTTGAACCAATGTCGCCTTGGTTTCTCGGTCCCTTATGTGTTCACTCACAATGGCTCCTATTACTGGTGATGCTACTACTGGTGATGGATGACAGCCTTGAGTAGGATACGGTACAAAATCAACTCATGTTCAACTTCGTAGGACGTCTACTTCTGTGGTTGCGGGGTGGTAGCCTCAAGCTTCTGGCCTTGGCAGGTATTATCCTGCTGGTCTGGGGCACAGTTTCGCCTGTGGGAACTCTAATTTGGTGGCTGAATGAAGGTGCAGAGACTTTAGGTCTTAGGAAAAGCTCGGCCAAGCGCTTACTTCCTAGCGATCGCGCTCAAGTTGCTCCTGGTAAGCCCATCAACTGCTACATCGTCTTTTTGACTGGGGTCGGAGACTTTTCCGCCAACCAGCTTACGCCTGGGGAAGAATATTTTCTCAATCAGCTAGATCAAGCTCATCCTGATTGCGTCACGGTACGAGACGTATTTCCTTACTCTGCCGCCAACGAAAGTTTGGGTGGCCGACGGCTCTTAGCTCCTGTCTGGCGCTTTGCTGACAATGCTGACGGTTGGCTAAGAGCAGCTAGTATGTTGATCCAAATTCGCAATTTGTGGCGCTTTGCCATCTCCGCAGACGATCGCTATGGCCCGCTGTACAACCAAGGCATTGCCACTGCCATCATCGATCGCATGAATGCGGCTCATCCCATCACCCCCGCAACTCAGCGACCCTTAAAAATAATTTTGATGAGTACGAGTGGTGGCACCCAGGTTTCCTTGGGAGCGGCTGAGTATCTGGACCAGTGGCTAGACACAAAAGTTTTGGTAGTTTCCGTAGGTGGCGTATTTTCGGGAACCGATGGCTTCGGGGCTGCGGAGCGAGTGTATCACCTGCAAGGCAAGCGAGACTGGGTTGAAGACATCGGCCAAGTTGTATTTCCCTCGCGTTGGCCTTGGACAGTTGGTTCTCCATTTCACCAAGCCCAATGGCAAGGCCGCTACAGTGTCCATGACACCGGGCCTCACGACCATGATGGCCCCAAGGGTTACTTTGGAGAAGCGATTGCCCCCCCAGGACAAACCCAAAAAGGGCAACCCAAATATGTGGACTTAACGCTACAGGTGGTAAATCAACTACCGATCTGGACGGACTCTCCAACCGACTAAAGCACTCCGTAACAGGACTTTAATATCGATTGCGAAATTCTGGGCTGGCTTTCATACTCAGGGAGAAGTCAATCCAAAATTCTGCTGCCATGTCATCACCACAGAAAATAGCCAGGCGGCGCTTAGCTGCTCGTCGCAACCTCTGGTTTGAACGAGTGATGGCAATTTTGGCGTCTGCTAATCTGCTGCTAGTGCTGTTTGACGTGAGTTACATACCGCTGCGGGATTTCTACCTGTTGCGCTTACCTCGCCTGATTCCTCCTGCCGGAAACCTAACCAAGCTATATGACCCTATAAAAGGGATTGAACCGCATCGGGACACCCAAAATTACTTGCAGGCCGTCGCTGATTTAGAAGCGCAAGTGGAGAAAACGGGGATCAGCTCTCCGGAGGTCGAGCCGTACCTAGAGCAGTTGCGTAATCTCAGCACTGAAATGGTCGATACCGATCCCTTCCGAGTCGCTGACAAGAGTGGCACTCTGGAGAAAATCAAAAATCGGATGCGGGAGCACATCTACGATCAGCGCCGCCGCGTTTCTTCTCGCCAATCCTTTAATCGTTTTTGGAGTCAAGACCATTTACTGCAAGCAGGATGGCGCGGTGAAATTGACTTCTTTAATCAAGAAATTCGTCCTTTAATTGCAACCAACTATTTTCGGTCCCTAGGGGAAACGGGAGATTTCGTCAGTTATTTTTGGCGCATTGATCTGCCTTTCGCGATTGTTTTTGGCGTGGAATTCTTAGCTCGAACTTTTTATATCAGCCGCCGCCATAAAGGTGTCAGTTGGCTCGATGCTATGCTGTGGCGCTGGTATGACGTGTTTTTATGGTTGCCTTTTTGGTTCTGGTTGCCCTCTTGGCGGTTGCTGCGGATTATTCCTGTGACCATTCGCCTGCATCAAGCCAAACTGGTTGACTTAGACTTTGTGATCGCTCAGATCAATCGTGGGTTCGTAGCCAACTTCGCCGAAGAATTAACTGAAGTGGTAGTGATCCGTGTAATTAACCAAATCCAGGGATCAGTTCAGCGCGGCGAGGTGACACGCTGGCTATTTCGTTCACCCAGCGCCCGTGGTTACATCGACATCAACAACACCAATGAAGTAGAAGCGATCGCCACTCTCCTAGTCAAGCTGGTGGTGTATGAGGTGCTGCCGAAGATTCAACCTGACCTCGAAGCTATTCTGCGCCACAGCGTGGAGAGCGGACTGCGACAGTTGCCTCTCTACCAAGGCTTGCAACAAGTGCCGGGGGTGCGGGATTTGCCAACCCAACTCGCCGATCAAGTGGTTACCAATGTGACTCAAACCGCTTACCAAGCTTTAGTCGCTGCTTTAGAAGACCCAGTTGGAGCGCAACTCTCTAGCCAGCTTGTACAACATTTCGCTGAAGCCCTAGGCTCAGAAGTGCAAAACCAGCAAACTCTACATAAAATTCAAGGGCTGCTCTCCGACCTCCTGGAAGAAGTGAAGGTGAACTACATTCAGCGCCTCTCGGAAGAAGACATGGAGGGTGTCCTAGAGCAAACTCATCAGCTCCATCAAATTGTTAAAAAGTAAAGGCTAAGAAATCATGCTTCAAAGCGCAATTTCCTAGAAAAATAGGTCCATCAATCTGCCTCAATGCAGACTTTCCAGGGTTGATCTAGGCCCATCTGCCTATTCCAAAATGGGTGCGCTAAACTATAATCATGTGGGTTTGGGGCTACCCAAATCTAAGCGGTGATTTCATGAAAGTAACTATTTCATGGGGAGTGGGTCGTTACCCACTTTTTTTATTGATAGGGTCTGTGATAAATCTCTACGAACTTGAGAATTTGTCAAAGTAGATCATTGTGTAGCTCCGCTTACACATCACCCCTGATAGTCCCACTTTATAAAGTATGGATGTACAGCAAGCCGAAATAGTCGTTGGAGCTTGACGAAGGAGATAAGACAATGGCTCACCCTTTGATCCCACAAATTATTGACATTGCAACGCCCGTTGCCGCAACTTTGGGATTAGATGTGGTTGGGGCTGTGTTTCACACAAATCAAAGCCCTCCGATTTTGCGCGTAGACATCCGCAACCTCCAGGAAGACACTGGACTGGAGGACTGTGAACGGATGAGCCGTGCCCTAGAAGCGGCTTTAGATCTAGCTGATATTATTCCCGATACCTATGTACTGGAAATTTCCAGTCCTGGTATTTCTCGGTCGCTTACCAGCGATCGCGAGTTCATTTCATTTAAAGGGTTTGCTGTGGTTGTCAGCACTTCAGAGCCTTACGAAGGAAAAAAAGAGTGGCAAGGACTACTGGTGCGGCGCGATGACACGGCTGTTTACATCAACCAAAAAGGGCGAGCGATCGCTATTCCTCAAGCTTTGGTGACTAGAGTGCAACTCGATGAGCAACGTTAGCCCTGGCTACTAGTGATGGGTTCATCGACAAACCAACCCGAGCTAATCAGCGTAGTAAGCGGTTTCTAACTTGAGCAAATTGCCAGATGAGGCCATCCCTATCTAGCCAGCGTTAATTCCTGACGACTCACTGCTTCATTTAATCTTTCAAAACTATGGAGGTGTTACTGATATGTCAATGGTTCCTCTGCCTGGACTCAAAGTCATGATTGATAGTATTAGCCAGGAGCGTAATCTGCCGAAGCATGCGGTGCAAGCAGCATTGCGTGAAGCGCTCCTCAAAGGCTATGAGCGCTATCGACGGACTCAGCGCCTCGATCACGTCAATTTTGATGAAGAATACTTTGACAATTTTGAGGTAGAGCTTGATCCCGAAGAAGAAGGATTTCGCATTTTATCTACCAAGACGATTGTCGAAGCAGTGAATAATGCCGACCACCAAATTGCCTTAGAAGAAGTGCAAGAAGTGGCTGCCGAAGCTCAACTGGGTGACACCGTGATTTTAGATGTCACCCCTGACCAAGGAGAGTTTGGTCGGATGGCTGCCATTCAAACCAAGCAAGTACTGGCCCAAAAACTCCGGGATCAACAGCGCAAGTTAGTCCAAGAAGAGTTTCAAGAATTAGAGAGCACAGTACTACAAGCCAGAGTGCTACGGTTCGAGCGTCAATCTGTGATCATGGCGGTCAGCAGTGGGTTTGGTCAGCCAGAGGTAGAAGCTGAATTACCCAAGCGAGAGCAATTGCCCAACGATAACTATCGGGCTAACGCCACATTCAAGGTTTACCTGAAGCGAGTTTCTGAAGGCTCGCATCGGGGGCCACAACTGCTCGTATCTAGAGCCGACGCAGGCTTAGTGGTGTATCTGTTTGCTAACGAAGTCCCAGAAATTGAAGATGAAGTCGTACGCATTGTTGCCGTAGCCAGAGAAGCTAATCCACCTTCTCGCTATGTTGGCCCGCGTACTAAGATTGCCGTTGACACCTTAGAGCGTGATGTAGACCCAGTAGGCGCTTGCATTGGGGCTAGAGGTTCTCGGATTCAAGTCGTGGTGAACGAGCTACGTGGCGAAAAAATTGATGTGATTCGCTGGTCTCCTGACCCATCAACTTACATTGCCAATGCTCTTAGCCCTGCCCGCGTGGATGAAGTGCGCTTAGTTGATCCCGAAGAGCGCCAAGCTCACGTTCTAGTAGCCGAAGACCAGCTCAGTCTTGCTATCGGTAAGGAAGGGCAAAACGTGCGTTTAGCAGCACGTCTGACAGGTTGGAAAATTGACATCAAAGATATTGCCAAGTACGACTACGAAGCTGAAAACCGCAAGATTGAGGCTTTAGCAGAAGCACGTCAGCGCTCTAGGCCAGTTGAGTATGAGGAAGACTACGACGAAGAGTACGACGAAGAGTATTTGGAAGAAGATTATGCAAACTCTCCTGTCGAAGTGGAAGCCGATGAGGATGAGGACTTAGCAACTTCTGAGACAGATGAAGCCCAGCCTGTTACTGAATAGCTTTGTCATCAAGTAGTTCCTAACTGGGTAACTACGCCAGCCAAGGATGAGGACATCAATAACCATCAATATCAATGACTGGTGAATGACACGATGAAGCCTAACTACCGTCGGTGCGCTAGTTGTCGGAAGCTGGCTCCCAAAGAGGATTTCTGGCGCATTGTGCGGGTGCATTCCTCGCAAACGGTACAATTAGATCAGGGCATGGGGCGCTCTGCTTACCTGTGTCCTGAGGTTAGTTGCTTGCAAGCCGCCCAGAAGAAAAATCGATTAGGGCGATCGCTGAAAGCTTCAGTACCACCCGATTTGTACCAAACCTTAGAGCAGCGTTTGGCAAAAGCAAGGGCAGTCGATGGACTAAAACCAGATCGCGCTCTAGAATGAGAGAGTGGCAAATCCTCACTCTCCGAATAGGATTTAGCATGAATGTTGAGCTTGTAGGAGCATAATGACGGTATATTCTGGAATTGACAATCAAAATACAGGGGTAAAAAACTCTTGTCAGCAGCTAGGTGATCACCAAACGCAGGTTGTAGTCTACCTGCTGAGTTTGGTTCGGGAAAGTTAACACCAGGCGAGGATTAGTCAAAACCAGTATTTACAGGTTAATGAGGTTGCCCAGAAAGCAGCACTAAGTGGCATCTCAACCGCCTGCAAACCTACAAAGATTCATGCAAGACTTTAAACAAGAAATCTGGTTACAAGCTAGAAATAGCTGTTTGTCTTCTGGAAAACACTCTCACAGCAGAGTGCAACTTTTCTCGTTTAAAGTTAAAAGAGGAAACGACGTTTAATATTTTAATGCGTCAGCAGATCAACCACTTGTAGTTAGTTTGCAAAACAGTAGGCCACTATGTAACACATTCAAGAGGGAAGAGTGGATGAATAACGGCAAAGTTAGAATTTACGAGCTATCAAAGGAACTAAATTTGGATAACAGGGATATACTAGCCGTTTGCGAACAGCTAAATATTTCAGTTAAGAGCCATAGCAGCACGATTACAGAAGGTGAGGCTGAGCGCATCCGTGCTGCTGCCGAGAAATATACAGCGACCCACTCCTCTCCTCCAAAGCCAGTGGCAGTCAGTCACGGTACGGGTGCCCAAGCCCGCGAAGCTGCCCAAGCTGCTGGCAGGAAGCCACAGATTTTAGAAATTCGTAGACCCAAAACGATTAGTCCCAATCAGCAGTCTGCCGACGATGGGAATGAACCCATTCCTCAAGCAGCTAAACCTAATCCTCAACCTCCTATTAACCAACCCTTGCAAACTCCTGTCAAACCAGCGGCCCCGAGTCGTCCAGCTCGCTCTGCACCCTCTGCACCTGAAAGTGCAGCTCCTGCTGTTTCTATTCCCAATTCTCCCAGTTCCGAGACTCCTGTTGAAGTAGCTTCACCTGCTAGTGAGCCCGAAAAGCCTCAAGTTAAGCGGCCTCCTAGTATCACGGAAGAACCTGCTCCTCGCCCCAGAGTGAGTCACCAACCCACTATTCAGCCACAACAATTGGTGGCACCGCCCTCTAGACCCGCCCCTCCTACGGCAAACCGCGCTCAAGCGAACCCTGCTAATCGCGTCGTCTTAAAGCGCGATCGCCCTGAGCGTCCTGAAGGGGGTACATCATCACCAAGTAGCCCTTCAGAGCCTAGAGTTGGCCAACCGCCCTCCGAAAGACGTTTCGACGCTCCGGCACGCCAGCGCGATCGCCCCGCTGCTGGCTCGGACAGTGATGAGCGGCGTCCTCAGCCTGTGACTGAGCTGAGACGTCCTGCCAGTCCCGCTAGGCCTGTGCGTCCCACCGCTCCCCGCGAAGGCCAGCCTGGTACTTCCGGCGATCGCGCTGGTGGCCACCAGGGGGAACGCTCAGAAGCGGCTGTGGGAGCAGGCCCAATCGATGAGCTGCGCCGACCCACTCTACCGCGCAATCTGAAGAAAGGTAAGAGTTGGGAAGAAGAAGAAGAGGAAAACGCAGAAAACGCGAAGGCTAAGGCTGGTCCGAAAGCTAAGCGACGGCTTCAGCCTGTTCTCGATGACGAGGACATTGAAATTGAAGACCTCGACATTGACAGCATTGATGAAGAAGAGGAATTTGATGATGGCGAGGATGCTCCTGTTCAAGTGAGCCTCTCTCTAGCCCGTCCTGCTAAGCCTAAATCTCGTCCAGGCCAAGCTAGACCTGTTGCTGCTGCCCCAGCTGCCCCGAAGAGTAGAAAGTCAAACAGCCCTCGCGATCGCCGGGAGCGTCGGGAGCAGGAAGCCAAGGTCGAGCGCCCTACCAAGATTACTCTGACCACAGGGTTGACAGTGCAAGAGCTGGCCTCCCTCCTAGCGGTCCCAGAAACAGAAATTATCCGGGCTCTTTTCTTCAAAGGCATTGCTGCCAATATCAACCAAACCCTTGACGTTCCCACCGCGAGCATGATTGCTCAAGAGATGGAAGTGGAAGTCGAGATGGCGGAGAAAGAGGCAGAAGCTCGGAAAGTCACCGAGATGCTAGATGCAGCAGATTTGGAACTTTTGCAGCGTCGTCCTCCAGTGGTTACGATCATGGGTCACGTAGACCATGGGAAAACCACCCTGCTCGACTCGATCCGCAAAACCAAAGTGGCTCAGGGAGAGGCAGGAGGCATTACCCAACATATTGGTGCCTACCACGTTGACGTTCCCCATGAAGGCGATGTGCAGCAGGTTGTCTTCTTAGATACGCCAGGTCACGAAGCCTTTACCGCAATGCGAGCACGAGGTACGAGAGTCACTGATATTGCCATCCTAGTAGTCGCTGCGGATGATGGTGTTCGACCTCAAACGATTGAGGCTATTAGCCACGCCAAGGCGGCAGAAGTGCCTATTATCGTAGCCATCAACAAGATTGACAAAGAAGGCGCTCAGCTCGATCGCGTCAAGAACGAGTTGATGAACTATAACCTCGTACCGGAAGAGTACGGTGGTGACACCATCATGGTCCCAGTCAGTGCGATTAAAGGGGAAAATCTAGACACCTTGCTAGAGATGATTCTGCTGGTGTCAGAAGTAGAAGATCTCTACGCAAACCCAGATAGACCTGCTAAGGGAACAGTCATCGAAGCTCACCTCGACAAGGCTCGTGGTCCTGTTGCTTCTATGTTGGTCCAGAACGGTACCCTCCGCGTGGGCGATACCATCGTCGCAGGCTCAGCCTTGGGCAAAGTACGAGCAATGGTGGACGATCGCGGTCAGCGAGTCGAGGCAGCGGGTCCATCCTTTGCAGTGGAAATTCTAGGTCTAGGCGACGTTCCCGCTGCTGGTGATGAATTTGAAGTCTTCCAAGATGAGAAAGAAGCAAGGGCGGTGGCTTCGGCTAAGACCGATCAGCAACGTCAATCTCGTCTACAGCAGCAAGCCCTCGGTGCTCGTCGGATCACCCTCAACTCCTTGTCAGCTAAGGCTCAAGAAGGCGAACTGAAGGAACTCAACCTGATTCTAAAGGCGGATGTGCAAGGGTCTGTAGAAGCAATTCTCGGCTCACTGCAACAACTGCCTCAAAATGAAGTGCAGGTCCGGGTGCTGTTGTCTGCGCCAGGAGAGGTCACAGAGACTGACGTTGATCTGGCGTCAGCTAGCTCTGCCGTGATTATTGGGTTCAACACTACCCTGGCTAGCGGTGCGAGACAAGCTGCCGATGCAGCGGGTGTTGATATTCGTGAATACAACATCATTTATAAGCTCTTGGATGACATTCAAGGAGCCATGGAAGGTCTTCTAGAACCAGAAATGGTCGAAGAACCGCTGGGTCAGGTAGAAGTTCGGGCTGTCTTCCCAGTGGGTCGAGGCGCAGTAGCAGGTTGCTATGTCCTCTCTGGTAAGGCAATTCGTAACTGTAATGCGCGGGTTCGCCGAGGCAGCAACGTCATTCACGAGGGCATCCTAGACTCGCTCAAGCGGATGAAGGAAGACGCCAAGGAAGTCAATGCTGGCTATGAGTGCGGTGTTGGCATGAGCAGCTTCCATGATTGGGTTGAAGGGGACATCATTGAAACCTTCCGAATGGTAACGAAGCGCCGGACCTTGTCAGCTAGCTAAAAATCGAACTAGATAGATTTGTCGGTTTCCCCCAAGGCACCACAACTCTATCTAACTTATTTAATTGAATGAGAGGAGAGCGTTCTAGCTGTTTCCTCTCATTTTTTTATGGTTTCTCGAGATTGAAGGATCTCTCCCTTATACTGAGGCTGGATTATGCACTATTTCAGCTAACTGCTATGCGCTCTTCTTGGTCAGAGCCTTATTTGTGGGTTCATGCTGCTGGAGCGGCAGTGTTACCTATTTTTTTGGAACTTTGCCTGCTGGGATTTGCCGTTGGAGATCCCATCCTGCCTGCTGGGCTCGAAGTTGGCTTAGTTGCAGTTATTGGCATTGCTCCCCTGCTGTGGATGCAGTTGTTCCGCCCGTTCTACATTTTCAGTCTTATGGTATTCGCGCTGAAACCAGAGAGCTTAACTGTGGAGCAGCGCCGAATTCTCAGCTTATTTAAGATGCAAGAAAGCCGAGTTCTGGCAGCAGTCACGCCAGTGTTCTTGGTAGGTGTCCTATGGCAACTCTATCGAGTCGCACCTGTAGCCGCCACTGTTGCACCGTTTCCGGCAGGATGGCGAGTTCTAGGTTTGCTGATCGCTGCGATCGCCTTTCTGGCTTGCAACCTCTTTTTGCAGGTATCCGTTAGCGTTGCTCGGATACTGCTACTCAGTAATGCCGAGGTCGCTGCTACCGAACCCTTTCCTGCTGACAAAATCCGACAAAATTTTACGATTCCTGGCATCCAGGTTAATCAAATTTTGCCCCCTGTTTTGCCAGAAGCTGGGTCCTAAGTGAGTGCAGTAGGTGTTACAACTACTATGCCTATAGCAGAATCAGCAGGTTCCAGTTCTAGCTCTACAGAAGGAAATGAGGTTTAAGACCCTCAAGCGAGGGGAGATAGTGTTGTTTGCAGCACACCTCTAGGAGGTGACTTCGCTATCCTAAGAAAAGGGCGAAGATCAAAGCTCTATTCGTCTGAGTTCTGCTGTGTCTATAGCTTTTTTTGAGGTATTTATGGCTAATTCTGCCTTTTCCTTTGGTGACCTATCCGGTCCAAGTGCGGGTGCTAATAGTCCCGCTAGCCACTTCTCTCCAGATCCAGAAATTTGGTCGAATCTGAAGCAAGCGATCGCCACTAGCTCCGGGTTTCAGCGTTGGCAGCTAGAAGGCAAGACCGATGAAAACCTAGACGCTCTGAGCCTAGACCATCGAGTTCAGCGTTATCTACGCGAAACCTTAGAAACGTTAGCTTACTAAATGCTTAAAAAAAGCGGCCTCGATTTAGCAAGTTTTCGAGGCGATCGCTGAGACGGCTCAGTTGACGGTAGGCTCCCACTAGGCGATCGCCTTCGACTTCAACTTCTTGAGTTGGATAATTTTGCAGCACTTCCATCAATGTCAGCTTGCCATCAGGACTAGCAGAGAGAGTCAGGGCGGCCCGAAGCGCTTGCCGATTTGCTTGATTGGAAGGAGTATGAATTGCTGGGCTAATCTGATCAAGCACAGCATTGCCTGCCCAACTGTTTAATACTCGATCGAGTAGTCGGGGATTGACCTTAACTACTTGAGTTAAAGGCTGACGAATGTCTTCTGGACTTTTTCCAGCTAACTTCAAGTAAGTAGCTAAAGCCGGGGAAGGAGTGCCTGTCTCTGTCAGCCTCGTTAATTCTTGAACAGAAATTTTTTCTCTTAAAATCTTATACTTCAGCACTACCTGTTCGGCGGCGATCGCGTTAGAGCTACTGAGCAATATTCCAGCGGTGATGCCCACTGCTAGCGCCCGTCGCAACTTTAGAATGGGTGATTTCATGAGGAATCTCAGTGTGTCTATGGGCTTCTACGTAAAATGACAGTGAATCAGACCAATTAGTTTCGATTAAAGCCATAAAAATTCTATATTTTGTAATAGTAATTCGTTAATCTAAATTCCATTAGAGAATTACGTTTACTCAGCTTCACGATATGCCAATTAGTCGCTAAATTGAGAGCGTTTCAGCTTAGCTCAAGGGCTGATGCAAATAACAATTTTCTGTAGGGCATTCAGTTAATTCCACCCTCCGGATGTGGCGAAAAGGAGGGAACTCTAGTGAAGAACTGCTTGTCGTTTAGTACAACCGACCGATTTTAATCCTAAAATTTTGAGGAATTTCCTCAACTGACAGGTATCTTTTTGGAGGAGTTAGAGGCGGCTGGCAAGTTCCAGAGCACTTTGCTGCCCTTTAAAGCTCTATTTAATAGAGTCAGGTTTACCTTTGCTCCCTGTCCTTACCCATCTTCCCTTACCCACAGTGAGATCGTTTGAGAGCGACAATGATGACACATCAGGGGTCTCTGATTCAGCAACCTATTATCAATAAGATGCATACCACTGCAAAAGCGATCGCCCCTCTCCAGGTTGGCCTCACGGCTTTGTTGCTGTGGGTTGGCGGTACAGTAATTCTGCCCGCCGGAGCTAACCACGCTACTCCTTCGGGCCGTACCACCACGACAGCGCTGCAAGTTGCCCAACTTCCTGCCGGAGCCACTGTCCTCTACGTCAATTCCGCTTTGGGAACGGATGATGCGGGTGCAGGCAGTAGCGAGGGGGCACCCTATCGCAGCATTACTTATGCTCTGAAACAAGCTAAGTCCAATACTGTCATTCAGCTAGCGCCCGGTAGCTATACCAAAGATACAGGGGAAGTTTTTCCCCTGGTCGTGAAACCAGACGTCATCTTGCGAGGAGATGAAGCCAATAAGGGACAAACTGTGCTTGTGATTGGCAGCGGTCCTTACGTCAGTCCTACTTTTGCCTCCCAAAACGTTACGATTCGGGCTGATAAGGAAAGTGAAGTTCGCGGCCTCACCGTGACTAATCCTATGACTCGGGGAACGGCGCTTTGGGTAGAATCCAGCAATCCTGAGATCAGAAATAATACCTTCTCCAATAGCCTCCGGGATGGCATTTTTGTTACAGGTACTGGAGCGCCCACGATTGCAGACAATGTTTTTACCCAAAATAAAGGTAATGGCGTTTCTCTAGCCCGCGCTGCTCAGGGCGAAATTCGAGGTAACCTGTTCCAAGCTACAGGATTTGGCATTGCGATCGGTGGCACCTCTGCTCCGACCCTAGAGGGCAACCAAGTGATTCAAAACACAGACGGCATCGTCGTTTCGGATTCCGCTCGGCCTGTGTTACGAGATAACGTGATTGAGAACAACACCCGAGATGGTGTGGTTGCCATTACCAATGCTCAGCCCAACCTCGGTACCGCAGAGAATCCCGGTAACAACACCATTCAGAATAACGGTCGCTACGATTTGTACAATGCCACTCGTGGCAACACAATTGTGGCTGTAGGTAATCAAATTAATCCACAGCGGATTTCTGGCCCTGTAGATTTTGTTGCAGCTGATGTTACCCCTCCAGGCGGGTCAACAGTTTCACAATTTAAAGATGTGCAAGGCCACTGGGCTCAAGCTTTTATTGAAGCGCTAGCGGCACGAAATATTATTAGTGGCTTCCCGGATGGTACTTATCGGCCATCTACGCCAGTCACACGCGCTCAGTTTGCCGCCATCATTAACAAAGCTTTTACCCCTTCTGCCCAGCGCTCTAGTATCAACTTTGTAGATGTGGGTCAAAGTTTCTGGGGCTACCAGGCGATTCAAACCGCTTACCGGGGTGGATTTTTGGCAGGTTACCCAGGGGGTGTATTCTTGCCAGACCAACAGATCCCTAGAGTGCAAGTTCTGGTCTCTTTAGCAAATGGGCTAGGATACAGCGCTACCAACACCAGCGCTTTAACTCGGTATTACACGGATGCTGCTCAAATTCCTAGCTATGCGATCGCACCTGTAACAGCGGCGACCCAACGTAGCATCGTCATCAACTACCCAACGCTCAATCAATTGAGTCCCAATCGGGAAGCGACACGAGCTGAAGTTGCGGCTTTTGTCTATCAAGCCCTAGTGAATGCAGGCAAAGTTGATCCTATTACTTCTCCTTATGTGGTGAGTGGGTCTCAACCGTAATAGCTGTAAAACTAAGTTTCAAGCATAAAGTGCCAGTTCTCTTATGGGCAGAGCTGGCACTTTATACATTTATTCACGGGGATTTATGGTTAGGGTCTGTATATCGGCTGACCCCATTTCAACATCCTCATTTTGACAGATATTTTTAGAGAATCTTGATTTCGTAATGTTTTCTTTGTATTTCTGTTGTTCAGGATTTGTGAACTTTAATTAATGAAAAACTCATAGAATTTGCATTCTTTCAAGGCTCAGACAAGAAATCTGTAGTCTGCTGAAAGTAGACTTTGACAATTGAAAATTTCAAACCCTTCACTAGCGACTCAGGGTTTTCGGCTAGCTCTTTGCTCTAGGCGGAATAACCCAACCATGAGGGCAATGACAACAAGCTGAACGGCTAAGTTGGGTAAAGCTGCCTCTATATCTCGTCCCGCCAGAATTTGTAGGAAGAAGATAAAGGCTCCGATCGCGCCAGAAGCTCCAAAAGTAACGTAAATAAACTGTCTGACCCCTCGGTAGGGTGTTTTGAGTTCCGCTCTCAAGCGAGCATATTTCTCGGGACTCAGTTTCCGAGGATTACTATTCTGGTTACTGCGCTTTTCAGAAGCGGGTTCTCTCATGGTTTTTGTCTGACACAACCAGATTTAATCTTGACACGGTTGGAATCATGTCTGCTTGGGAGTAAAGTAAGCTATACAGGTCTACGTTGAACCTGCTAGAATAATAAACTGTTCATGCCGATGTGGCTCAGTGGTAGAGCACTCGATTCGTAATCGAGCGGTCGCGGGTTCAAATCCCGCCATCGGCTTTTGTAGTGTACGTTCGCATCCATACGACAGTAGAACGGAGCGCTTAATATTTAGCGATCGCCGCAACTTAGCACCAACACAGTTCCTTAGCTAGTAGGATACTGAGCTGTATCTGCTAACACCTTCAATGAACATTGCTCTGAGTTCATGAGAGGGTTGGGACGGAAATTCCGAATATGTAGTGTTGAGGATTTACGGCCTTTGGGTATAGATCTTTACGGACTGATTCTTTTTCTTACATACTGAAACGTAATTCATAGCAATACTGACCAGTTTGCTAATTTGAGTGTGTAGTCCCGTGTTGAGTGATCGCCACTATGTTGCTAGATGCGGATGATTCCAGTGAAGGAATTAGCAGGTTAGAGCTAGAGCGCTTTTGGGGTAAAGAGTTGACAGGGCTAACGATCGCCCAGCGCAAAGTCGTGATCGAGCTTTACCGAAAGTCTAAGTACCCAGTAGTTTCGGCGATCGAAATTGAAGCACAAATGAATCAAGCTTCGTCCTCTCAGCCTGAGCCAATTGAGGCAGTCGTCTCAAAGCTGGCCTAACTCCTCATCCTTCCCGGTAAGCGCTTGCAGAGATGCAACCTATAAGTAAATACGACAGCAGACCCAAGAAAAAATAATCTCTGCCTAAGAATTATTTGTGTTTTAGAGTACAGCCCATTTAAAAACTTTAAACAAAGATAAATATTAAGTGTTTTTCGGGTGACTCATGCTGCCTCTAGTCCTTTCTCATGAGCTAGTGCATCCCTTTAAGTTTTGGTATCACGACGAACTTCACGACGGAATGTGTTCGGGGAAAGAGTTATATCAACTAGTGGAAAAATTTGGAGCTGATGGCCGACAAAAAGCCTTTGGTTTAGCAGTGCGTTTAGCAGAGCAGGGTAACCAAGTTAGTGTGACTTGTATGCGGGCTGAATACTGCGTGTGGATTAGCCTCAGAAGTGCCAGACCACAGACCCAGAGAACTCAACTTGCCGTAGCAGCTTAGTTTAACGACTTAAATAAGCTGGTTCCTCTCAGGAAGGTGTAACCAACGTTAGAGGCTATGACTGATTGAGCTGTTTAGGCTGAAGAGAGTAGCTTGATGACGGACCTAACGATGCGAAGAAACTCTATAACCACGGTTTTGGTGTTGGGCTTGTTGTTGGTAACTTTATTTGCTCCGTTTTCGGCCTTAGCTTTATTAATGTTGTTTATCTTTGTCTCTGTCGTAGGGTCGATGGTCTGGACCCTAGTGAGAACTTTGGTGCAAGGAGACGCCTAAGCGATCGCCCTGTCTAAAAACTCGCCTTACCTGCAAGCTTTAAACCTATGGAATCATGTCAGCTCAGTGCTTACCAGTTATGAGTCTGGTAGTGCAGGGGTAGATTTTTTGCTGTTTCGCTTCAGCACAGCAACTAGGTTCTATCGGACTGAACGAACAATATTGGGCGGTTTTCGTCTCAAGTCGTAGAGCCAGGAGATTGCAGAGGTGCCCTGCTCGAATGTAAACTTTTGTCTAGGGCCTTGGTGTCTGTTACGACAGTTGCACTACAGATCTAGCGATCGCTCATTTACTTCTGCCTTGGGTTGAATTCTGAATTAATTGACTGCTTGTGAGGAGCATTCTGTCCTTAAACTTTGACTCGCTTCAGGGTTGCAAACGACAGAGTGAACGAAGGCTGTTGGACTAAAGCGATCAGCTCAGAACTTTCTTGGAAATAGTTGATTATTCATGAAGTATTGGCGGGAAACACTGGCAGTTGCCCAGCGGATTGTGCTGGAACTGGTGCGGCGACAACGCAGCTTAATTTGCTGGAGCATCTTTCCAGTCTCAATTTTGCTGATCAACGGTTTAATCTTGGCGGAACGCACCCAGCTCTCCAATGCTCAGGCATTCGAAGCCGCTGCCCCTTTAACTTTGGTGGGAGCTGCGTTATTTTTTAGCTGCTTAGGCGGAAGCATTGCTACTGTCGTTGCCGAGCGAGAGCAACAAACTCTTAAGCGTTTGGCTATTTCTCCCCTCAGCGGCACTTCCTATTTTTTAGGAATTTTCTTGGCTTACAGTTTAATTGGCCTTGGTCAGACTCTGTTGGTCTATTTTGTGGCAGCTTTTGCGGGCGCTCAGTTTCAAGGGTCGCTCTGGTTGGGTGGGCTAATTATTCTGCTCAGCATTATGACTTATGTTGGGGGTGGGTTCTGCCTAGGGACTCAGTTTGCCCGCCGCACCGAAGATGTGAATGCCCTTGTGTCTGCCTTTGGCGTGCCTTTGCTAATTCTGGGCGGTGCCTTTATCCCCATTAGTTTTTTCCCAGAAATATTGCTAGATATCGCCCAATTCAATCCGATTTACCACATGAATGAGGCGCTGTTTGGAGTAGCAGCGGATGGCAAGGGTTTAGAGGCGATCGCCCCTCACTTTCGCGTGTTAGTGGCTTGTGCGGGAGTCATGGTGGCTGGGGGGTGGCTCTCCTACCGACGCATGTTGCAGATGGAAAGGAGACTGTAACGTCAGTGTTGCAAATTGACAACCTCACCAAACAATACGGTCAGCGGCAGGTGCTACAGGGTTTGAGCCTGCATATCCGACCGGGAGAAATTTACGGCTTGCTTGGTCCTAACGGAGCAGGCAAAACCACAACGATCAATATTCTGTGCAACTTGCTCAGAGCCGACAGCGGGACGATTCGGGTTAGTGGTCATCTAGTTTCGGAAGCCACGAAGCCATTGATTGGCGTGGCTCCGCAAGAGAGTTTGCTGTACAAAAGCTTAACTTGCGAGGAAAACCTCAAGTTCTTTGCTCAGATCTATGGCTTGTCAGGCAAAATGCGATCGCAACGAGTGCAGCATTGTTTGGCAGCAGTAGGACTCGCTGATCGCGCCAAAAGCCCCGCAGAAACTTTGAGCGGTGGAATGCAACGGCGGTTGAGTATGGCGATCGCTTTAGTTCACCAACCTAAATTAGTTGTACTAGACGAACCTACTACTGGGCTAGATATTGAAGCTCGCTACGAAATTTGGGATTTGATTCGGCAGTTGCAAACGCAAGGGATTACAGTGCTACTGACGACACATCTGCTCGATGAAGCAGAGCGTCTTTGTCAGCGCATCGGTATTCTGAAGCAAGGCCGTTTGTTGGCTGAAGGCAGCTTAAGCGAGCTACGGCAACTGATTCCAGCGCAAGAGATTGTGTTGGTACAAACTCCAGAAGAGGAGTTGGCGATCGCACGAGCCGCACAACTCGGTTTTACCAAGCGTCGTTATGGTCGAGACTTGGCTTTCTGGTTGCCGCAAGCGCTAGAGCTAAAAGAAATTTTGGCCCACTTTGATGGCATTCCCCTCGACTCGATCGCCCGTCAGCCAGTGCGTTTAGAGCATATTTATGTGGAAGTGACGCAAAACCAAGGACAAGGATTGCCTGAAGTGCCACAACCCAATCTATTAATTCAAGCCTAAGCGGCTCAAATGCGATCGCGCTCAGCCTTTCATGGACTAGAGGGGGCACGAAACTGCCTCAAGATTTCCGTTTAATCACTCACCTGACGGAAAAACTAAGGTATGTAAAATTAAGGGGAGCTAAGCCAGTCCCCCCTTGAACTTGATACGTTTGAACTGACTAGCGCATCAGCTCAGTTCCAGACACCTATCCTTTCAGACCTCTGGCTATAAGCACAACCTATGAACTCTGAGCTTGACCCTAAATCGTCTCAGTTGGCAGCCCAGCCTCAAACTTCACCGCCGATGGTGAAGCAGGGATGGCTTAGAAAAGTGAGTAGGCGTCTGAGCATTGGCCAAAAAATTAGCTACGGATATGCGATCGCGTTGGGGGTCGCAGTAATCGGGACTACCGCTGGTTTTGTCGTTGGCGATCGTTTCCAGCATGCTGCTTTAGAACGTCACAATCGGGCCGAAGAAGAAGTTCGGCTGCTCCACCGCCTGCAAGCCAGTATCCTTCAAGCTCGGACTCACCAACAGCAATTAATCCCTTTAACCGAAGATTTGTCTGCACTGCGGGATGAATATGAGCACTTTCTGGTTCACGCGGCTGAAATCAAGCGGCTTTGGGCTAGTGTAACAACTCATGCTCAGCAGCTCGAATATCAAGCGGATGGCCATCAAGAAGGAATTCCAGAACTATTAGAAACTTATCAAGGAGTCCCAGAGGCTTATTTTCAACAAGCCAATCAGCTGCTAGAACCAACGACTCAGGCCAATGTCTCGTCAGCTCAGCTTCAAGCTTTGCAGCAACAGCTTTTGAGCTTTACTAATAGCGCGATCGCCCTACGGTTTGATGGAGTCTCCGACGACTTGGTGGACATCATCAACACCTCTTATGAAGAAGCAAGTCAAGCGAAAGCGACTCTGCTTTCCTGGGAAACTATTCGCATTCAGATTATTGCTGCCAGCATCCTTCTGTCTAGTTTGATTGGGGGTCTGCTGGCCTTCTATACCAGTCGGGCGATTACTAAGCCCATTAAGTGGGTGACCACAGTAGCACAGCGGACGGTCCAAACCTCTAACTTCGACCTCCAAGCTCCCGTTACCACTGAGGATGAAATTGGCATTCTCGCAGCTTCCTTCAATCAACTCACACAAAGAGTAAAAATGCTGTTGGAAGAACAGCAGGCAGCGGCATTGCAACAGCAGCAAATGCAAGAGACGCAACTGATCCAGAGTGAAAAGATGTCAAGCTTGGGCCGTATGGTGGCGGGGGTAGCCCATGAGATTAACAATCCGGTTAACTTTATCTATGGCAACTTAGAGCACGCCAACACTTATGTAGATGATCTGCTGGCACTAATCGACACCTATCGACGTGAAGTACCGCAGCCGCCTTCAGCCGTGCAAGCTCAGACCGAAGAGATTGACTTAGAGTTTTTGCAAGAAGATCTGCCCAAGCTGCTGCAATCGATGAAGATGGGGTCTGACCGAGTGCGGCAAATCGTCCTGAGCCTGAAAAACTTTTCTCGCTTGGATGAGTCAGAAGTGCATGCGGTGGATCTGCACGCCTGTCTGGACAGCACGCTATTGATCTTGGGTAGCCGCATCAAAAAGGGAATTACCGTCACGCGCAACTACGGAGCAGTGCCCAACATTGAAGGTTACAGCGGCCTCCTCTACCAAGTATTCATGAATCTGCTGAGTAATGCGATCGATGCTTTGGAAGAGCAAACTGACACAAATAGCCCCAAACAGCTCATCATTACAACAGAGCAACCTGACCCCAATTGGGTCGTCATTCGCTTTCAAGATAACGGCTCTGGTATCGACGCTGACACCCAACATAAAATCTTTGAGGCCTTCTTTACGACTAAGCCGCGTGGCGTAGGCACCGGGCTAGGACTCTCGATCAGCCGCCAAATTGTGGAAGAAAAACATCACGGCCAGTTGACCTGTTGTTCGGAGATGGAACAGGGGACAACCTTTGTGATCACGTTACCTGTAAAGCCCAGTAATTCTTTACCTAAGACGACAGCAAAAAGCGATCGCCCCAAACCCGCATTCTTAACTTAAAACCTCAAATTAGTCCTCAAACTAAAAATTCATGTAGCCTAAATTTGAACAACTGCGCTGAGTTACTAGCCAGTTCCCAGCAGTTTGTGGCCATGAATGAGATGAGACCTATGCAGCAACGATGGAAATGGTACGGCTTGGCTTTGCAACTATTAGCTCTGAGCCTCACTCGTCCTGTCTGGGCAGAAACAGTTAACCTTACCTTGCTGCATCTCAACGATGTCTATGAGATCACGCCAGTTGAAGGAGGGAAGCGAGGGGGCTTAGCGAGAGTAGCGGCTTTGCGCCAGCAGCTATTGCGCCAGAACCGTAATACTTACACCGTTTTAGCAGGTGATTTCTTCAGCCCTTCTGCCTTGGGTACCGCTAAAGTCAATGGGCAACGCTTGGCAGGGCAGCAAATGGTAGCCGTGTTGAATGTGATGGGTTTGGACTACGCTACCTTCGGCAACCACGAGTTCGACTTGTCCGAGGAGTTGTTTCGGCAGCGATTGCGAGAGTCGAAGTTTCGTTGGTTTTCGGGTAACGTTACCGACGCATCAGGTAAGGCCTTTCCCGGTGTAGCTCAATCCCAGATTCTGACGGCAAAAGGCAAGCAAGGAGAGGTCGTCCAAGTTGGCTTAATCGGGGTGACTCTGGATAGTAACCAGAAAAACTACGTGCGTTATCGAGACGCGATCGCCTCAGCTCAGGAGCAAGTCAAAGCCATGCAAGGCAAAACGGATGTGATGGTGGCGCTGACCCACCTCTCCCTGGAACAAGACCAACAACTCGCCGCTACGATTCCTGAGATCGACTTAATTTTGGGTGGGCACGAACACGAAAATATGCAACAGTGGCGAGTCGTCGGTGAAACTAATAAAGCTCGGAAATGCAACGCAGGTTTAACACCGATCTTTAAGGCAGATGCCAATGCCCGCACCGTTTACATTCATGATTTGCAATACGACACCCAAACGCGCTGTCTACGAATTAACTCTCGTTTGCAGCCCATCACAGATGCCATGCCAGAGGATGCCCGCACCGCGAAAGTGGTGCAGCAATGGGTCGATCGCGCCTTTGCAGGATTTCGGGCCGATGGATTTAACCCAGAGCAGGCGATCGCAACTACTCGTGAAACTTTAGATGGGCTGGAATCCAGTGTTCGCAACTCTCCGACTAACCTGACGAAACTTGTGGCTCAGGCGATGCTGCGGGAAGTGGAGGGAGCTGAATTGGCAATTTTTAATGGTGGCTCGATTCGTATTGACGATCGCATTCCCGCAGGGCCGATCACGCAATACGATGTGATCCGGATTCTGCCGTTTGGCGGTAAGGTGCTATCGATCGAGATGAAGGGTGAAGTTCTTCAGCGTGCTCTCACTCAAGGACGAGATAATCGAGGAGCGGGCGGTTACTTGCAAACTGCGAATGTAGATTGGAACGCCAATACAAATCGTTGGTTGATTCAAGGTCAGCCTCTGCAACCAAATCGGATGTACCGTGTTGCTATTAATGACTTTTTAATGACGGGTCAAGAAAGCAATTTAGGCTTTTTGACGTTCCAATCGCCTGACATCAAGCTAGTAGAAGAGAAACAAGACATTCGTTTTGCAGTGATTAACCAACTCCAAGCTCAGCAGGGTGCCGCTACAAAACCACAGTTCCCCGTTGCAAGACCCCAGTAGGCATAAGTGCGATCGCTCCGTAGCTTAGGAAAACATCAAAGTTCGGTCATGAGGACATGTATTTTGGAACGATTACCCGCGCAGCCGATTACGCCAGAAAACTTTCAACCTTACGGCCAAGTGATTGCTGCCAGTACGGATGGGAAGCTGTTTGACTCGGAGGATGCCCAACTGGTGCTCGATCGCGGTACGCCTCGCTTCTACATCATGCGGCTGCACAGCAAAGGTCGGAAGTTTCACAACATCACTCGCCACGTTCAATGCACCCAATGTTTGGGGTCGCTCGAAGGGAAGGAATGGTTACTGGCTGTAGCGCCCCCTTCTCCAAGTTCGCAGCCTGACCTAGATAAGATTGCTGCGTTCCAAATCCCCGGTAACTGCTTCATCAAGCTTAACCTCGGCACCTGGCACGCTGGCCCCTATTTCGACGCTGATTTTGTGGATTTCTACAACCTGGAACTGAGCGACACCAACCTCAACGATCACGAAACTTGCAACTTGCTGGAGGCTTATGGGGTGGAGTTTGCGATCGCTACTCCTTAACCAGCGAATCTAAGCCGATAGAACGAATCATCTGGCTGATAATCTGCTCGGTTGAGTGAGTAGTAAGCCACCTCAAGATTGTAATAGTGAGCTTGTTTTTCATATTTCAGCCCTGCTTTTTGCATCACTCGTTGCGAGGCAAGGTTGGTTGGTAAAGCAATAGAGACAATGCGCTGAAGTTGCAGTGTCTCAAAACCAAAGCGCACACTAGCTCTGGCGGCTTCTGTCGTAAGTCCTTTGTTCCAGTAATCGTGGGCGATCGCGTAAGCCAGCTCTACTTCGGGCGTGTTTTGCAACCACTGCAATCCGCAATGCCCAATCAGTTCTCTATGTTGCTTCTCCACCATTGCCCACAGCCCAAAGCCATGATGTTGCCAGTGGTCTATAAAGTTGGTCAAAACAGCTTGACCCCGCTCCCAAGTCAGGGGCTGAGACGAAGGCAGCGTTTTCATCACGTACGGATTGGCAGTAATTTGCCGATGGTGAGCTTCCAAGTCGGCGATCGCTAGGAGTCGAAGCTGTAGCCGCTCCGTTTCAATTTCGTATCCCGTCATGACGTGGCAGAACTTTCTGAAGTGTTGAAAAGGTAAAGCTTTGTTTCGGTATCCTACAAGGGAAGCAGATTAGTTTTCTTCCTTTGCTCGATGTCCCTTAACTCCTCATATCATGCTGGCAGCAATTTTATTTGACTTGGATGGCACCCTCACCAACACCGATCCCATTCACTTCCGAGCTTGGCAAGAACACCTCAGCGAACACGGAATAGAGATTGACGAGACGTTTTACAAAACCCAGATTAGCGGCAAGACCAACCCCGTGATTATTGGAGAGATTTTGCCAAATTTGTCTGTGGAGGCAGGGCAACAACTTGCGGATGCTAAAGAATTACGCTTCCGGGAATTAGCGACACAAGAAATTACAGCTATGGCAGGGCTGACCCAAATTCTAGATTGGGCGCAGCAACAGCAGTTACCTTTAGCCGTTGTAACGAATGCCCCACCCGAAAATGCCTACTTCATGCTGGAAACTCTGAAATTAAATGCTCATTTCCAGACAGTGGTGATCTCGGATGAAATTGGTGTGGGAAAACCAGATCCTGCCCCCTACAACATTGCCTTGGAGCGGCTAGGGGTGTCTCCAGAAGCCGCGATCGCCTTTGAAGATTCCCCCTCAGGGATTCGCTCAGCAGTCGCAGCAGGAATTCCTACCGTTGGCATTGCTTCCACCCACAATCCCCAAGTGCTTTACGATTTAGGCGCGATGCTAGTGATTCCCGATTTTACTGATGAACAACTCTGGGCCTTACTAAAATCTCCGGGCAAAGTTGATGAAACGAAATTATTAGTAAATTAGTGATTCATCAGCGATCGCTCGAACTAATCAACAACTCCTCATCTCACTAAAAACTGCTGTTCTTAAATACAAAAAAGCTGGAATTACACTTATAAATTCCAGCCTACAAATATTGGGTTTAGTTTAGTTATAGAGGATTAGCTTAGAGTTAGATAGGGGGTAAGTATAACCTTCTTAAGAAAAGAAGCTTTTTGTTTCGCTGGCACCAATCCAAAAGATTTTTAGTTATGGATTAATCTATGTGAACTGGCGGTTAAATCAGCGGTGAACAGCACTCAGGCTGAGCAATCTTGAAGTTTTCGACTTATTGACCAGGCTGCCCTTTTTCAAAAGCTTTTTGGATCAAATCGTGGCTGTCGCCAGTATTAGCTGCGTCAGGACGTAAGTCTTGAGCCATTGCCCGGAAGTCACTGGGATCGCCTGTAGGTTCTGCTTCAAACTTGGTTTCTTCTGCTGCATGAAGTTCGTGTTCGGGTGCAGTAGCTGCTGCTGCCGCTTCTGCGCCTTGGCTGCTGCGATCAACGTCGCTGACGCTATATTCTTTAGAAGCTTCGTAGTCAGCATCTATGTTTACTTTAGGAGCTTTTTGTTCACCCGCAGAAATCTCTTCTGTCGCTTGTAGAGCATCAAAATTTTGACCTTCACCTGGGGTTAAATCGGTAGTTGCGTCAGCCATATTGAACTCCTAACTTTCGTTTTTTAACTTCATGCCCTGACTTTAACAAAGCTGGCTCTGCTTTCCTCAACCCCCCAGGAT
Organism: Trichocoleus sp. FACHB-591; assembly: GCF_014695845.1. Classification (NCBI taxonomy): domain Bacteria; kingdom Bacillati; phylum Cyanobacteriota; class Cyanophyceae; order Leptolyngbyales; family Trichocoleusaceae; genus Trichocoleus; species Trichocoleus sp. FACHB-591. The sequence goes on from NZ_JACJPA010000118.1 coordinate 79,738, forward strand.
AGATTCCCAACCTCCCCCTGTGGAGAGATTCGCCAAAGCAAGTTAAGTAATCGAAACTCTCCCTCCTGAGGGGCGATCGCGCTCCAAAAATTGTGATAACTCTAACCTGGAGTAACTTAATATTCTCTAGGAGAAAAGTTTATGACTTCTGACCATGAAAGCGGTAGATCCCAACTTCTAAATGAAGATACTACAAAAGCAGTTGAAGCATTTAACAAGCTCGGGACAGATGAGAAATTAGCTTATTTCTACTACGTTTACGAGAAGATGGGTGAGTCAATTACCCCCGCGGCTCCAGCTGCAACAGAGCCAAATTTAGCCCCTAAATTAATGGGTGATTTTTACGAATTATCTGATGACGAACAACTGGCAATTATGCGCCAGATTGTGAATCGTGAAGACACCGAATATTCACGGGCTTATGGCTCTTTAAAGGAAAATAATCAACTAATGGTTTGGTTTGCTTGGGCGCAAGCAATGGGCGAAACAGTAGTTGATTTGCCAGGAGACTACAACGCGGCTGAAGGCATCAACAACCTACTTTCTCAAACCGAACACCTAGGTTTTGAGCATCAAATTTCCATGTTCCGAGAAATTGCTGCCAACATGGGCTATACCGATGTTCAGCCGATTCCGACTCAAGCTGAAACGGGCAAGACTTCTAGCTTCTAGACTGGAGCTAGGATTGCAATAAGTTGTAGAGACGTGCCGATCGCGTCTCTATTATTTTGGCTATTTTGACTGTTTTGGCTGATCAGCTGGATGAAACTTGCGATAAAGCATGCCCTTCACGGGGTTTCCCTGCTTTAAGTGGCGTTCGGCGATCGCACCTACTTCATCAGGCTGCACCCGACAATACCAGACTTCCTCTGGCAACACGAGCATCATGGGGCCATTGCCACATTGTCCCAAGCAACTACTGGCTTCAACTTGTACGTCAGAAGTAGCTTGGGTTTGCAAAGCTGCTAAAACTCTTGTCGCGCCTTGCTTTTGACAACTTTTGTTTTGACAAACGAGAACACGTCTAGGAACTGACAAGCACCTACACTCAAAACTGCTTCTCTATCCTAGACTCCTGATTAGGTGAAGTAGATTCAGCTTGCTTAAAGTAGCTGCAACAAACGGCTGAGTCTCTCGGAGTAGCTTTTCATCACTTCTAGGGCAAAGATGGGAGTTTCTTGGACGGCGAAGAGAAACCGCTTTTGATCCAGAAACGCTAGTTGGCAATCGGTTTCGGCCACAGCCGTATAATTTCTGGTTTTTGCACCAATCAACGCGCCAACTCCGAACACTTCACCTCGCTCCAACGTTTCTACCACTCGGTTATTGATCACTAAGCCAACCGTCCCTGAAAGAATGCCATACATTAATTCAGCGGGTTGCCCGGTTTCAAAGATGACTTGATCAGTTGAGAAGTGCTGTGGCTCTGGCTGCCTTTGGAAGATGCTGAGGGTTGTAACTGGGTCTAACATGACTCGGCAATTCCAATAAGTTAAAAGTGGTGTTTTTCGGGAGGGAATTAAAGACTGGGTTCGCTCCAGCAAGATGAAACCAGCTTTAGACGCTCGAATTCTACTGTTTTGGGTCCAGCGACGCGGGATTCTAAAGAATAATTTCTAGATTAACGGGCGATCGCGCCTAGATCGAAGTGCATACAGAAAACCCAATACTAATTAGCTTTAACTCAAGAGTAGTAGGGTTTATGGCTGTCTTTAGGTAAAGTCTAGTTGTATCGCAATCCCTCTTAAGAGGTAGGAAGTACAACCCCAAGACAGAGGAAGTATAACCATGAGTCAGAAAAAATAAGGCAGTATTGATGGCTTTAATCAGTTTTGCCACAACTCTGATGGCGATGCACATGGAGGCAATGGCTAATGTCTACTCTGAATATTTCGCTACCTGAAGCAGTTCACCAATTTGTTGAGGAGCAAGTTACTTTTGGCGGCTACGATACGAGCAGCGAGTACATCCAGCACTTAATTCACCAAGATCAAGAACGAGTTAACAAAAGACAGTTAGAAACGTTGTTAACCGAAACCTTAGAGAGTGATGAATTAGGCTACATGACTGACGAATGGTGGCAAGAAAAACGCACTCAGATTTTGCAAAAACTCCGCTCTGAGCAGAAGTAATCTAGCAGTACGGCGATCGCTAGTCACGCAATATAGGCTGAAGTTGTTTGGTACAGCTTCGCCCAAATAAGCTTTTGTTCTACCTTAGGTGCCGGGGAGCGATCGCAATTCTTCACTTAAATGGGTGCGATCGGCTAAGGCTTTGAGTAGTGGTCCATGTGCACCAAACTCGACGATGCTCACAGAGCCCACTGGACAGCCCAAACGGTAGCGGAAACGGCCCACATCAATACCCAACAAAGCACAAAGAGTAATCCGAATTGTGGCTTTGTGCGCCACGATCAAGACATTACCGTCATTAAACCGTTCTTTGATTTCTTCGATGACTTGTAAGGCTCGGGTCGCGATCGCCACCGCTGGTTCTCCTTCCGTGGGTGGGTACCAAGCAGGGTCAGCAGACCATCGCAAGTAATCATCATGAAATTTCTGGCTCACAGTGGCCACCGTATTGCCTTCCCACTTGCCATAGTTAATTTCTTTCAGCCCATCTCGCAATTCTGGTTGCAAGCCTGTCGCCTCACAAAGCGGCTTTACGGTGGCGATCGTCCGCTTCATGGGGCTAGAAAAAATTGCTGTCCAGGGTATGGCTTTATAGGCGACAGCAAAGGCCTGAGCCATTGCCAAACCGTCGGGGGTGAGTTCAGGGTCGATCACGCCACAAAAGAGGTTTTCGCGGCTGCAAGTGGTTTGGCCGTGGCGGAGAAAGTAAAGCGTGAGGCTCAAGGTTGTCAGCTCCAATACAGGGGTGCAAATCACCATTGCCAGTGTAGACAATCTTGACTGACAACCCGCCAATTTCGTAAGTCCTTTAGGACTGGTGTATCACCAGCAAGCCAGAGAAAATTCTAACGATAGGAACAACTGCGTAAAGACACCGTCTTTTGATCAAGAATTCATTTCAACCCTATCTTTCTACCAGTAAATTTACAGGGTGTCCTCATGCTGCTGATTCGTGAAATTGTCCAACAGGCTTTCACATCCGGTTGTTTGACAGTTGAAGCAGAAGAGCAACTCCGGAAGTTATTGGCCAAAAAGTACGATGCCCAAGACTTACGGGCTTTCATGAAACTGCAACAGGCCACCATGTCCGGTGTGGTCAAGCAAGAGTCTCGCGAGTTGCTGTATTCGCGCTAATCTACCGATTTCCTCTGTTCTCCCCAGGCGATCGCTCTTTGTAAAGAAGAAAAGAAGCGATCGCTTTTTTCTGTCTCAGTTTGCTACCACTTGAGGAACGCAGCTTCTGATCCGTGTTCGCGGCGAACTCTACCATCTTCCTCAAACCAGGCAATCACTTGCTCTGGGGTCAATTCTTCGATCGCCACTCCTGCATCTTGGGCAATGTGTTTCAGCAACTGTAGAGAAGAAATGGTGAGGCGAGTCAAGAATTTTTCATGAGACGACAGCAACGCCGCATCTACAGCAGCAGATTCTTCCAAGCTAAGAAACTGGGTCGTAGGTTGTTGGGGTTGAGTCATAGTCAACAATTAATCATGGCAGTTTGCAGTGGACAGTTTGCAGCGACATTAAAGGCGATCGCTACTAGCTTAGAAACAATGAGTCCAAACTAAACCTTTCTAGAGAATTATTCTGCCCGACTACCCTGCTCAGCGCTAGTTGCCAACTGCTGCTTTAGTCTGGATCAAATAGCCACAGCGATGTTCGCCATTCACAATCCAGTGAGTCCGTTCTACGGTACAACCGGGTAATGCCGCCGCAAACATTTCTAATTCATGACCGCACACACTCGGGAATGACTCCGCAATATGCGAAATGGCGCAGTTATACTCAGTCACAACATAGCGCTCAGCCTGATCTAATTGAGTCGAGACGGATTGCGCCTCAGTACTAGCCACAGAGTGCCACTCAGCCATATAGCCTTCAGCCCGTCGTAGCTCAACTAAATTAGCCACTCGCTCTTGCAAAGATCCTGAACCAACGCGATCGCGATATTCTGCCGCCTTGCGTTCCCACTGCTTTTGGAGCAACACTCCCACTTGTTCACGGCCCACTGTTTCGGTCAGCGTATCTAGAAGCGAAAGCGCAAATTCTTCGTAACGATCCGGGAAGCGATCGCGACCTTGACGGCTGAGCTTGTAGACGTGGTTGGGACGCCCCATACTGACATGCACAACTTCGTGCAAAATCAACCCCTCCGCCTCTAAGTCTTTCAAGTGACGGCGAATTGCTTGAGGACTCAGCTTCAAGTGTTCCGCCAGTTCTTGGGCAGTCGCTTGGCCCTGCTTCAATAAATGATGCAGGATGTCCTGTTTCGTAGAAGGTTGCTGTGTCGTTGCCATCCTTGTCTCAAAACCAGCTAAAGCGAACGGCAAAAATTGCGCGAACAGACTTTGACAACTAAATTGTTTCTAAAGTACCCTAAAATAGAAATTAAGCAACGAAAGTGTTGTTTTAATTATTTAATTATAGATTGTAGTTCAGTTTGTCCTGCCATCCTGCCTCATGAATTCAACGACCCCTGAAAGCCAGCAAGCAACAGAAAAAAGCCTCGAAGCCATGAGGCACTTTTCAGAAACTTATGCCAAACGGACAGGAACCTACTTCTGTATAGACCCCGGTGTCACCGCTGTTGTGATCGAAGGGCTAGCCAAACACAAGGACGAACTGGGTGCTCCTCTCTGCCCTTGCCGTCACTACGAAGACAAAGAAGCAGAAGTAGCCGCTGCTTTCTGGAACTGCCCTTGCGTCCCCATGCGCGAGCGCAAAGAGTGCCACTGCATGCTCTTCCTAACCGAAGACAACGAGTTTAGGGGGGACAAGCAGGAAATCAGCTTTGAAGAAGTTAGAGCTGTGACCAATCAATATTAATTTTTAGCCTTTTGCCTGCGGCTGACTCGATTCCTTTCCCTAGAGAACACACTTTCCTCGTTTGCTGACCTAGCGTCTCATTTCGCCCCAGGTTTGCTGTTCAGCCGCCTCCGATCCCTAGAGTCCTGAGAGAACACTACCGATGACTGCAAGCGTTAAGACACTCGTCAATCAGCCCTACAAGTACGGGTTTGTGACGGACATCGAGTCAGAAACCGTACCCCGTGGATTAAGCGAAGATACCGTTCGCCTGATTTCGGCCAAGAAAGAAGAGCCAGAATTCATGCTGGAGTTTCGCCTCAAAGCCTATCGCCAGTGGCTCAAGATGACGGAGCCGACTTGGCCCCATGTCACCTACCCCCCAATCAATTACCAAGACATCATTTATTACTCCGCACCCAAGCAGAAGCAGAAGAAGCAGAGCTTGGACGAAGTAGACCCCATTCTTCTGGAAACCTTCGAGAAGCTGGGCATTCCGCTCACCGAGCAGAAACGCCTCGCCAACGTAGCGGTTGATGCCATTTTCGACAGCGTTTCCGTGGCCACCACCTTCCGCGAGAAGCTAGCTGAGAAGGGCGTGATCTTCTGCTCGATTTCGGAAGCGCTGCGTGAGTATCCAGAGTTGGTACAGAAGTACCTCGGTAGCGTTGTGCCTGTCGCCGATAACTATTTTGCGGCCCTTAACGCGGCGGTGTTTAGCGACGGTTCCTTCGTTTACATTCCCAAAAACACCAAGTGTCCAATGGAGTTGTCTACCTACTTCCGGATCAACAGTGGCGACACAGGGCAGTTTGAGCGGACGCTGATTGTGGCTGAAGAAGGCAGCTCAGTCAGCTATCTCGAAGGCTGTACTGCCCCTATGTACGACACCAACCAGCTCCACGCCGCTGTAGTGGAATTGGTAGCGATGGACAATGCTGAGATCAAGTACTCCACTGTCCAGAACTGGTATGCAGGCGACGAGAACGGCAAAGGCGGTATCTATAACTTCGTCACCAAGCGCGGTCTCTGCCAAGGCGTGAACTCCAAGATTTCTTGGACCCAAGTGGAAACAGGTTCGGCCATCACCTGGAAGTACCCCAGTTGCGTGCTGGTCGGTGACAACTCTGTAGGTGAGTTCTACTCGGTGGCGCTAACCAACCACATGCAGCAAGCCGACACAGGCACCAAGATGATCCACATCGGCAAGAACACCCGCAGCACGATCATCTCCAAGGGGATTTCGGCGGGCAACTCCAAGAACAGCTATCGGGGTTTAGTGAAGATTGGGCCGAAAGCGGAGGGCGCACGGAACTACTCGCAGTGTGACTCGATGCTGATTGGCGACAACGCCCAAGCCAACACCTTCCCCTACATCCAGGTACAGAACAATACAGGCAAGGTGGAGCACGAAGCCTCAACTTCCAAGATTGGCGAAGACCAGCTTTTCTTCTTCACCCAACGCGGCATCTCGATGGAAGACGCGATCTCGATGATGATCAGCGGTTTTTGTAAGGATGTGTTCAGTCAGTTGCCGATGGAGTTTGCGGTCGAAGCCGATCGCCTGTTGGCCCTGAAGCTAGAAGGCAGCGTGGGTTAAGACCTCTCCCCCAGCCCCTCTCCTTGCAGGAGAGGGGAGAAACCAAGAAGCGAAAGAAGCGATCGCACCCCTCTCCAACCTGCTCGAATTCTCTAACCCTCAAGCATTCCAGAGTTTTAATCAGTTGCAATGATCATTGAAAACAGCGAAGTTATTTTATCCGTCCGGGATCTAACCGCGAATGTGGACGGCACCCAAATCCTTAAAGGCTTGAACCTGGAAGTCAAGGCTGGAGAAATTCACGCCATCATGGGGCCAAATGGTTCTGGCAAGAGCACCTTTTCCAAGATTTTGGCAGGACACCCCGCTTATGAAGTGACGGGTGGCGAAGTGATCTTCCTGGGCCAAAACTTGCTGGAGATGGAACCTGAGGAACGGGCGCGATCGGGTGTGTTTTTGGCATTCCAATACCCGCTAGAAATTCCAGGAGTCAGCAACATCGACTTTTTGCGCGTGGCTTACAACTCCCGCCGCAAACATCAAGGTCTAGAAGAACTCGACGCGTTTGACTTTGATGATTTGGTGCGGCAGAAGTTGGATGTGGTCAAGATGGACCCTGCGTTTCTGAATCGTAGTGTGAATGAAGGTTTCTCTGGTGGCGAGAAAAAGCGCAACGAAATTCTGCAAATGGCGCTGCTCGAACCCAAGCTAGCCATTCTGGATGAAACTGATTCTGGCTTAGATATTGATGCGCTCAAGATTGTGTCTGGGGGCGTCAACCAGATCGCGAATCCTCAAAATGCCACGATTATGATCACCCATTACCAGCGCTTGCTCAACTACATCACCCCTGATTTTGTGCATGTCATGGAAGGCGGTCGCATCCTGACTACAGGTAGCAAGGAACTGGCTCTGGAACTGGAAGAGCGCGGTTATGAGTGGGTGAGAGAAGAAGACGCGGCTGAGGTGGCAGCACGATGACGATTCAAGTTTCTCCCGAACAAACGATAAATTCTAGCGCTGCTGGCAACCGGGAAGCATACTTAACTCAGTTACTGAAGTTAGCTCAAAGCGCTGAGCTGACAGTTAGCGATCGCCTCCCAGAACTCAGATCCCAAGCTGCGGCTTTGGTGCAAGAGCAAACCTTCCCCACGACTCGCAATGAAGAATGGCGCTACACCGATTTGTCGCCCTTGTTGCAGGTGGAGTTGGCAGTTGGCGATCGCTCATTAGCAGTCAACCTTGAAGCCGTTCAAGCCTTCACGTTGCCAGAAGCGGCTACAAGTCGGTTGGTGTTTGTGAATGGCGTTTATGCGCCGGAACTCTCGGCGATCGCCAATCTTCCAGCCAATATTTTTGTCGGCAATCTGGCGGCTTTACCAGAGGAGTTGAAAGCGCGATCGCAGAACTACTTGGCAAAGCAACCGGGTGCTGAGGAAGTCTTTACGGCGCTCAACACCGCAGGTCTGAGTGATGCTGCCGTGGTTTGGATTCCGAAGAATCAGGAAGTTGAAACACCGATTCATCTGTTGTTTGTCTCGACTGCCAGCGATCGCCCCGTGCTATCCCAGTTTCGCTGCTTAGTCGTGGCCGAAACAGGGAGTAGCGTCACGCTAGTAGAAGACTATGTCACGGTAGGCGAGGGTGTATATTTCACCAATCCAGTAACGGAAATCTGGGTCGAACAAAATGCTCAGGTGCGTCACACTAGAATTCAGCGGGATAGCCAAGACGCTTTTCATATTGGCAAAACTGCGGTCAGCCAAGCCCGTGACAGTCGCTACACCTGTAACGCCGTTAGCTTTGGCGCAAAACTGTCACGACACAACTTGGAAGTTTTCCAAATTGGAGAGCAAACCGAAACCAACCTCAACGGCTTGACGCTCGTGGGTGGAGACCAACTCGGCGATACTCACAGCACGATCGCCTATACCCAACCTCACGGCAGCAGTCGCCAACTCCACAAGACCATTGTGGATGGGCAAGCACGAGCGGTATTCAACGGCAAAGTGTTTGTGCCCAAACTGGCACAACTCACTGACGCAGGACAGCTCAACCGCAACTTGCTCCTTTCCCCCAAAGCCCGTGTAGATACGAAGCCGCAGCTAGAAATCACAGCGGATAACGTCAAGTGCAGTCACGGCGCGACGGTGGGGCAGATTGACCCGGATGAAATCTTCTATCTGCAAAGTCGTGGTCTGGATCAGGCCAGTGCCCGTCAGCTTTTGGTTTATGCCTTCGCGATCGAGATTATTGATCAAATCCCCGTTGCCTCTGTGCGCGATCGCCTGTCTCAGCTAGTGAAACAACGAGCCTTTTAGAACCATGACTATCGCTCAGGAAAGAACTCTCGCCGCTCAGGTCCGCGCTGACTTCCCGATTTTGGATCAGGAGATCAACGGCAAACCCCTGGTTTATTTAGACAACGCGGCTACTTCCCAAAAACCTAAAGCCGTGTTGCAAGCGTTGCAACACTATTACGAGCACGATAACGCCAACGTCCACCGGGGTGTGCATACGCTCAGCTCGCGGGCGACGGATGCTTACGAAGGCGCAAGAGATAAAGTTGCTAAGTTTGTCAATGCGGCATCTCGGCAAGAGATTATCTACACCCGCAACGCCAGCGAAGCGATCAACTTGGTGTCGAACGCTTGGGGCTTGAGCACGCTGAAGCAGGGCGACGAGATCATCCTGAGCGTGATGGAGCACCACAGCAACCTGATCCCCTGGCAGTTGGTGGCGCAGAAAACGGGCGCGGTGCTCAAATTTGTGGAGCTAACGGAAACCGAAGAATTCAACTTAGAGCAGTTCAAGTCGCTGATTTCAGACAAGACCAAGCTCGTCTCCGTGGTGCATGTCTCCAACACCTTGGGCTGCATCAACCCTGTTAAGGAGATCTGCGCGATCGCTCACCAACATGGTGCGAGAGTGTTGATCGATGCCTGCCAAAGCCTGCCCCACATGCCCGTTGATGTGCAGGATATTGACTGTGATTGGCTGGTTGGCTCTGGTCACAAGATGTGTGCGGCGACTGGCATCGGTTTCCTTTACGGCAAACTGGATCTGCTGCGCTCCATGCCTCCCTTCTTGGGTGGTGGTGAGATGATCGCAGATGTGTTTCTCGATCACTCCACCTACGCTGACTTGCCCCACAAGTTTGAAGCGGGCACACCTGCCATTGCTGAAGCGATCGCCCTGGGTGCTGCGGTGGATTACCTGATGGGAATTGGCATGGACAGAATCCACGCCTACGAAGAAGAACTGACGGCGTACCTGTACCTGCGCTTAGCCGAGTTGCCTGAAGTTCGCACCTATGGCCCCAAATCGACGGAAGATGGCAAAGGCCGAGCTGCTCTCGCTGCTTTCACGGTAGGCGCAGTTCATCCTCACGACCTCTCGACGATTTTGGATCAAGCAGGCATCGCCATCCGGGCGGGACATCACTGCACCCAACCCCTGCATCGCCATTTAGGGGCACAATCTACGGCACGGGCAAGTTTGTATTTCTACAACACCCGCGAAGAAATTGATGTCTTCATCGAATCTCTCAAAGAAGCGATCGAATTCTTCGGCAGCATCTTTGGTTAATTGTTAATCACAACTTTTCTTGTAAGTGAGGTGGGCAACAGCTCACCTTATTTTTTGAGCCAATTAGTTAAGTGTATAAAAGGACAATAAGTTTGTAACTAAAGGTCATACACTAAATACCAAAGATAGTTTTAATAGCGTTGGTAATGGTTGGTAGGTGCTTATCAGCAAATTCAACAAGTCCAGCACCACGCCTCATAACATTAGGTAATGCTTCCAGAGCATTATCTACTTTTTCCAGCAGATCTTGGTTTTGTGGTTCAACACCTAATCGACCAATGAGATCTACGTACTTTAAAGCTTTCTCTTGGTCTTGCTTACTTAAGCCAGACTCTTCCTTCTCAACCTCTGTCTTTAATTGCTGAAGTAAACTCTTTAAAGAAGCAGCTTCAGGCTTATTACACTCATCCAACCTACTAATCGTATTATCTACTTGGCCACTAATATCACCACCTGCAACACCGACCATTTCTTTGCCTGCAACACCACGAATATTTCCACCAGCAATACCACTGATATCACCTTGAATATTGCTGAAATTAAGCTTATTAGCCTTGTCTGGCATAAAGTCACCCAGTATATTGACTGTGATAACAGTTTTTTCATTACTGTTCTTGGCTATACTTCTCAGTTGTAAATCTCTAAGTCTAGACTTTACAACTAGATCTTGAAACTCGCCTGGCTCAAAATCTCTATATTGAGGTTCTCTTGCTTTGAAATTCTTTTCTAAATAAATGTATCTGCATTTTATATTCTTAAGTTTGGTTATCTTGTTAATTATTAATCCAGAAATACACGCTCCTGTTAGATCTGCCCCTGTAAAATTCGTGCTAGACGCATCAACCTCAGCTAGGTTAGCACCCTCGAGTTTAGTTTGACTGAAGTTAGCTCTACTAAGATCAGACTGGCTTAGATTGGCGTTTATCAAACTGGCATCAACGAAGATACTACCAAGTGCTTTGATACCAATTAGGCTAGCATCATCAAGAACTGCGCGTTTAAGATTGGCTTTACTCAAGTCTGCTTCATTTAAATTTGCTTTGGTTAATAAAACGCCTTCTAGATTTTGATCCTTAAAGGAATAACCTTTATAGTTTCTTCTGCTTCCATCTTTGTGAGCGCATAACTCTACAATTTTAGGATCTTGAAAACGACAATTTGAGAACTTAGCTTTATCCCAATTTACCTGAGCCAGCTTCGCTCCTGTAAAATCTGAGTTCCGAACTATTGAGTTATTGAATCTTGCACTCGCTAAGTTTGCTCTCTTGAACGATGTTCCAATCGTTGTTTTTGCTTGTTTTCTGAGGTCTATACATCCAATTAAAAATACAACGCCACAACTGGATAACAATGCTAATCTGTGTTTCGCAAAGGAATTGTCAATTGTATTGTTGAAAACTAACGTAAAAGCTATACCGCTTCCTAGGATTAATAATTTTGATTTGGAATTCCAAAACAAGGAGAACCATTGCCAATAAGATAGCCCTGTCTGACTACCTTCAAATATCGCCCCGGTTAATGTAGCTCCAGTAAAGTCACACCCCCGCAAATCACATTTACTGAGATTTGCTCCTGTTAGTGGTTCATTTTTGAAGGAGCGTCCCCGTAAATTTCTGCCAGAAAGATCTAAATTGGATGTTTGACTCATGAATCAAGAAAAAAAGGACACGAGCTATTTATATAGTTTTAGTTAGTCCTCTTTCAGATACAAGTCCATAGGCTAAAAATTCTGATGGCACTGAAAATTGTTTGGAGAATAGAAATTTATTGAGAAGAAGAGTCCATTACAGTTTAGCAAGTTTGATTTAGTCAAGTACTTCAAGCTAATGTGCAAGTATCTTAGCAAGCGATCGCTAAAATGTAAGGCAATCGGGCTGTAGAAGGATGGTTACTGATGGTACAAACACCGCCCAAATCCATCACGCTAGACGAGTTTCTCAAACTGCCAGAAACCGAGCCAGCAAGTGAATTTATTGAGGGAAAAGTTTTTCAGAAGCCAATGCCGCAGGGACAGCATAGCCGCATTCAACAAAAGCTAACCGCCACGATCAATGCAGTTGTTGAAGACACTCAAATTGCGCTAGCCCTGCCTGAATTACGCTGCACATTTGGCGATCGCTCTATCGTTCCTGACATCGCAGTATTCACCTGGGAACGCATTCCCACCAATCAGGATGGGGCGATCGCAAATACATTTGCTGCACCGCCTGATTGGACAATTGAAATTCTCAGCCCCGATCAATCCGTAACTCGCGTCATCACCAATATCCTCCACTGCCTCAATTATGGAGCGCAGATGGGATGGTTAATTGACCCCGCTGAACAACTGGTACTGGTCTACACTTCCAAACAACAACCGCAATCCTTCGATGCCGAGAGCGATCGCCTCCCAATACCTACATTTGCAGCAGAGTTGCAATTAACAGTTGGACAGATGATGGGATGGCTGAAAGTCAAATAAATTGAGTTGCAATCCACCAAGACTGAGCGTGGTGTATAGGCGAGAGAACGTGGATTGATTAGAATGCCAGTGCTGTGAACTCCCATTTCGCCATGCCTGCATCTCCTCAAGTCATCAATCAATATCACTGCTTTGACGGCACCGTCGGCTTTTACAGTCATCAATCTTCAGCTTGTAGCAGTGAGATGAAATTTGCGGTGTATCAGCCGCCGCAAGCTAAGGCAGAACCAGTGCCCGTGTTGTATTTCCTCTCTGGTCTGACTTGCACCGAAGAAAACTTCATTACGAAGGCGGGAGCACAGCAGTTTGCCGCCAAGCACGGGGTGATGCTCGTGGCACCGGATACGAGTCCACGCAATACAGGGATTCCGGGTGAAGATGAAGATTGGGATTTTGGTACAGGCGCTGGATTCTATGTCGATGCCACCCAGGAGCCGTGGAGCCAGCACTACCGGATGTATAGCTACATCACCGAAGAACTACCAGCGCTGATCGCAGAGCATTTTCCGGTGAAGCGCGATCGCCAAGGTATCTTTGGGCATTCAATGGGCGGTCATGGAGCGCTAGTTTGTGCACTGAGAAATCGCGATCGATATCTTTCGGTATCTGCCTTTGCGCCAATTGTGGCTCCCATGCGTTGTGCTTGGGGACAAAAAGCCTTTAATAATTATTTGGGTGCAAATCAGGAGCAGTGGCGATCTTATGATGCTAGTGAGTTGATTCTTACCGCTGATTGGCAGCGTCCTATTCTGATTGACCAAGGCACGGCGGATAACTTCTTAGAAAATCAACTGAAACCGCAGTTATTTGAGCAAGCCTGTGCCCAGGTAGGGCAACCCCTCACCTTGCGAATGCAGCCAGGGTACGACCATAGCTACTACTTCATCGCTACATTCATGGAAGACCACATTCGGCATCATGCTGAGGCGTTGTGGGCATAAAAAAATCCCCAGCGCAAGGCCAGGGATTAAATTCAGGGTGCATCTACCATTCCTTTCTTCTAGGAAGGGGTGGGTAGCTCCGGAAAAAGTTGAACAACTTTGGTGGAAATGCAGAGTCAAAAGCTGCGATCGCTCTGCTAGCTCGATCTATGCGTTTAACTATGCTGTTGAGGTCGCTTAAAGAAGGCAACCATATCCTTAGCTGCGTCACTCACCACTGAAACTAATTCCCAGCCTTGCTCGCCCAATTCTTTCATGTTTCTCCAGCTACCATTAGCTGCCTGATAAGACCCAGAAGCATTGACGTAAACCGTTATGTACTCAAAACGCTGCATAGTGTTTGGCTCAATGGCAAGGTTTCTAGCTGGCTCAAAGACAGCTTAAATTTGTCAGCTCACCTGTGGCCTGCTGCAAATGCTATCAGCATGCCCTTTCCCAAAGCATTATTCGTTATGGTGAAAAAAGTTTGGTACACCAATAGGGACAGTTGGAAAGCATGAGCAAAGGTCAGCTAATAAAACTTTGGGCGTGGTCGCTTGGCCTTTTTCTGTGTTTTACCTCACCCGCCCCTGCCCAAACTATTTTTAGCCCGATGCAGCAGCGCTTGAGCCCTCAGGCTGTTCTCCGCCAGCTAGCAGCCGCTGATGTGGTTTACCTAGGCGAGACTCACGATAACCCAGCCGATCATCGAGCACAACTCAAAATTATTCAAGCGCTTCACCAAAAACAGCCCCGACTGGCGATCGCGCTAGAAATGTTTCAGCGCCCCTATCAACCTGCGCTCGATCGCTATTTAACAGGCCAGATCACCGAAGCAGAGCTGCGCCAACAAAGCCAATTTGATCAACGTTGGGGCTACGACTGGGAGTACTACGCCCCCATTTTGCGCTTTGCCAAAGCCAAACGTCTACCTCTGATCGCCCTTAACACCCCCACAGAAATCACCCGCAAAGTCGCTCGCCAAGGCTTAGATAGTTTGACGGCCAGCGATCGCCAATTTATTCCGCCCGCTTCAGAAATCCACACCGACAACAAAGCCTATCGCCAACGCATCCAGAAAATCTACGAAGAGATGCACCAAGGCCACAGCTCCAGCAACAACTTCGAGCAGTTCTTTCAAGCCCAAGTATTGTGGGACGAAACAATGGCCGATCGCATCACTCAATTTGCCACCACTCATCCCAACTCCCAAATAGTCGTACTGGCTGGACAAGGCCACATCATCTACGGAGACGGCATCCCTAGCCGAGTTGCCCGCCGCCTCAAAAACACCCCTAACTTCGTGCAGCGCTTGGTCCTACTCAACCCAGAAAATATAGAAAACGGAGGTAGAGCGATCGCGGACTATCTGTGGAAGGATGAAGGATGAGGGAGGAAGGATGAAGGTTTATTTATGGAAAATACTGCTGGACTGGATTGGATTTTAGGGGGGCTTGCGATCGCCATCCTCGCCGGAGCCTTACTGATGCTATTTAGCGGCGTTCTCGCCATGAATAAAAAGTAGAACCCCACACCACAAAACCACTTTTGGAGGGGGTCTGGGGGACGCAACCGTCCCTCAGCGGGAGTTTGAGGGCAGGTGCCCTCAAGTTCTTGGTTCGCTCAAGCAACCCTTATTTTTCCAAAAACCCCACATACGGCCTAAAAAACGGCACCAACTCCCCCCGACTCACCACCAAAGTCGGAAACGATCGCTCTCCATAATCCTGCCCCACTTGCAGCGGAAAAATCGGCTCCGATTCCAACGGCACCCAGCTTGCTCCACCCGCCTGCGCGATCGCCCATACCGCCGCAATATCCCAAATCTTCGGGGTTGCCTCCACTGCCCCCAACGTCGAGCCCAGCGCCACCGTCAGCAGATTGTAAGTCGCCACCCCTAACATGCGAATCTTACAAGGAAAGCGATTTTGCATCACCGCTGTACTCCGGGCACACAAACTGAAAAAGTGATTGCGCGAAGGCTCATCCACACTACTGTGAATTGGCTGGCGATTGAGAAACGCCCCAGTAGGCCCACTCAACCCAGAATCACCGTACCAAAACCCATGAAACGACTGGCCCAGTGTCGGCAAATGCACATACCCAAATACAGGCGTACCGCGATACAGCAACCCTAGAGAGATTCCCCAAAGCGGAATGCCGCGGGCAAAATTGGTTGTGCCATCTATCGGGTCAATAATCCAGCACCATTCCGTCCCCGGAAAAATGTGCTCCACCTCCTCGCTCAGCACCCCATGCTTCGGGAAAGCCGCCGCGATCGCCTCTCGCAATTCCTGGTCAGCCCACTGGTCGGATTGGGTAACTAAGCTGCCATCTGCTTTCTCTGCTGCTTGCGCTTGACCAAAATCCGCCAGTAACTGCTTACCGACTCTAGCCGTCGTCGCCTCAGCAAAGTCAAGAATCGTCGTCCAAAAATCAGTCATTAATCCAGATCACCTTCTAGCACAGCCGCGATCGCCTGTTTGTTATTGCTGCGAAATTCCTGCACATTCACCCGCCCTAGAAACCAAACCGCCAATACCATGCCCACAGCTTGCAGTGCAAACACTAAACCGTAAGCAAAAACTAAGTTGCTGAACAGTTTCTTGCCAATATCGAGCACCGCCCCGCCAGTCACAGTTGCTAGCGCTCTAGCCATTGCCTGGGACAGACCCCAAGCACCAATAAAAGTGCCCGCTGTTTCTGCTGCCGTGAGATCGAGCATCAAGCTGATCGCCCCCGTCGTAGTGATCCCAGAAGCCAAGCCAAACAAGAACAAAGCACCTTGGAGCAATTTGGCATTTTGACTAAAGCCCGACGAAATAATCAAAAGAAAACTCAATGCCACCAAGAAGCAGCCCCAACGAGTCGTCTTCTGCTTACCCAAGCGGGGTACTACCAAAAAGCCAGTGGAGCTAATGCCCAGCAGCGTTCCCATGCCCCAAAAAGCATTCAGCCTCGTTGTTTCTGAGATCTGCATCTGAAAAACCTGCGCCCCGTAAGGCTCCAGCACAGGTTCTTGCATAAACAAGCTAATCGTCATCACCAAGAGAAAAGTGAAAAATAACCCAGTCTGCCGATTAGCGGTCAGAATCTTGAGGGCACGTCCAAAAGTGATGCTATCTTCGCGATCGGACAGGCTAGAGCGAGAAGCATAGCAGGAATACTTCTTCTCTACCCCAACCGTCGCCAGCAGCGCCAGACCAAACACAGCCGCCGGAATTATCATGAACACGCGATTGATCGATGCTTGCACAGCCGCGATCGGCGCATCTAAGGCCAATGGTTTCAGCACCACACTAATGATGATGGCTCCAATCACAATGCCGACCATCAGCATTGACCAGACAATGCCTACTAGCTTCGAGCGGTTACTTTCATCTGAGACATCTACCAGCAAGGCGGCAAAGGGGGTTGAGCTAGAGCTAAGCGCCAATCCATAAATGGCAAAAACTAACCCTAATAGCCCTACCCATCCATAGGTTTGAGCAGTCCAGCCTTGAGTTTGCAAGTTACTCCCCAATTGCCACATCACTTGTACCGCGAGGAAAGAGGCAATCGCAAACAAAGCAGCGCCTACCCAAACATAGCCTGTGCGGTGATGGCCCAAAAATGGCTTGGAGTCGGACATCTGGCCAAACCAAACCCGCGCTGGAGCGACAAACTGATGCATCGCGATCGCCCCAGCCGTCACCAAAGCTGGAACTTTCAGCTCATCAATCATCACGCGGTTGAGAACGCCCAAGGTGAGCAGAGACATAATGCCTAAGCCCATCTGAAACAACCCTAACCGAAACATGGTCAACAAGTTAATCCGAGAAATCGCTGCTGTACTAGCTGACGGCTCTAAATTTTCGTTCGAAAAGTCATCAGTTTCCATATCTACTAAAAAGTTGATTAGAACAATATTGATCAGCTGGTTGATGTCGCTTTATTTCTTACGATAGAGGCTTCAAGGAAGCTCTAGAGAGATGAAGCCTAAAGTCATGCGTTCTTATTGCGAAGTAACTCTATCCTCAGGCGTAATCCAAACTCTATAAAAATCCTGGAACGCTTAACTCAAAGCCTCTCCAGCCTTTTGTAGAACGTTACACTCTAAGCACATAACGAAAAGTAAAGAGGTTAGAGGTCACAGTATGCAAACAATAAAGCTCGGCCCCACGGGTCCGGTTGTGCCTGCTTTAGGCATTGGTACGTGGGCTTGGGGCGATAAGCTGTTTTGGAACTACGGCAGTCATTATGGCTCAACCGAAGTTGAATCTGCTTTCCGAGCCACCTTAGAAGCTGGAGTCAACTTCTTTGATACTGCGGAAGTCTACGGATTTGGTGAGTCGGAAAAGCTGCTGGGGCAGTTTATGAAGCAAGCTCAACAACCCGTACAAATCGCCACCAAATACGGTCCTGCTCCTTGGCGCTTTGGCGGGCAATCTGTCACTGACGCTCTTACGGAAAGCCTGAAGCGATTGCAAGTAGACCAAATTGCCCTCTACCAAGTTCACTGGCCCTTCACCTTCCTTATGAGCCAGTCAACCTTGATGAATGCTTTGGCTGATGAAGTGCAGCGAGGCAGAATTGCTGCTATTGGCGTGAGCAACTACTCGGCGGACCAAATGCGAGAAGCCCACAAAATTCTAGCTGAGCGGGGTGTGCCTTTAGCAGTGAATCAAGTTCGTTACTCCCTGATCACTCGGCAGATTGAAGCCAATGGCATTCTAGACATGGCGCGGCAATTAGGAGTCACGATTTTGGCCTACAGCCCCTTAGCTCAAGGCTTACTAACTGGCAAATACACAGTAGAAAATTACCAGGAACCTACTGGAGCCCGCCAATGGGATTCTCGCTTTAGCCGCGACGGTCTCCAGAAACTTGCGCCTGTGCTCCATCTACTTCAAGATTTAGGCACCAAGTATGGTCGGACACCTGCTCAAGTTGCCCTGAATTGGTTGATTGCTCAAGGTGGAGTCATCCCGATTCCAGGCGCTAAGAACGCCAAACAAGCCCAACAGAATGCGGGGGCTTTAGGCTGGACGCTCAGCGATGAAGATGTGATGCAACTGAATAAAGTGAGTCATTCTTGGCGCAGTTAGCAGCACAGTTAAGTGGAGGCTGGCGATCGCACCTCACCAAACCTAAGGAGGAGAGCGATCGCCCCAATTCCTTCAGAGGTTGGTATCAATTAATACTTTGGGTTTATTGAACGACTTGATGAATGTAGGAGAGGTCTACCACGCCAAAATTAGTGCTAAGGGCCACATTTAGGTTTTCCAAAGCTTGAATTAGCCAATGCACCCCTTCACGAGCGCAAGCTTCGTAGTGATTGAACAAAATAGAAAAGCGCTTTTCTAAATAAGGCTTCACTTTACGGCAGAGTAACACAATCTTCAGTAACAACCCGGTTGCGGCAGTAGCCCCCAAGTTGGTAATCAAATCGACAAAAACAAAGTGATTAGGGCGCTGAGCACTTTCTACGACTAAGAAGTTGAGTAGATAAGCGCAAGTTCTAATCAGCAGAAACTCATTCAACCGCTGGTCATGATTATCTGGCAGGGTATTGCGCAGATGTAGGTAAAGCTGATTGTTGAATTGTCGCTTACCGTACTCTGGATCAACCGCAGCCACAATGTACTCATACAAGTCATCCTTAAACGTCGCATAGGATGGCGTGTACTTTGCGTTGAGCAAAAAGCGTTGGGCTAAATCTCGATAAGAAGCATCTCCATCTACTCGCCCCGCAAATTGCTGCAAAGCCTGGTAGAGTTCGTCATCACTCAACAGCGTCGGATTCTTCACCGCTTGAAGTTGGCGGGCTTCTATCAAGGTCGGTGACAAGCGTACGGTTTGAGACTGCCGCACTCGATAGGTGACGTACTGCGATAGATCCACTTCAAATTGTCGCTGAACCTGAGTTTGGATTTGACGGATTGTTTGCTGATGCTCGTAAGAACTGTCTTCGCTCAGCAAGCAGTGGTCATAAAGATAGGGATAGCGCCGAATCAGCGTTCCGAGAGAGCGGTTATCCTGCTGCTGCGTTTCATTAGTTTGAATAATGACTCGCGCTAAACGTCGCAGGGTAGCACAGTACTCACTTTGGCAAAACAAGACAACCAGTTCCCGCAAGCGCCTGACTGATTTGCTGCGAGACACCTCAGTAATCGGGCGGGCAGAAGGAGCCTCGAACAGCGCCACCAATTCCAAAATTGGCTGCTGCAACTGCGATCGCGTCTGCCAACGGTTGATCAAAATGTGACAGCATCGATTTAAGACAAACTTGAATTCTTGCTCGGCAAACTTAGACGCAATGAGCTGATCGAGCGCAACGGTAATTTCGCGTTCTGGATAGCCAATGCCATCAATAAATAGTGACCGAAAGCGGCCAATTAGCTGCTGAGGCGACTCATGCTCGACGCAGAAGAGCAAGTGATCATAAAGCTTCTGCTCCTCTGGTGTAATCTCTCGATTGTACTGACCCATCCAAGTAGTCACGTTAGTTTGCGCTCCCACACTGGGGAAAGGAGGCTAAGCGAAAATTTTGTAAGGCTTGATTTATTAGCAACAAATAAAAGATTGACGTAAATACTTAGGAGAAAACTCGGTTTACAAGAAAAGCTTGTAAACTTCAATACTAACTCGATCCTAGTACTCTCCCATCCTACTGGGTGAGATCACTGGTCAATGTGACTGAAGTCACCGATCGTTTAAAGATTCGGTGAAGTTTTCAACCCTCTGAAGTCTACAAGTTAACTGCTTTTTTGACTAGCTTCCTGTTTGGCATGTGGAGTACAGGACAGTCAATCAAGCGCTGAAAAGCTTGTAGACACAGGAACAGAAATTTATTCCATTGAGTAATACAACTACAGTTCAGCCCTTTCCGGAAGGATCGGCATAAATTCATCAAAAATTTTTTCAAGTTTGCTTAGGCGCACATTATCCGTGGGTAGGAGCAGGCAACGGTATGATCACAGCTAGTTTGTTTCAATCACTGCCGTCTTATGCCTTGTCGTGCCACCTTATCCCAGCTCGTAGAGATTCTGCACGCTATACCCCTTAACCTCTCTAGCGCGGATTTAGCGCAGCAAGCGATCGGCATTGGCACCGATACTCGGAGTCTTCGACCTGGAGAAGTGTTTGTCGCTTTGCGGGGTGAAAAGTTTGACGGGCATGGATTTGTCAGTGCTGCGCTAAACCAAGGGGCGATCGCGGCGATCGTGGATCAAGCTTATGAAGAAACTCCACCACGGGAAAATACTGGCGCTTTTCCTCTGCTGCAAGTGACAGACACGTTGCAGGCATACCAAGCGATCGCGCGGTGGTGGCGAGACCAGTGCGGGATTCCGGTGGTGGCGGTGACCGGATCGGTGGGCAAGACCACTACGAAAGAATTAATTAGTGCGGTGCTGGCAACCCAGGGACGAGTCCTGAAAACCCAGGCCAACTACAACAACGAAGTTGGGGTGCCGAAGACTCTACTAGAACTAGAGCCAGACCATGACTATGCCGTGATTGAAATGGGCATGCGAGGTCCGGGAGAGATTGCACTGTTGGCTCAAATTGCGCGGCCTGACATTGCGGTGATTACGAATGTGGGGACGGCACATATTGGACGGTTGGGTTCTGAGGAGGCGATCGCGCAGGCCAAGTGTGAGTTGTTGGCGAAAATGGCTCCCACAGGAACCGCAATTCTCAACCACGACAGCCCACTGTTGTTACCCACTGCGGCAACGGTCTGGTCAGGAAAGACTATCAGTTATGGTTTAGCAGGTGGGGACTTCCAAGGACAGTTATTAAATGCCAGCACTTTAAGTGTAGAGGGGATACAGTTTCCCTTACCTCTACTGGGAGAGCACAATGCTCTCAATTACCTGGCTGCTCTGGCGGTTGCCAAAAGCTTGAATATTAGCTGGGAGCCCTTGCAGGCGGGCTTGGCGGTGGAGTTACCTAGTGGTCGCGCTAAGCGCCATGAGCTACCCAATGATGTAGTGATTTTGGACGAAACTTACAATGCTGGGCTGGAGTCGATGATTGCGGCTTTGCAGTTGCTAGCCCAAACGCCGGGTCAGCGTCGTATTGCGGTTCTGGGCACGATGAAAGAGTTGGGGGAGCGATCGCCGGAGTTTCACCAACAGGTGGGAGCGATGGCAGCTCAATTACGTTTAGATCATTTGTTGATTTTGGCTGATCCAGTCGAAAGTGCGGCGATGGCGGCTGGAGCGGTGGGGATTGCGACGGAGGAGTTTGATGGGTCTGAGGCGGTGGTGGAGTGCTTAAAGCAATTGGTGCAACCGGGCGATCGCTTGTTGTTTAAGGCATCGAGGGCGGTGGCGTTGGATCGCGTGGTGGATAGTTTTTGTCAGGGATTTAGCGCGGGTACGTTGTCGTAGTAGTTTTGGTGGTCTGAGTTGGGATTTAGCAATCCGAGCCCTTGAGGGCACCTGCCCTCAAACTCCCGCTGAGGGACGGTTGCGTCCCCCAGCCCCCCTCCAAAGGTAACTTTGGTGTCTCTCGCGAAGAACTTTTGTCCTCTAAGTTTCTGGCTCCTGACTCCTAACTTTTCATCCCTCATCCTTCCCCTCACCCCTCTCTTCTCACTCCTCACTCTCCTAAATCCCATGACTCTTCCCAATCACCCAATGGCGACGGAAGAAGCGGGATAGGGCGGTTTCTTCTAGGGATAGGTAGATGGGGCGACCGTGGGGACAGGTGTGGGGACGGTGGGTTTGTTGCCATTGGTCGAGGAGGGTTTGCATTTCTGGCAGGGTGAGGGGGGTGCCGTTGCGGATGGCGCTGCGGCAGGCGGTGGCAACGAGGGCGGATTCTAAGTCGCCGCCCAAGCTGAGTTCCCAGAGGGCGGCGGGGCAATCTTCGCGTTGGCCTAGGAGGTCTGGGGCGGTGCGGATGGCCCAGAGTTGTTCGCCAAAGGGTTCGACTTCTAGTCCTAGGCGTTGCAGTTGTTCGCGCTGGGGGGCGGAGAGGTTGTTGAGGATGACGGGGGGTTCTAGGGGGACTAGATGCCAGCGATCGCACAGTTGCTCATACAGGACGCGCTCATGGGCAATGTGCTGCTCTACCAACCACATGCCCGCAGGATGCTCGGCGACGATATAGGTATTGCTGACTTGGGCGACGGCTCTTAGTTCTAGAAGATTGGTGACGGTCGGGTTGGTTGAGTCATCAGTTGTAACAGTGGTTTCGGTTTCTACGGGAATGGTGCGACTGACTTGATACACACCATCGGCTTCGGCGACTTTCAAGAGTTGTCCCACTCTTTCGGAATGGTAGGACTCGTTGAGTTGGGCTGGACTGAAGTGCAGGGCTTGGGCGATCGCTTGGGTGACGGCTTCTTGCCAATCGCTTAAGTGATGCAGATAGACTTCGGCTTTGGCAGGATGGCGGTTCCAGTCGATGTGGTTAGGGGGAACCTGCAAGTGAGCAAAGCAAACAGGGTAGCGATCGCGGGGGAGGGTGCGGCGAAAGGCGGCCAGAATAGTTTGTTCTAGTTCGGGGGCTTTGACGATGCGGCCATTGATGGCGACTCGCACCCAGTCGGGACGACGACGATGGCAACGGTCTGGCAAGCCTAGGACTAGTTGCAGCTTTTCTGGGTTGGAAGTGTCAGGGTTGGGAATTTCTGGGATAGTGGCGGTTCTGGGGCTAGCGATCGCTATAGCATGTAGGTCACTGAGGTGGCTGCTTCGTAGAATCTGGGCTAAAACTGGCTTGGCATCTTCTCCAGACCAAATCGAGAACCAAGGGCGATCGCTTTGCTCAACTTGCCAGGTAACATGCGGGTGACAAAGGGCGATCTGATGGATAGTGAGCTGAATCGAGCGTAACTGCTGCGCAGGGGAGGGCAGTCCTTCTCGGCGAGCGGGCCAGATGCCAAACAGGTTGCTGGCGGTGACGACGGTGCCAGGGGCGATCGCGACAGGCTCGACTCGCGCTGCCTCTCCTTGGGTGTTGTAGCTAACTTGCCAACCCGCTTGATTACTATGGAGCCGACTTAATACTTCCAGTTCTGCCAATTGAGCCAGGCTGTGCAGCGCTTCACCGCGAAATCCTAAGCTGGTGATCTTCCACAGGTCTTCGCTCGCTTGAATTTTGCTGGTGCTATGGGGCGTAGCGGCTTGTTTCAAATCTGCCAAGTCCATGCCAGCGCCGTTATCAGCCACTCGGACTCGCCATTGCTCTGGCCAGAGCGCGATCGCAATGCGGGTTGCCCCTGCGTCTAGGGCGTTTTCGACTAATTCCCGCACAACTGCCGCCAGAGAATCGATCACTTCTCCAGCCGCAATTAAATGGACTACCTCTAGCGGTAGGGTCTGAATTCTGGGTGCCATAGATCCAGTTTAGAGGACAGATCTGCTGGAGTGAGGCTAGGTTTCGAGTGCGATCGCCTTGCTTTTGAACGCACTTGAAAGGTATGCGATCTCTCCAAAGGGAGAACTTTTTGACCTTACTACTCAGGGGGGATCGATTGCCTTTGGGCTTGCGATTACAGTTCAGATGATGTGATTCGATTAATAAGCTCGTTATGGAAAATATGCAAGATAAAGCTAGAAGTGCCGTAGATAATGCTGCTCACGCTGCGGATAACGCAACCCATAAGGTCGCAGATGCAATTGAACATGCTAAAGAAGCTTTGCCCAATGTCACTCCTACCCCTCCTGGCCTGAAGGCTCAATCTTCGGTTCATGACCTCAAGTCTCGTTTGGAGTGGGGTGAGCCTGCGCTGACGATTCTAGATGCTCGCGATCGCGAAAGCTTTAATGCTAGCCACATCACTGGAGCCATGTCCATGCCAATGGATGAGTTGGTGTCTTGGGCGCAGTCCAGCCTAGAACCCAGCCGCGACATTTATGTGTATGGTGGCAACGAGCAAGAAACGGCTCAAGCAGCCCAAACCCTCCGGGGCGCTGGTTTCTTCAATGTGGCTGAGCTAAAAGGTGGCTTGGAAGCGTGGAAAGCAATAGATGGAGCCACTGACGGGGCTGAGGACTCTCAAAGACCTCCTGGACCCGAAGGATACAACGTGATCTCTGCGCTCGCCAATCACACTCAAAAGCAAGAAATTGATTTCCAATAATTAATCATTGAACCCTTGCTGCGTCTGGTGTCTTGCTTTTAAGCGCTAGATTGATTTCGGGGCCACCTTGAGGTGACGCCCCATTTTTAATCTTTAGCTGATCAGTTGCCGCTTTAAACGAGACACCAAATCAAGGTTCAAAAGTCAAGGTTTCTACATAAAATTTTGCAGCTTGCAAAATCAGTTGTTAGATTGCAAGCAAAGCTACTTGGCATTCTCCACATGGACGCGTTCTTTAGCCTTCTCCCTCGGCCCCCAGCGCTACGGTCCAAGTCTCGCGTCTACGACCTCAAGGCTCGCTTAGATTGGGGTGAACCCGCACTGACAATCATTGATGTACGCGATCGCAACCAATTCAACCTCAGCCACATCACGGGTGCGATTTCCATGCCTCTGCCCGAGCTTCCTGCTCGCACCCTAGATTCCCTAGAGTTCGATCGCGATTTGTACATCTACGGCGATATTGACGAAGAAGCCGCCGAAGCTGCTGCTAAACTACGGGCCGCCGGATATCGCCAGGTATCAGAGTTACGAGGTGGCTTGCCCGCCTGGAAAGCCGTGGGCTACCCGATTGAAGAGACGCTGACCGCTTTTCAACGCTAAAAGGGTGCTTTTTATAAGCTTAGTGCTCAAACAAGTCTTTGTATTGCAGCAAGTCCAGAGCCACGAGGGTCGGCAGACAGTTAAAGCACTGCTGGGCTAAATCCCATCGCTCCTCTCGCTGCAACATGGTTATGAGTTTCTGGCGCACGCTCAAAAGATAGCGCACATCATTAGCGGCGTAGCGCAGTTGCTCGTCTGACAAATTGGCCGCGTTGCCCCAGTCCGAGCTTTGAGCACTTTTATCCAGCTCTACTCGCTCCAACTCTTGCACTACATCTTTCAGGCCGTGGCGTGGAGTATACGTGCGGGCTAGTTTGCTGGCAATTTTGGTACAGAAGATGGGTGCGGTCTGAATACTCAGATTGTGCTTCAGCGTGGCGATGTCAAAACGGGCAAAGTGAAACACCTTTGTCACTGTCGGCGCTTCTAACAGTTCCTGGAGATGAGGAGCCTCCGTTTGGCCACGCTCAATCCGCACCACGGCTCCTCGGCCTTGAGGATCGCAGAGTTGGACTAAACAAAGGCGATCGCGGTGGGGTAGTAAACCCATTGTTTCTGTATCAACCGCGATCGCTTCGGCGGGTAAGTATTGCTGTAATGCTGCTTCAGGTAAGTCGCGATCGTAAACCTGAAAGTCTTCAAAATCCATCGCTCAACCGCTCATAAACAAAGTGCCCGAAACCGCCACAGCAGCAGGGCACCTCTTATTGTATGGGCTACAAGAGCCTGAGACTATCCGTTATCGGGATCGAATAAAGACCTGAGTGAAGTAATATTCGCCTTTGGCGTTTTTGGCCACACCGATGCCGCTGACGTTGTAGTTGCCTTCGATGTTGGTGCGGTGTCCCGTGCTTTTAATCCAGCCTTGCACTGCCTTAGTCGCAGGATCACTAAAGCCTTGGTTATAAGCAACGTTTTCAGCCGCCCCTCTGTACGCTACTGTTTTAGCGATCGCTGCGACTCGTGGCTGGAATCCATCATGGCTGAATGGCACTTTACCATTGGCCATGTTTTGGCTGTGAATCCGGGATTGCTCCGCGATCGCTGCGTTCCAAGTTAATGCAGGTAGGCGCTTGGAAGCACGGTACTTATTGATCTGATCAAAAGCAGATTTTTCAATAGCGGTGAGTGAACTAGCCGTTGTTGGGGTTTGAGCGAGTAGTTGTGCGTGTGAGTGAGCAGGCTGAGCCGTTTGGCTAAGAGATTTGGTGATGGCAGGGGCAGGATTTTGGTGAGTGAAAACTCCCACCAATCCACCCGTCATCACGACAGCACTGCAAGCAATCCCAGTCAGAAGGGGTCGCATCATGAAACATGGCTCCTATTTGATCTAGAGCAAGTCAGAAATGGTAGATGAGGTGCATGCAACCCTGAGTCAGTCAAGTTTTGAGGAGAGAAAAGATTCTCAAGCTAACACCCGATCTATTCGGACTTGTAACTAGAACAATGGTTCCCTAATTGGCGATCGCTTGCGAGGGCGTAGCCCTTATCGCGCTTCTCAAAGTAAGGGCGAAGCATTCGGTTGAGAGTCTTTGTCGTTGCCCAAAGTACTATTGCCGAATGCTTCGCCCCTACGAAAGGCAAAAGGTGGAATTCCTAGGAATTCTGCTCGTCCAGCTTCAGGTATTTGATCACACTCTGCACGTCCTTGTCGCCACGGCCAGAGCAGTTGATCACAATGCGGGGGCTACCTTCGAGTTGAGGGCAAAGGTAATCTAAGTAGGCGATCGCATGAGACGTTTCCAAAGCGGGAATAATTCCTTCCAACTTAGAAATCAATTGGAAGCCATCTAGTGCTTCTGCGTCCGTGATGCTGTAGTACTCCGCTCGACCGCTGTCTTTGAGGTAGCTGTGCTCAGGTCCAACGCCAGGGTAGTCTAGGCCCGCACTAATCGAGTGTGGCTCAACTACCTGGCCGTCTTGATCTTGCAATAGATAGCTCATCGCCCCATGCAACACACCCACACGACCACGAGTTAACGTCGCTGCGTGCTTCTCCGTGTCTACGCCTTCGCCAGCCGCTTCAATGCCGATCATGCGAACACTCGGTTCATTCACAAATTCGTGGAACAAACCCATCGCATTCGAGCCACCACCCACGCAAGCCAGCAGGATATCAGGTAAACCACCCCACTTTTCTTGGCACTGTGCCCTGGTTTCCTGACCAATCACCGCTTGGAAGTCGCGCACAATCATGGGGTAAGGATGCGGACCTGCAACCGAGCCGAGAATGTAGTGAGTCGTTTCCACATTCGTCACCCAGTCTCGAATCGCCTCCGAAGTTGCATCCTTGAGGGTGCCTGTTCCAGACGCCACGGGACGCACCTCCGCGCCCATCAGCCGCATCCGAAACACGTTTAGAGCTTGCCGCTCCATATCGTGCACACCCATATAGATGATGCACTCCAGCCCAAACCGAGCACAGACCGTTGCGGTCGCCACGCCATGCTGTCCCGCGCCCGTTTCCGCAATAATCCGCTGCTTACCCATCCGCTTCGCCAGCAGCGCCTGAGCCAAAGAATTATTGATTTTGTGAGCGCCTGTGTGGTTTAAATCTTCACGCTTCAAATAAATCTGGGGACCACTCCCATCCGGGCGAGCATACCGAGTCGTCAGCCGCTCCGCAAAATAGAGCGGGCTGGGCCGTCCCACATAGTCCCGCATCAGGCCTTGTAGCTCCTGCTGGAACTCCGGATCGTTGCAGTACTGATGAAACGCAGTCTCCAACTCACTCAGCGCTGGCATCAGCGTTTCTGGCACATACTTACCACCAAACTGACCAAACCGCCCCAGCGCATCAGGCCGCTGAGCCGAGGTAATCACTTCAGCAAGATTATCGATCGCAGATTGATGGGTAGAAGAAAGAGGAGTACGTGTCACAGACCTGACGCAGTGAGGGGACAGGTTCATTATAAGAAATACCACTAGTTCTGAAACAGCGATCGCGAGAAAAGGAGGGAACAGGGAAGGATGAAAGAGGAGGGCTGAAGGATGAAAAAGGGAGGAGCCCCAAGTCAGGAGTCGGGAGTTGGGAGAGTGAAGCATTACAAAGTGCCGAAAACAAAGTACCAAAACACCCACACTTAGACTCGTCTGGAGGGGGTCTGGGGGACGCAGCCGTTCCTCAGCGGGAGTTTGAGGGCACCTACCCTCAAGTCTTGGTTTAGCCCAGAACTTAAATCAAGCTGTGGCAAACCAAGCTAAACCCCTAACCCTGCTTAAAATCCATAAATCAGGCTTTTCCGCATCCCACCATTCTCAACCGCCAGATTAAAGCCATGCCGACACCACAGCCAGTCCGCCAGCAAGGGGGAATCTTCGACCCCAACACCTTCACAAGGCCAGAGAATGGGCGATCGCTGTCTTACCCAATTCTGATTGTGGGAGGCTCCACAGCCGCCTATGCTGCCACTCTCGCAGCCCTACGCAGTGGCATCACCGTTTGCCTCGTCCAACCCCAAGCCGTAGTTGGCGGACAATTCACCGCTCAAGCCCTCCCCGCCTCCGATGATGGTGATCTGCTACGACAAGCAGCCACTCCCTTTCAAGTCGAAGGCGAACGGTTTGCCATTTCTAAAACCCAACGCAGCTTCCGCGATCGCCAACGGGAATTACAAAAGCTCAACGGTAGAAAAGTTGCCAATCCGGGCGGAGGTTGGGTCAGCCCCCTAGCTACTACCCCTGTGGTCGCCGCAACCGCGATGAACGAAGCGATCGCGCCTTACATCAGCCAAGGCAAGCTCATCCTGATTCCTTTTGCAGAACCGATCAGAGTCTTGACTAGCAACGATCCAGGCCAGCGCCGTCGCGTGACGGGAATTGTGTTTCAAGATCGCCAGAACAATCACACCTTTACGATTAACAGCAGAGTCATTCTGGAAGCAACAGAGTTAGGAGACTTGCTAGAACTAGGCAATATTGAGTCTCGCGTCGGTCAGGAAGCCCGGAGTGAAACCGGAGAGCAAGCCTTGCCCGAACGAGCCTTGCCCCAATGTCAGCAGTCTTTTACCTTTGGCGCTGTTGTCGAACGGACGGCTCCGGGACGTGGGGTGGCAATCGGGGCTCCTCCTGGATATAACAGCAGTCCTTGGCTAAATGCCGCAGAGTTTCAAAGCGCCTTTTGGCACAAAAGCCGTGGACAGTGGGAACCCCAACCCCGTGAGTTTTTCAATCCTTTTGGCATCTTTCGCTATCGACGAATTTCCCGGGCAGCCGAAAATGAGAAAACAATTAGCCCTGGGGATGTCACGGTTCTGAACTGGGGCCAACATCAACATGGGGAAAATGGGCCTTGGTGCTGTGGCAATGACTATCGAGTCGGGGTCTTAGTCGGTGTGAGCCGAGAAGAACGGCAGCGCCATATTCAGCAAGCCCGCGATCGCGCCCGTGCTTACGTTCACTATTTGCAAACCAACGGAGTCCCAGACCTAAAGCCACGCGGCGACCTCACTTGGACTCGGGATGGTATTGCCATAGAGCCTTACATTCGCGAAGCTAGACGTGGCATTGCAGCCACCACGATTCGCCATGAAGATGTCGCCAAGCCCTTTTTCCCTGGCCAGGCAAGAGCAAAAAGCTTTGAGGATAGTGTCGGCATCGGTCAGTATCACTATCTTGATCTGCACGGCAATGACGAGCCAGGGCATGCCAGCTTGCCAGGGGAAAACGTGATTGCGTTGCCTTTTACCTTGCCTCTGGGCGCTTTGATTCCGATTAACACCGATGGCTTGATCCTCTCGGCCAAAAGCATTGGCACTACCCACATTACCAACGCGGCTTATCGGATGCACCCCGTAGAATGGGCGATCGGAGAAGCGGGAGGTTATCTAGCAGCCTTGGCTGTAAACGCAGGAGTAGAAGTTCGCGATATTGCCACCAACGAAACGCTCAAACGCAAGCTCCAAGGCACCCTGACTCGCAATGGCATCCCGCTATTTTGGTTTGATGATATTGCTCACGATGATCCCGACTTTGAAGCGATTCAAGTGTTGGCAGCCGCAGGCATTATTCGTAGTGAGAGCTACACAGATTTGCATTTTCGCCCCTCAGCCAGCGTCAATCGAGCTGTGGTCGCGACCGCATTGGTCAAGCTGTTGGGCTTTGAACTGGTTTCGCCTGCCACGCCAACCTTCGTGGATGTGTTGCCTAACTACCGCTGGGCTTACCCGATGATTGAAACATTAGTCGCGAAGCAAATTGCCGCTGGTGTGGGCGATCGCCGTTTTGCCCCAGAACGCCCAATTACCCGTGAGCAACTCTCGTTCTTAGTTAAAAAAGCACTGCCTGCTGCCTACGATCGCGCTTTTGCGAGAACTCCTGCCGACAAACAAGTGCTACAACGGCGAGAACTATCGCGGGTTTTATATGAAGTAATGCGGGTGAAGCTCGGCATTTAGGGGTTGCCTGAGTTATGAAATTGGGCAACAGCCAAAACGATCGCGCTACCGTGGAGATAAAGTTCGCACGTTCAATCCTCCTATGCTGCAAAAAATTCTGGCTCGTCCTCTAGGATGGCTCTTGGTTTTAGGAACTTTGACTGGAAGCGCGATCGCCGTTCATCCTGCTCAAGCTCAAACGCCTGATCTCACACCTACTGAATCTCCATCGCAACCGACGCAAGTAGATCCGACTCTAAACGAGGGTTATCCGATTCGCCGTCAGGATGCGCCGCTGCCAATCCCTCAGGTTTACGAAATCCCAATTGAGCAATTTGAGCCACCCTTCTCCGACGTACCGCGTGAGCATTGGGCCTATGAAGCAGTGACCCGGTTGTTTTACATTGGGGGAGTGAAGGGAGAACCTACAACTCCCACGAATTCAACTCAGCAATAAGCAGTTTCTGACTATGGCTTCTTCTAAGCGTAAGCCGACTGATAAAAGCGATCGCGTCGTTTACTCCGAGTTTGGTAACTCCACCAATCCCGATGCGTTTGCGCGTGGAGTTCCTGATCTACCACCCAACCAACAAAACTTGAAGGTGCAGGCGACCCGGAAAGGCAAGGGTGGCAAAACGGTGACTGAAATTACTGGGTTCCAAGCCAAGGCAGAAACATTGGCCGATTTGTTGAAAAAGCTAAAAGCCCAGTGCGGCGCGGGTGGCACTGTGAAAGAGAATGCGATTGAGATTCAGGGTGACCACACACAGAAACTCGTAGAAATTTTGACCAAGTTGGGCTACAAAGCCAAGGCGAGTGGTAAGTCGGGGTGAGATGAGGTGCGATCGCCTTGTAACATTAGGGACGCGATCGGCACCGTGACATCACTTTCAGAGTCATAGATTAAGTGGGCTAGATGAGGCCCACTTTTTTTGACGGAATTTGGGGCAAATTAATTGGATTAAGAGAGATAAGCCGCCATCCATTTGTCTTTGCCTGTCACCTTGGCCTTACAGAACTTTTCCATGCATAAAATCTACCGACCCCGCTCACCGCTGACCTTCCTCACCACCTTTTTGACTGCGATCGCGATGGTGATTGCAGCGGGTTTGATGACCCCCACCACCGCACAAACGAGCCCAACTAAATTTAAGGACGTTCAAGGTCACTGGGCACAGAACTGTATTGAAAATTTGGCTGACCAAAAAATCATTAGTGGCTATCCTGATGGTAGCTTCCGCCCCAGTGCCCCCGTCACGCGTGCTGAATTTGCCGCAATGGTAGTGAAAGGGTTTCCGGGAGCCGTTAATGCCACCCTACCGACCGCACCCATCCGATTTAGTGATGTAGCGACTAATTATTGGGCGGCTCAATCGATTGATAAAGCATCTGGTGCGGGGTTTATGTCCGGTTATCCCGGTCGAATTTTTAGACCAGCCCAGAATATTCCTCGGGCTCAAGTTCTAGTGGCATTAGCAGGTGGCTTGGGCTACAAAGCTGCTCAACCTGTTGCCACGACCTTGAGTGCTAGCTTTAACGATGCTCAGGCGATTCCTGACTATGCTCGGAATGCGATCGCGGCGGCGACTGAAAAGCAAATTGTCGTTAACTATCCCAACGCCAAAGCCCTCAATCCCAACCAAGTAGCGACTCGCGCCGATGTAGCTGCGGCCATCTGTCAGAGCCGAGCAGGCACCAATCAACTCGCCCTGATTCCTGCTCAATACATCGCTGGCAACAAACCCCAGTCTCAACCCCAAAGTACCAATAAAACCAGTGAAATTCGGGGCGTGTGGCTTACCAATGTCGATAGCGAGATCTTGTTTAGTCGCGATCGCCTCAAGAATGACTTACAAGATCTGGCAAATCTTAAGTTCAACACCATTTACCCAACGGTTTGGAACTGGGGCCATACACTCTACCCTAGCCAAGTCGCCAAAAAAGTGATTGGTACAGAGGTAGACCCAACACCCGGTCTGCAAGGGCGAGACATGCTCGCGGAAGCAGTCGAAGAAGGCCACCGCAATAATCTGGCTGTGATTCCTTGGTTTGAGTTTGGCTTCATGGCTCCTGCCGAGTCAGACCTAGTGGCACGTCATCCTGACTGGCTTACTACTCGACAAGACGGTTCCACAATTTGGGCAGAGGGCAAGCACAGTCGCGTTTGGCTCAATCCTTTCCAGCCGGAAGTGCAACAGTTCATGATCGATTTGGTCACCGAAATTGTCACCAAATACGACATTGATGGCATTCAGTTTGATGACCACTTTGGGCTACCTGCTCAGTTTGGCTACGACCCCATCACCGTCAAGCTTTATCAACAAGAACATCAAGGCCAAAGCCCACCCAGCGATCCCAAAGATGCCGAATGGACTCGTTGGCGTGCCGACAAAATTACTCAGGTCTTTGCTCGCACGTTTGAGGCGATTAAAGCTCGTAAACCCAAGGCGATCGTCTCGTTGTCTCCCAATCCCCAAAAGTTCTCCTATGAGGAATTTTTGGCCGATTGGGCCACGTGGGAACGCCGTGGCTTGGTAGAAGAACTGTTGTTGCAGATTTATCGCACTGACTTAAACACCTTTCTTTCAGAACTCGATCAGCCCGAAGTTCGAGCTGCGAAACAACATATTCCTGTCGCGATTGGCATTTTGGCAGGCTTGAAAGACCGTTTGATGCCAACTCCACAAATTCAAGCCCAAGTGCAAGCAGTACGCGATCGGGACTTTAAAGGCGTGTCTTTCTTCTACTACGAAACCATGTGGAACTTTGACACCAATAACGTCGCCCGTCGCAAAACCGCTTTTCAAAATCTCTTCACCTCAAATGTGACTCGCCCAAATTTGGTGCAGGAGCAGGCGGTGAAGACGGAAGGATGAAAGAGAAGGGATGAGAGATGAAGAAGGAAGGGGCTAGGAGTTATACCAATTCTTCAAAGTAGAGCTACAGATGCTACAAAGCTGGTGTGGAGTTCAAGCAATCAATATGGCCGGGGTATACCAGCTAGAGATTACCGAGAGTGAAGCAGAACTCAAACAACTGCTCAGACAGCAGAAAACAGCCTCTGCTAAAGAACGTGTGCAACTGCTGTATTTGCTGAAGAGTGAGCAAGCCGACACCGTCCAAGCAGCAGCTCAATTGCTCGGTCGGCATCGAGCCACAGCGCAAGAGTGGTTGCGACGCTACCGAGAGGATGGGTTAGCGAAGATGTTGCAGACGCAAGCTCGGTCGGGTCGTCCTCGTGCGATTCCACAATGGGCAGAGACGGCTCTACAAAAACGCCTGGAAGCTCCTGAAGGGTTTGATGGCTACCAAGCCATTTGTGATTGGCTAGAGGCTCACTTGGGCCTAGAGATGAAGTACAAGACGGTACACAAACTGGTGCATTACCGCTTGCAAGCTAGTCCAAAAGTACCTCGTCCTCTCAGCGTGGAGCAATCGTGCGAGCAAAGGGAGGCATATAAAAAAACTTGAGTGAGAACCTAGCGATGCTGGGGTGGGTGGCCCTCACGATTCTGGGGTGGAGTGGGAGTATCCGCTTTTTCTGCGGGGATGAAACTCGCCTAGGACTCAAGACTCTCGGAGGGCGAAAAATCACGGTCAGAGGCGTCAAACCGGTGGGACGGGTGCAGTGGCAATTTGAGGCCACCTACCTTTACGGCATTGTGGACCCGAAAACGGGAGCATCTTTTTTCTTCGAGTTTTCTCATCTCAATACGGATGCTTTCAAGCCTTCCTCAACTTGGTCTCCCAGAAGTTTAGGGATGAGGTATTGATCATTCAGTTAGATAACGGAGCCTTCCACAAAGCCAAGCGCTTGAAGGTTCCAGCCAACATCGTGTTGTTTTTTCAACCACCACATTGTCCGGAACTTAACCCCATTGAACAAGTGTGGCAATATCTCAAGCGGCGATTGCGTTGGAGTCTTCCTGCCACCCTGGACCAGTTGCGTCAGCAGTTGAAGGAACGGCTGGAAGCACTCACTCCAGAAGGGGTGGCCTCGATTACAGGACGAGACTCGATTCTCTCAGCTCTATCTGTAGCCGGGTTTTAGAGAATTGGTATTAGAAGTCAGTAGCCCTAGAGACAGTTCCGATTCTCTATGAGAGGCGAATCGCTTAAGAAGTTAGGGGAACTAAAACCCTTCTGCTCCTGGCTTCTGACTTCTCACTCCTCCCTATCTCCTATTTCCAAAAATCTCCGTAAAAAACTGCTTCATATCTTCCCAAGAGCGGCGATCGGCGGTACGGTTATAAGCCACCCCTGTAGAGACATCATTGCCTGCTTCGGCATTTGTGAAACTGTGGACGGCACCGCCATAGCTCACTAGTTCCCAATTGACCTTACCTTGGCGCATCTCCTGCTTAAAAGACTGCACCTGCTCATCAGGTACTAGAGGGTCATCACCTCCATGTAACACTAAAACTTTAGCTTTAATGTTTTTGGCATCGGCTGGGTTGGGGGTGTCTAAATTACCGTGAAAACTGACGACTCCCGCAATATCAGCGCCGCTACGAGCTAGTTCCAAAACGGTGCCACCGCCAAAGCAATACCCGATCGCCGCAATTCGCTTGGGGTCTACTTGAGTTTGTTGGCGCAAAACATTGAGACCAGCCTGAGCGCGATCGCGTAATAACCCGCGATTGGAACGATATTTGGTCGCTTCAGCCCCTGCTGCTTTTGGATTGCTGGGCCGAACGCCCTTGCCATAAATATCAGGTGCAAACGCAACATAGCCCATTTTTGCTAGTTGGTTAGTGCGGCGCTTCACATAAGGCCCGATGCCTGTCCACTCATGCACTACCAATACACCGGGCCGCTTGCCAGTTACTGCATCGTCGTAAGCCAAATATCCTTCTAGAACTGTGTTTCCTTGCTTATACTCCACAACCTTGGTGCGTAGAGCTGCTTGGGCGCTTGCTGACCAAACTAAAGCAACCACGGGAGCCAGAAGTACAGAAGTCCAAACTTTCATAGTCTCAATCCTTGCAATCAACAAAAACCCCTGAAATCATACTGCTGACTTCAGGGGTAAGGACAACAATCAATGCTGTCCGTTGAATTAATGAGGCAGAAATCTACTTCAGCACACCCAGCAGTTCACTCGGTTTCGGAGTTTGTAGTTGAGGTGCGCTCAAGACGCGAGAGAACAAGCGAGAGGGAGGTTGCTCTGCGATTAGAGGTAGGGAGTTTCTGGCTTGAGAGGCGATCGCGACAGTCTTCACGTCGTAGGTTTGAGTCGCCAGCTTAGGATACAAACCAATTCCGATGATGGGCACAATCAGGCAAGCCGTGATGAACACTTCTCTAGGCTTTGCATCCCAGAATTTGACCTGAGCCATTTCCGGGCTAGCGGTACCGTAGAACACTTCCCGCAGCATTGAGAGCAAGTAGATGGGGGTCACAATCAAGCCCACCGCCGACAGCAACACCACAATGACTTTGAAGGGGTCGCTGTAAGCTTCGCTGCTGGTAAAGCCGAGGAATACGCTTAGTTCACTGACAAAACCGCTCATTCCAGGTAGCGCCAGAGAGGCCATCGAACCCATGGTAAACAAAGCAAACACAATCGGCATTTGCTTCGCCATGCCACCCATCTTGTCCATCATCAAGGTGTGAGTCCGTTCGTAAGCCACCCCAGACAGGAAGAATAGAGCCGCTGCAATTAAACCGTGGGAAATCATTTGCAGCATCGCCCCGCTCAATCCAACCTCTGTAAAGGAGGCAATCCCAATCAGCACGAAGCCCATGTGGGAGATAGAAGAGTAGGCCATGCGGCGTTTTAAGTTGGTCTGAGCAAACGCTGTCAAGCCCGCATAAATGATGTTGACTACACCGAGTAGAGCTAACACAGGCGCAAAGTAAACGTGGGCGTTTGGCAGCATTTCCACGTTCATCCGAATTAGGGCATAGCCGCCCATCTTCAGCATCACCCCTGCCAGCAGCATGGACACAGGCGCAGGTGCTTCACTGTGAGCATCCGGTAGCCAAGTGTGTAGGGGGAACATGGGGAGCTTGACCCCGTAGGCAACCAGAAAGGCTGCGTAGACAATCAACTCGAAAGTTAGAGAGTAGTCCTTGAGGGCTAACTCTCGCATATCGAAGGTGACGTTGTCGCCGTAGAAGGCCATCGCAAAAGCGGCAACGAGAATAAACAGCGAACCAACCGCCGTGTAGAGAATGAATTTGGTTGCTGCATAGAGGCGTTTTTGACCGCCCCAGACCGAAATCAGCAAATAGATGGGAACCAGTTCCAGTTCCCACATCAGGAAGAACATCAGCAAGTCTTGAGCTGCGAATACTCCGATCTGGGCGCTGTACATGGCCAGCATCAAGAAGTAGAACAGACGCGGCTTGTGGGTGATGGGCCAAGCTGCCATGATGCCGAGGGTCGTGACCAAAGCCGTTAGAAGCACCAGAGGCATCGATAAACCGTCAACGCCGACTGACCAGTTAAGACCTATCTGGGAAATCCAGGTATAGCTTTCAACAAGTTGTAGCTCAGGGTTTTGTAAATCGTAGTGCTGCCAGAAGGTGAAGAGAGTTAGGACTAGATCTACTAAACCCACCCCTAGGGCGTACCAGCGGACAACTTTGTTGTCTTTACCAGGCAAGAAGGGGATGGGCAGGGATGCCACGAGAGGCAGCAAAATGATGGTGGTGAGCCAAGGAAAATGGGTACTCATGTCAAGACCTAATAATTCGGTCGTTTCGTTACGAAGGGCATTCAGGGTGCTGAATCAATCCGTCTCGATTGGATTAGGAGGTCTACCGATTGAAGGGAGGTCAGACCAGATGGTGCTAGGCGCTCTCGAAATCGATGATTGAATAATTGGGATAGCAGCTTAACCAGTAGCCCAAGCTAGAGGGAATTTGCTTCTCCCGCCGCTCCTGTATAAGGTTTCCTTGACAGACTGAGTCAACACGATTGGGACAAATAAGAATATATACTCAACTGAGGATATATACCTAAATACATACTATTGCATTTTGTTAACAAATGTAAACTGCATTGTTTGAATTTATGGTGAAGATTGACCTCGGTAGTTGAGCCCCCTGTGAGGTTGTCAAGAGCTTAGAGAAGTTTTCCCAGATTTATAGTTCTTGTTACAGCTTCATCTTTCTTTTTGAATTTGCGTAAATCAGGAAATCGAGCTTCGCTGATGCAGGTTTAGCTCGGAGATGATTCTGAAATCTTTCATTCCAGAGGTTTGGGGTGGGAAGACCGCTGAGGCACGATTTAGGAATCGCTCAGCCTTTATAAGCACTCGTAACCAAGAATTGAGCAGTCTCACCTTTTGCAGCCTAAAGCTGAGCCTAGGAGTAACGACTCTCAGACTCTGGCCGTGAGATCGGGTCTTCCCCAGCCTTGTTTACCTTCAAGAACTTGTAGCTTCGAAAAGTTGATTTTAGTCCTTAAAACTGCGTAAGGCGGATTCGGCCTTTTCCTCGCCTGC
The DNA here is from genome assembly GCF_014695845.1 of Trichocoleus sp. FACHB-591. NCBI lineage: Bacteria > Bacillati > Cyanobacteriota > Cyanophyceae > Leptolyngbyales > Trichocoleusaceae > Trichocoleus > Trichocoleus sp. FACHB-591. The sequence goes on from NZ_JACJPA010000118.1 coordinate 117,696, forward strand.
TTTGTCGCCTTGACGCTTGAATAAATCGCGGGCTTTTTTGAAGGTGTCTTCGGCTTCGTCTAGGCGATCGCGGCCTCTGAGAGCCACAGCTAGGTTGTAAACAGTCCTGGCATCATCGGGGCTAGCTTCCAAGGCTTCGCGATAAGCCACGATCGCCCGCAGGAAATTTTGGTCCTCCAAATAAAGATCACCAATCGCAGCATGGGCCTCAGTCAAACTAGGCTTGATCGCAACGGCGCGTTGATAAGCTTGCAAAGATCCAGGGCGATCGCCTTGGTCTTGCAAAATTTTGCCAATCTGCAAGTGAATATCAGCATTGCGGGGTTCCATTTGAGCGGCTCGTTCGAGGGCGGTAATGCCACCACGGGTATCGCCCTGATTCAGGAAAGCGACACCCAAATTAATTTGAGTGCTGGCGCGATTGGGGGCTAGTTGAGCCGCCTTCTGTAAAGTAGCGATCGCTTCCCGATAACGCTTTTGCTGGAGTAGTAGTGATCCAAGCGCTTCATAGGGTTTGGCGCTTTTGGGGTTGATGGTAATGACTTTTTGATAAGCGTCGATCGCCCCGTCGTTATTACCTTGACGAGCTAAGACGATCCCCAGTCCTAGGTAGGCTTCTATATTTTTGCCGTCTAACTGAGTCGCTCGTTGATAGGCGGCAGCGGCTCCCGGATTGTCTCCAGAGTTGGCCAAACTATAGCCAAGGGCGTACTGAAAATCGGCATTTTTCTGATCCAACGCTACGGCTTGACGGTAGGCAGCAGCAGCAGCGGGGAAATTGCCTTGTCGAGCTTGCAGGTAACCAATTCCAGAGAAAATCTTGGCATTCTTACCATCCAAATTGGCAGCTCGCTCGTAGAGTGCTAAGGCACCAGGGAAGTTGCCAGAATCAACCAACTTCCGTCCTTCCTTCAGCAGTCGGCTTAGTTCTTCGCTATTGGATCCGCTAGCTTGAGCGATTAAGCCGCTCGCGATCGCTGATTGATGGCGGTTGGTTGCTGGGGTCTGTTTTGCTTCATAGGCTTGAGTTACGGGTGCAGCTAGACCTAAGCCTGCTAAGCACAGCACACTAAAGGCCAAAAGAGATTGTCTATACACGGCCAATTTTCCTAGACGACGTTTGCAATGATTAACGGCTACAGCGACCCTGAAAAAGGATCAGGAAGGAGACTGCTGCCACCAACAACAAGTTCCATTTGCAGTGAAGTTCGATCGCTGCCGTTCGTTGAAACCAAGCTGATAACATCTGGGCTCTAAACTCTGGGCTCTAAACTTGAGATACGTTGAGAGCCCTATCAATTGAGAAGCCCAGTTGAGAAACGGCCCAGTTGGGCAGCTTCCAACCCCTGGCTGAGGCTGTCAGGTGTAGCTTCACTAGATTGAGGTGAGGCAGTTAACTGTTTAAGTATTGTTGCGTGAGGACAACCGATGATTTTATCAACAACTGATGTCATTCAAGGAGCCACTGTCGAAGCTTATTTAGGCATCGTGACGGCTGAGGTAGTCTACGGCAGTAATGCGCTGCGAGATTTTTTTGCGGGAATTCGAGACATTATTGGCGGGCGGACAGCCAGCTACGAGCGCGTTTTTGAGCAAGGGCAACGAGATGCACTCGCAGAGCTAGAGAAGCGAGCAGAGCGTTTAGGAGCGAATGCGGTCATTGGCATTGAGATCGACACTGGAACGATCAGCCTGGATCAGTCTGGAGTGTTGTTGCTCATCACTGCAACTGGAACTGCAATTCGGCTGCGCTAAGACTAAAGCCAACCTACTTCTAAAGGGTTATACCCCACTCAGTAAACCATGCTTTTTATGGCTAAGCTGCCCATTTACTACGCCCAAAGGAGTAGGTATTTTGCAAGTAACTGAGTTGTAGAGCCTCTACTAACTTAAGTGAGCAGAAGTATAAGTTTTAATATCTGTGAAGAGCGACTCAGACATAATAGTTATTCATGTAAGCAGGAATACCTTCTAGACTGAATTGGTTAAGAGTGTTACAAAGTCCCAGACTTTAATAAGTCAAGCAATATTATGTAAATTTAGTCAATGTATTTTTAACCGCGATCGCCTGAAACCCTTTCATGAAGGGAGTAGATTCAAGTTGGCTTAGTTTTCATGATAAGAACTGAGTTAGAACTTCTCAAGTGTTTGGGATGAGCAACTTGACAAAAACTTAACTAATTCATGCCTCTTAGTTTAGAAAAAAACGAATTTTAATTTCTGTGCCTAAGAGTATGAAAGGAGCTGAATCTTATTCCCGCCGGTAGATGTAGTCACTGTAGAGTCAGCTTAAAGTAGAGCTCAAATGTAGAAATTGCTAAAGCAAATTCTTTAAGAACCTATACAGTGGGAGGGGGTAGATTAGGCTATGGCATATACAAATCGGCCAGCAGATAATGTAGTTGAAAGAACAGCTTACGGTCCAGTTACTGAATATCATGATCGGGTCCGTTGGGGTCCCATTTTGGCAGGTTTGCTCACAGCTTTGGCAACCCAATTAGTATTAAGCGCTTTGGGTGCTGCGATCGGACTATCTAGCATTGCGGGGTCCGGTGCTCCCCGATCCGATGCTGGAGATGTTGGTACTGCTGTTGGCATCTGGAGCATTATTAGTTTATTTATTTCTCTGTTTATTGGTGGTTGGATTACGAGCCGTACTTGTGGTCCGATGAACCGCAGTACTGCCCTGTTAAATGGAGCTATCCTATGGGCAACTACCTTGGCTATTAGTTCTTGGCTGCTAGCGAGTGGCGTGACTGGGACCTTTGGTTTACTAGTTAATAGTGCTGCTTCTGCTGCTACTGCCGCAGCCCAACCGGGTGGCGTCGATATTCCTAACCCAGCGGCTATCCCTAGCCCGAGTATCTCAGCTCAAGGCACCCGTGATTTGGCTGGCAATGCCGCGAAAGCAGGTTGGTCCTTCACCTTTGGTTCTCTACTCGGCTTAGTAGCTGCTATGGTTGGCGCTTCTGTAGGAGCCCGCAGCCCTCGCACCAATGGCAATCATCAGCACAGCTAGAGATAGCTAAAGATTGAGAGCTAGAAATAGCAAGAAATCCTCTTACATCCTGACGCAAAGTTAAATCCATACCCTGTAGCACTTTCTCAAGCTTGAGGAGGTGCTATTTTTTTGCGATCACCTCTCCCCTAATAATGGGAAAATGACATACGGTAGAATCGTCAAGCCTTAGTATTGAGTTTTAGAATGTCTCCCTGGTGGAAGTTGCCCATTGTGTCTATGACTAGTGCTAGTAAATATTTGACAACTGGTGAACTGTCCTCACAGGTAGGAGCACCCAAGCAGCGTCGGTCATGGCGACAACAGACTTTCGCTGTGCTGCTGGTGTTAATGGTCGCGATCGCTGGTTTCTGGTCGGTCGGAGCTTCTCCTGCACTCGCAGGCATAGACGATGATCGCTTTGATGGCAATATTTTTGCGCTCTATGCAGGCAATGGCGCGTTGGTCCCGCCTAGAACCACCTTGGCAGATTCAATCCAACGTCATAAGCCTGCGTTGCTGGTGTTTTTTGTCGATGACAGCAAGGATTGCAAGCAGTTTTCCCCGGTTGTCTCTCAGCTCCAAGGCTTTTATGGCAAGGTTGTAGACTTCATTCCCATCAACGTGGATGCCATTCCAATCAAATCTAGCTACAGCCCAACTGAACCCGGTTACTACTATGCTGGCGTCGTGCCTCAAACGGTAGTGATCAACCAAGAGGGTAACGTGGCGCTGAATGCCAAGGGTAAAGTCCCCTTTGAAGCGGTGGATGATACCTTCCGAGAGGTATTTAACCTCTTGCCCCGTTCCGAATCTGTACCTCTAAGACGACGCATGTTTAATGAGTTCAGCTCTGAGCTAACTGAACAAGCGGCTCCGAAGTCTAAGTAAGCAACGGATCACAGTTCTTAATATCTGAATAACAGTGAGGGTAGGGGTACAGGCTATTGTGCCCCTACTTTTTTGGGTGGGTGTACTAAGGGTTAAACGAGACTAAACCTGGCACAAGACGAGACCAAACCACTGTTTAGCGTCCGTCCAAGCTTGAATGGGGTTTAAGCCTTTAGCTTGGAGGTCTTGCTGCATGGATGCCAGATTGAACTTGCGTGAGATTTCGGTGTGAATTGTTTCGCCCGCAGCAAACTCAAGCGCCAGGTTGAGCGATCGCAGGTGAACTGTTTGCGATCGCAAGCTCTTTAAGTAAATCTCAATCTGATGCAGCGACTCATTGTAGAAAGCGACATGCTGGAATTGAGAGACATCAAAGTCGCCTTGGAAACGCCAATTCAAATGGTGCAGCATATTGAGATTAAATTCTGCTGTCACCCCTCGGCTGTCATCGTAGGCAGCTTCCAGAATATCGGGTGATTTTTGCAAGTCAAACCCCAGCAGGAAATATTCACCCGGTTTCAAGGCTGCCTTTACCTGAGCAAAGAAAACCTCACATGCAGCAGGGGTGAGATTCCCCAGGGAACTGCCGAGGAAACAAATCATCCGGGTAGGGAGTTGCGCTGGCTCTAGTTTGGCGAGGGCTAGCTCATAGGTGCTGACTAAGCCATGGACTTGCAAGGTTGGGTAATCCACGAGCAAATTCCGCGCACTACTTTCCAGGATGCCAGCACTGACATCAATCGGCATGTAGTGCAGAGGCTGCTCTAAAGAAGCATAGGCATCTAGCAAAATCCGAGTTTTGACAGCGCTGCCACTACCAAGTTCGACCAGCTCACAAGGACCCGTAATTTGGGCGATCGCGGCTGCATATTGTTGCAGAATGGCTGTCTCAGTCCGAGTTAAGTAGTACTCTGGCAACCCACAGATTTGCTCAAATAGCTGAGAGCCACGATCGTCGTAGAAATAATGCGGGGGCAATGATTTGGGCGCTTGGCCTAAACCATCAACCACATCTTTACCCGCTGTAAGCTCCGTGGCTAAAGGATTACTAGGGCTAATCAGATGTTCAATCTGCAAGCGCTTTTCCAGGGGCTGAGCAACGCCTTGGTCCGGGGGGTGAGACACAAGATTGCTGCCCACTGCTTTAAAAATCGACATCCTACCTCCGTAAGTGTGATGGAAGCGAGATTGTTACCACTCGCAGCAAGTTAGCGCATCCATGTAAAACCGTTAGATTGACGCTGCGAAGCTTCTTAAATAGAGAACCACACAGCGAATCTTAGCCAAATCGAACTCAGGTGAGATTTTTTGGCTAATCGCTTGTATTTTCCCATTAAGGTTGCTGAGCAAAACTCAAGAAATCCTTAGCATCTGGCTAAGCCGCAGGAGACTCCACATCCCGCACACAGCGAAAGCCAGCCAAAATTTGCCGAGTTCCAGGCTCATACCAGTTGCGAAAGGCACAGCGTAACCCCCAAGGTCGTGTCACCCAACTGCCACCCCGCAACACGCGATGCTGCCCGTCAAAATACACTTGTGAATAGCCACGATAGGGATAGAACTCAAACCCGTCGTAGCCATCAAACCAGGAAGCTGTCCACTCCCAAACATTGCCTAGCATGTCGTAGCAACCGTAGAAGCTTTGCCCCTTGGGGTAAGCATCAACGGGTGTCGTTTGCCCCTCCAAATGGTCGTGGTTGGAGTGTCCAATCCCAGATTCAGCGCTAGGAAAGGCTTCGCCCCAAGGGTAGGTTTGGCGTTGTTGTTTCTGTGGATGCCAACTTGCAGCTTTTTCCCACTCGGCTTCTGTAGGTAGGCGCTTCTGCACAAAGCGAGCATAGGCTTCGGCTTCATAGCAACTAACGCCACAGACTGGATGATCTGCCCAGGCTGGATCATTTGGCCAATAGAGCGGTTGAGTAATGCTATTTGCTTGTCGCCACTGCCAACCCGATTCTGACCACCAATGGGGGTTTTGGTAGCCCCCAGCCGCGATAAATTTGCGGTATTGGCCATTGGTAACAGGGTAGCGATCGATCCAGTAGGTATCGAGATCAACCCAATGTACCGGGCGCTCGTTGTCGATCGCGTCTAGAGAATCATTGCCTTGCTGAAACGCCCCGGCGGGAATGCAGACCATTTCCTCAAATTCGCTCAAATCTGAGTGCTGCTGGGGTTGGTCTAGCCTACTTGAAGGCTTTAACTCAGCAGTCCACCGCTGCAATTGCAGCAAAAAACTAATCGTTTCGCAATGCTGGCTCTCGTGCTGCAGTAGCCAGTGCCAGAGGCGTTCTTGCGAGCCAAGCGGTGCAACTTCCAGATATTGCAGCACCTGGGTTCTCACGGTATCGAGATACATGTAAGTATCAGCCAGGTTAGGCAAGTTGCAGCGCTCTGCTTTAGGCAAGCCATCGGCGGCAAACAAGCGGCGGTATTGGGGCAGCAGAGGAGCTTGACCCGCACAGTGTTCAAGAATCCACAGCCCCTCGGTAAAAGCAATATGGCCTAAGTGCCAACCGATGGGACTAAATTCGGGATGGATTTGTTGGCAAAATGTGGTGGAGTCAACTGCTTGAAACAGGGCCAGAGTACCTGCGCGGCAGTCTTGCAACGCTTGCTGAATCTGCTGCCGACGCAACTCTAGATCGCGGAGCTGTGGGTCAGATGGGGCGAATCTGGATGTCGAGGTCATCTTCTACAGTCAGAATGCTACTTTCTGGGCAGGTGGTCCAATCTCCAGCGAACAAAGGCTCAGAAGCCACAATTACGGCATCCGGAAGCGTAGGGTCGTCGCGGAGCCAGTGGAGAGAGGGGTTGGGGCTGTGACTGGCAAAGCGAGAAGCAATCAACCGTTTGCCGTTGCTAATCAAGATATTGGCCGAAAACTCTAACTGTTGGCTCTCTGCTAGCTCAGAGAGAGTGGTCAGAGTTTGGTGCAGCGCCTCTTCCAGAGGTTTTTCTGGAGCTTGGTACCAGTAGTGTAGCAACAGCGCGAAGATGTGCTCGGAGTCGGTTGTACCTTGAATCACCTGATGAGAAGTATCATCGAGGCGATCGCAAATGGCTTTACGCAATGTCTGCCGGAAGTTTTTGATGAAGCCATTATGCATGAACAAGATGCGATCTTGCTGAAAAGGCTGACAATTGCTCACATCAACGCCTAACCCTGGAGTCGCGCTACGAACGTTAGCTAAGACGCAACCTGATTCGATGTAGCGGCTAAGGCTAGAGAGGTTGGGGTCGTTCCAGATGGGCAGGATGTTTTTGTAAGTAAAGGGAGGTGTCTCTTGCTGCGAGTGATACCAACCAACGCCAAAGCCATCGGCATTTAGCAGGCCCGCTGTCATTTCACGGGGTTGGTAGCTTTGGACAATGAGTGAGTGCTCAGGCTTGTCGAGCAGGCGATCAAGCGAAATGGATGGCCCTAAGTAGCCCATTAAACGGCACATCTAAATGATTGACTCCTGCGAAAGTAAAAGATTGTAAAGTGTTCCAGTCTTTATTGAGTCTAATGAGGATTCCTGAAAACAGCCGTAGCGGGTTTCTCGTTAGCTAGGGAAATAGGGCCAGAGTGATTTCAGCAGTCTCTTTAGTCAACTGCTCTGCGGAGAAGGGCTGAAGTTGAGTGTTTCTACCAATACGCCCCACGTTCAACGCCTCCTATCCAAGGAAATTCTTGCTATGAAAAGCCCCATGGCTCTCGGTGTCACTCTTTTAGTCCTGGCTTTGCCAACTGCCATTAGTTCCAATGCAATCGCTAACAAGTCAACGCCTACCCAACCCCAGCAGACTCAAGCAGCGATCGTTTGGGAGCGTTCTGGAGGCATTGCAGGTATCTGTCAGCGTCTAACTTTGCGCTCCAGTGCTGCCTATGTTTTGGAAGACTGCCGCAAGCAAACGGTTATGAGCCGAGGTAACTTGCCAGAGAGCGATCGCGTACAGCTCAAAAAATTGTTGCTGAAGCAATATGGTCAGTTTCAGTGGCAAAGCTCGAATCAAGGTGCGGATATGTTTAGCGATCGCTACACCCTGAATGGTCGAGGTTCGCAAAAACCTACTTTGTCAGAACAAGCAGCTTTGAATAAATATTTGACGCAATTAGCGGGTCAGTTGGCCTCGCAAGCACAAAGCTAGACCTTAGTTAATTCTGTAAATATTGTCTGGAAATATTACTGACGAAGTAGCATCCGCTAAGTTGCCTAATTACACCTGTAGGGAATCCTAGGCCTAAGGACTTTCTGGTGAGACTAGGGTGCATATGGCAAATCCGGAACACCTTGCTTTGCTGGAGCGAGGAGTAACTGGCTGGAATCAGTGGTGGACGACCCAAGCTACAAGTAGTCCACGTTTAGCGGGTGCCTCTATAGACACGATCAACCTCAGAAATGCCAACCTGAGTCAGGCAAATTTGAGCGGCATCAACTTAGAAGCAGCCGACCTTTGCTTAGCCAACTTTGAGACAGCGAATCTCCATCGGGCCAAGCTGATGGGAGCTAGCCTTTACACAGCCAACTTGTACCAAGCGAAGCTGAGAGAAGCCAACTTAAGCAAGGCTGACTTACGAGAGGTAAACCTCCGACACGCTGACCTCTGTATGGCGAACTTGACCGAAGCAAATCTCAGTCAAGCAGATTTGGAAGGCGCAACCCTCTACACGACCACGCTCTGTAAAGCCAATTTGCGAGAAGCCAATCTCTACAAGGCAGACTTACGGGAAGCAGACTTAAGTGTGGCAAAGCTGCGGGAAGCCAATCTTAGTCGCGCTAATCTGGGCATGGCCAACCTTTGCATGGCTGACTTTATCGGCGCTACTCTTCACGAAGCTAACCTGACAATGGCCAATCTGAGTATGGCTAACTTCTGCATGGCCAACTTGATGGGCACCACTCTTTACAAAGCGATGCTGATTGGGGCCAACTGTATTGGCACTAACCTCTACAAAGCCAACTTGAGCCGAGCTAATCTGAGCAAGGCTGATTTGCGTGAAGCTACTTTAAGCCAGGCTAATTTGAGCCAAGCTGATCTGAGCAACGCTAACTTGTGTATGACTAATCTACGCGGTGCCAACCTCCAAGGAGCTTGTCTAGCAGGCGCAAATCTCAACTGTGCCACCCTGGAAGGAACCAATTTAGCAGGCGCAAATCTCAATCAAGCCACGCTAGAAGGGGCTTGCCTCCGAGGAGCGATCATGCCTGACGGATTTAGCCTCACCTCAATTTAGCGATCGCCCCATTTGATCAACCCTTGCATACCACCGAGTTTTGGATGCTTAGGGTGGCGCTTTAGGATTGGCCCGTTACCGTCGGTTGTTGGCCCAGACCTTTAGCCTCGCTTGCGACAGAACTGCTCAGAGGTGGTCGAAAAGCAAGGTAAAGCGCTGGCCCTAACAAGGGTAGAGAGGCAGCCCAGAAGATGCGAGCATCTTGCAATCCTCGCCGGGCCATGTCATCCCCCAACAGTGTCGGGAAGAGCAGACACAGCAAGCAAAAATCCAAACTCATGACGTGGATAAAGCGGTTCGTTTGCCATTGCGCTACGAAATCACTCCAATCACCTGCGATCGCCCCATAGCCGACTAAAGCGATCGTGCCTAACGCCAGAACTGCCCCTGTCCAACGGGAGTCGAGCAGCTTCATCAAAGCTGTTTTAGGCCCACTGAAGTCCGAGTTATGGTGGCGGAGCGCTAAGTAAGGCAACAAGGCAAACGCTCCCAAGCCAAAAGAGCCCGCTACAAAAGGCCAAGCAGGAATTTTTTGGGTTCTGCCATCTATCAACAACAAGGCACTGTAGATCATCGGCCAGACGCCCATGATGTTAAACAAAGCAATAATCAGGGGATTAATCCCCTCCCAATCGCCTGTAGATAGCTTTTGAATCAGAGTGAGAGTATCTGGTTGGTTAGGAGGAGCTAGCAGAAAGGCATACGCGATCGCCCCAACCCAAAGCAGCCAAAGTCCAAGTTTTCTACCCATGCTCGCCTAAAAAATCTAATAACGTTAAACCCTTTGGTTCAGGTCATTCCAGCCTGAAGCATCTTTAATAATTACGCATTATTAAGTTAATCAATTTTAAGGGTAGCCCTGAGATGCTGCCTCTATTCCTAGTATGGAAAAGCAAGATAAAAGGATAGTCAGAACTTACGCAAAAGTCATTTGAACGGACGGATGCTTGAGTTGCTCCTTGAGATACTCAGAGAGCATCCCGTGCTTGATTTGATAGATAGTTCTACCACTTTCGTAGGCAA
>NZ_JACJPA010000119.1:0-175943 GCF_014695845.1 Trichocoleus sp. FACHB-591
TCCGTTCGACTTGCATGTGTTAAGCATACCGCCAGCGTTCATCCTGAGCCAGGATCAAACTCTCCATGTTATTAGATGAGTTCTTAGGCTCGAAAATACTATTGACCCTTAACGAATTAAGCAGTCATTAGCACTTGTTATCCTCTGTCTCTGAACCGGAATTAACCGAAATTCAGAAGACCCATTTACTTTGACGAGGATTGGGTGCTATCTTGACTTTCAAACTATTCTCTTTTCTAGGTGCGGGGGCCGACTGATTCGGTGCGCTTCCGCGCCCCTTCTCTCTCGACCGCTTAGCCAATATAACGAGAACCACATAAGACTGTCAAGGGGGAGATCGAAGATTTTTTGGATTACTGTAAATGCCCTTGCCTGAAAGGGCCTTAGCCATTTTCATGGCCTTGAGAGCACGATCGCTTACCTTTCAAAATCAAAAAATTTTCACTCAAGCATTGAAAGGGAACTCAGTTCACTGAGCTCTGGCTTGGCCAAAAGGACAAAGGTCTAAAACTGGGCAGCGATCGCAAGCGGGATTTCGGTAGTAGCAGCAGCGCTGACCGTGTAGCATCAGAACTTCGTGATTATCGTAGACTTGTTGAGCGTTCCAATCGAGAGGAAGTTGAGCTTCTAGAAGAGCATGCGCTGGTCCCACGGCAGTATTAGTTGGGATCAAATCTAGTCGCACGGCTACTCGATGATGGTGACTATCTACGGGTAAGGCAGGGCGACGCAACCGACTAAATAACAATACGGCTGCGCTGGTTTTAGGGCCTACCCCAGGTAGCGACTCTAGCCATGCCCTTGCCTGGGTGACTGGTAACTCTGCTAGAAAGTCTAGGGATAGCTCGCCATTATGACGCTCGCTGATTAAGCGCAGGATTTGCTGAATGCGAGGGGCTTTTTGTTCTGGCCAAGTGCAAGGGGCGATCGCGGTTTGAATCTCTTGAGTTGAAGCATCGCGAACAGCTGACCAATCCGGAAAGCGAGAGGTTAACTGTTTGAAGGCACGGGCTGAATCAGCATTGCGAGTCCGGTGAGACAGCAGCGCCGAAACCAACTCACTCAGGGGGTCTAGATCGTGAAAGAACGGAATGGGGCAACCGTACTCTGAGCAAAGGCGATCGTGAATTAACAGAATTTTTTGCTTTAGATCTTCAGAGATGGCGGGCGATCGCAAAGTTTTTAATTCTCCGACGTTACGACACGAATCGAGAGCACTTTTTAACTGATGCAGCTTTGTGACTGCTCTTTCAGCGGTTTGCTAAGTAGAGCACAGGTTGGTGAACCAACTAGTCCTAGAGTAACAACGAAGCTTCCAGCGCATTTGCATTTCAGCGCTCACAATAGGAAGTAGAGAGATCGTACCCGCAGCTTTTGGCCAAATGGGAGCCTTGTATCTATGGTTGTCCACATCTCCAGTCGAGCCGACGAAATTCAAGTTCAAGCACTAGAACAACTGACCCAAGCGATCGCCCAACAATTGTTGACAGCATCACGAGAGAGTCGCTCCTTTTTTGCCCAAATGCGCGACCAAATGCGTTGGGATGACAAGTTGCTAGCTTGGGCTATGAGTAATCCTGGGTTGCGGGTACAACTCTTTCGTTTCATTGACTGCTTGCCCTCCCTGCGTAGCAAAACTGAGATTGCTCGACATTTACAAGAGTACTTGGGTGATCCAACCGTAGAGTTGCCAGTGGCGCTTAAAGGCTTGCTCAACTTTGCCAGTCCAGACTCACTACCAGGGCAAGTCGCAGCCACAACCGTTTCAACTGCGGTAGAAACTCTGGCGCATAAATACATAGCTGGAGAAAGCGTCAAGCAAGTCCTAAAAACGATCGAACGACTGCGTAAAGACAAGATGGCCTTTACCGTTGACTTGCTCGGTGAAGCGGTAATTACAGAAGCAGAAGCACAATCCTATTTAGATCGCTATTTAGACTTGATCGCCCAGTTAAGTAATGCTGCCAAAACTTGGCCGAGAGTAGAGGCCATTGATCAAGTAGAGGGAGAGGAACTTGATAAAGTTCAGGTTTCAGTTAAGCTGACCGCGTTTTATTCTCAATTTGATCCGCTGGATGCTCAAGGTAGCGAAGCCAAAGTGAGCGATCGCATCCGGACTCTTTTACGACGAGCGAGAGAGCTGGGAGCTGCGGTTCACTTTGATATGGAGCAATATGTCTACAAAGATTTGACTCTGGCGATTCTCAAGCAAATCTTAATGGAAGATGAGTTTCGCAGTCGTACAGATATTGGTATAACTCTGCAAGCTTATTTGAGAGATAGTGAACAAGATTTACAGAATTTAGTCGCTTGGGCCAAGGAACGCAAGTATCCAGTCACAGTGCGCTTAGTTAAAGGCGCTTATTGGGACCAAGAGATTATCAAAGCCGCGCAAAAAGATTGGCCCGAACCTGTTTACAAAGACAAATCTTCTACAGATGCTAACTTTGAGAACTTGACGCGCATCCTGCTAGAAAACCACGAGTATCTTTATGCAGCGATCGGGAGCCACAATGTTCGATCGCAGGCTTATGCAATCGCGATCGCCCAAACTCTCAAGATTCCTCGGCGACGCATTGAATTGCAGGTGCTCTACGGCATGGCGGATAAGTTTGCCAAAGCTCTGGTTGAGCAGGGATATCGAGTACGAGTTTATTGTCCTTATGGTGACCTGATTCCAGGGATGTCTTACCTAATTCGGCGTCTGCTGGAAAATACCGCCAACAGTTCCTTCCTGCGACAAAATCTTGAAGAGCGACCGAGCGCAGAACTTTTGGCACCTCCACAAGTGACGGCAGCAGATCAAGCAGATACCACTTCACTTCCGGTTTCTACTCGTCAAGATCATTTTCAGAATGTCCCTGACACCGACTATGCTGATTTAGCTCAACGGCAACCTGCTTTGCAGGCGATCGCCACGGTGCAGCAGCAGTTAGGCAAAACCTACTGGCCACTAATTAACGGCGAATATCAGCAGACAGAAGCTCAGGTAGATTCTGTTAATCCTTCTAACCCTACAGAAGTGATTGGTCGCATTGGCTTAATGAGTCAGGCTCAAGCAGATAAGGCGATCGCAGCAGCTAAGGTAGCATTCCCAGCTTGGCAACGTACTCCTGCTCAGCAACGAGCTAATATTCTTCGCAAAGCTGCTGATTTGCTCAACCAACGCCGCGCCGAGCTAGCTGCTTGGATTGTGCTGGAAGTTGGCAAGCCCTTGCGGGAAGCAGATGGTGAAGTCTCCGAGGCGATCGATTTCTGCCGCTACTACGCGGATGAGATGGAGCGGTTGGAACCAGGGCATAGTTACGATTTAGCTGGTGAAACCAATCGCTACCACTACCGACCTAGAGGTATTGTGCTAGTGATTTCTCCTTGGAATTTCCCCTTAGCAATTCCAACCGGGATGGCTGTAGCAGCTTTAGTCGCAGGCAATTGCACTCTGCTCAAGCCTGCTGAGGTTTCCTCGGTGATTATTGCCAAATTGACCGAAATTTTGGTGGAGGCGGGCATTCCTAAAGGTGTTTTTCAATATGTGCCAGCCAAAGGATCAACGGTTGGCGCTTATATGGTGAAACACCCCGATATCCACATGATTACCTTTACTGGATCTCAGGAGGTGGGTTGCCGCATTTATGCGGATGCTGCCATTTTGCAACCAGGACAAAGACACCTCAAGCGCGTGGTCGCTGAGATGGGTGGCAAAAATGCCATCATTATTGATGAGAGCGCTGATTTAGACCAAGCTGTGCAAGGGGTTGTGCAGTCCGCCTTTGGCTATAGCGGTCAAAAATGCTCTGCTTGCTCACGAGTCATTGTAGTGGAGCCAATCTACACAGGGTTTGTGGCTCGGCTAGTAGAAGCAACGCGATCGCTGAATGTGGGTGATGCAGCTCATCCGAGTACTCAAGTCGGTCCTGTGATTGATGCCACGGCTCGCGATCGCATCAAGAGTTATATCGAAAAAGGTAAATCTGAAGCCCAAGTTGCTTTGGAAATGCCAACTCCAGACACAGGGTATTTTGTCGGACCTGTCGTTTTTAGTGAAGTCGCTCCCACTGCCGCGATCGCTCAAGAAGAAATTTTTGGCCCTGTGCTATCTGTGATTCGGGCTAAGGATTTTGCGGAAGCTCTGGCGATCGCGAATGGCACGCAATTTGCCCTCACAGGCGGTCTTTACTCCCGCACTCCTTCTCACATTCAGCAAGCTCAGGCTGAGTTTGAGGTGGGTAATTTGTATATCAACCGAGGCATTACAGGCGCGATCGTGGCTCGTCAACCCTTTGGCGGTTTTAAGCTCTCTGGGGTTGGCTCCAAAGCAGGTGGCCCCGATTATCTACTGCAATTCTTAGAACCTTATGCAATTACAGAAAACATCCAACGTCAAGGATTTGCACCCCTTGAAGGAGTAGATTAAGCCATCATCCGAAGCTTTGGCTAATCACTGATGGAAAACCTGAAGCTGACAATTGTGACTTACACCGAAGCAGAGGTGTCGATTCAAGCGATTCGATACTTGGTTTTTCAAGTTGAACAAAAAGTTGATCCAGCACTTGATTTTGATGGATTAGATCCAGAGAGCCAGCATATTTTGGCTTCTGTAGATGGGCAGCCTATCGGTACTATCAGACTACGGTATTTAGATGAGCAAACAGTCAAGATAGAACGGCTAGCAGTTTTACCGAAATTCCGGGGACAAAAGATTGGCCGCAGAATTATGGAGGCTGCACTGAAATTTCTAACCCAATCTAAAGTTAAAACAGTACAATTGCATGCTCAGTTTTATGTCAAAGATCTATATCAAAAACTGGGTTTTACTCAGGTTGGAGATGTATTTGAAGAAGCAGGAATTCTGCACGTCAAGATGAAAAAGAAGTTGCATGATTAGTGAGCGACAGGTCTGGTATATAGAGGCTGAACTGGCTACCGCAACCTAAAGTAGAAGTAACAGTGACATCGCCACCGTGAAGACGGGCGAGTTTACGGGTTAGAGCCAGACCTAAACCTGTTCCTTCGTATTGTCGGTTCAGCTCACCATCTACTTGAGAAAAGAGTTGAAACAACAAAGGAATTTCTGCCTCGTCAATACCAATCCCTGTATCAGCAATAGTAAATATAAAACCATCTGTTTGCTTACAGACGGATAGTGAAACTTGACCTACAGACGTAAACTTAACAGCGTTAGATAACAGGTTCAATAGCATTTGCTTTAAACGCCGTTCATCGGCAACGCAGGTCTTAGCTTGGCTGTCAATTGTGCTAACTAGCTGTAGCCCTTTCGCTAACGCTTGCTCTTTAACTGTACCTAGGCAATACTGGCAAAGTTCGGGTATTGAAATAGGGGCTAGGCTTAACTCTTCATAACCTGCCTCAATCCTAGAGCAATCTAAGATGTCATTAATCAGAGATAAGAGATGTTCACCACTGCTATGAATGCAAGATATATATTCTTGCTGTTTGTCATTTAAGGAACCAAAAATTTGTTTTTGTAGCAGTTGAGATAATCCTAGAATTGCATTTAGAGGGGTACGAAGCTCATGACTCATCGTGCTTAAAAATTCAGTCTTGGCTTGATTAACTGCTTCAGAAATTTGTTTCTCTACTTCTAATTCTTGAGTTTTAGAGTGAACTAAGTTTTTGGTTTTGCAAAGCGCGATCGCAGCTTGTTCAGCAATTTTCTCTAGAAGCGAAATCTCATCTGTGGTGAATTGGCGGTAATCACTTGTAGTGTGCAAACCAATACCACCAAACAAGGCATCCTGAATAAAAATAGGCGCACTGAGTACAGAAAGGTGATACTGCTGAACCCGCTGTATAGTGACGTTTCTTGCTGCGTAATCAGGGGCATGAAAAACACGTCGATGATGAAATTCGGAATCTAAATCTAGCAGATCAGGCCATACAGATACAGGTGCCTGAAAGCTCAACATTGATCCAATCTCAGGGTTCACTCGCCACTCATTTAATACTTGAATAAAACTAGCCTGAAACTGAAAGATAATCACTCGATCGACCGCAAAATACCGACCGATACACTGAGTAATTTCATCTAAGATTTGCTCGGAATCAAGGGTTGAATTAATGGCTCGGTTAATCTGATTCAGCAGTTGTTCGCGTTGTGCTTGCTGTTGCAGTTGATTGAACAATTCAGCCTGTCGCACTGCAATTGATACTAGAGTCGCTACTTGCTCTAGAAACTCCACTTCATCAGGTTGCCAAAAATGCGCTTCGGAACACTGTTGGGCTACTAACAATCCCCACGATTGCTCTTGATTTGGTTCATCAGTTTGAGTAGTAGATGATTGTTCAGTACTGGTAGTATCTACTTCTACTGGTTCATTGGCAAAGGCAGCATCAGCCTGAAAAATTGGCACTACTAGCTTTGCTTTAACTTGCAACTGGTTCATCAATTGCAAAAACTCAACTGCATAATTGCTCTCAGCAGTATCATTAATGATCTGGTTTTGATTCAGTTCTGTATCTAAATCTGAGCTTGATTGCCAAACCGAATGGCTTTTTCTTGCTGGGTACAACGACCATTCAGGAGATACTGACTCAGCCACTAAAGTTCCATTCTGATTCGAATCAAAGCGGTAGATTAAAAGACGATCAGTTTGCAAGAATTGGCGAATTTCTACAACGGTTGTCGCCAAAATTTGATCTAAACTCAGCGATCGCCGAATTCGCAACGCTATATTACTCAGTAAACAATCGCGCTCTGTCTGCTGCCATTCAGATTGTTTGCGCTCGCTCATATTCAATCGAAAGTTAGTAAAATCAAACTTTTGGGTGAAACCATGTTGCAACATTAAGTCCTGAGCAACTTTCTAGCAATCCCTTAAACTAGTGAAAATATCCTCATCCTACTTCTCGAAACTAGCAGCCTTTTTACAAGTTTGGCGTTATTTAAGGATCAAAACTCACCGCGTTTCGGCATGAACTATTTAGAGTTATGGTTGATACCAGCGTTTAGAGTCAATCCTGATGGCTGATATGGAACTAAGAATTGTCTCTCTGATCCCGAGTGCCACAGAAATTTTGGCTCAGCTAGGTTTGACGCACCAGATTGTGGGGCGATCGCATGAGTGTGACTACCCGGCAGAAATTCGAACCCGCCCCATTTGCACAGAACCTAAGTTTAACCCTGAAGGTACAAGCGCCGAAATTCACGAGCGCGTGACTGACTTGCTCCAATCCGCACTCAGTGTTTATCGAGTCAAAACTGAGGTTCTAGAGCAGTTAAAGCCAACTCATATTTTGACCCAAGCTCAATGCGAAGTCTGCGCTGTCAATTTAGCCGATGTTGAGCAAGCTGTGGCGACGCTAACCCAGACTCAACCACAAATTATTTCGCTACAACCGAATACGTTAAAGGATATTTGGGACGATATCCGACGAGTAGCGATCGCCTTGGGGATTGAGAGCCAATCTAGCCTGACTCAACTACAAGCCAGAGTAGAGGCTTGTGCTACCAAAACACAAGCTCTCAGCGATCGCCCCACGGTTGCTTGTATTGAATGGGCCGAACCGTTGATGGCCGCAGGCAATTGGATACCTGAGTTGGTTGAGTTAGCCGGAGGTCAGTCCCTATTTGGTGTGGTCGGTCAGCACTCGCCTTGGTTGCAATGGGATGCCTTGGTAGCTGCCGACCCTGAGGTGATAATTTTGATGCCTTGCGGTTATGACTTGGAACGCACTCATCAAGATGCGATCGCCTTAGCTAAACATCCAGAGTGGCCGACGTTACGAGCAGTGCAAGCAGGCAATGTTTACATTACAGATGGCAATCAATATTTCAACCGTCCTGGGCCTCGATTAGTAGATTCCCTAGAAATCCTGGCGGAGATTTTACATCCCCATCTATTTAACTTTGGCTATGAGGACACAGGTTGGCAGCGTCTACCTGCTCAAGTCAAGGTCAACTAGGAAGTGGTCCAGCAGAGGCATTGAGGGCGATCGCTCTTTTGCCAAACAGAATCAAGACTGAGTACAAACCCAGGCAATATCCCTTCTCCTGAAAGTGATACAGGCGATTTGAGAATCTCCACATCACAATTGGGGCGGTAAATTTCCACTTGCTGAGATTTACGATCGATCAACCAACCCAACTGCACTCCATTCTCTCGATATTCCTGCATTTTTTCTTGTACTGTGGTCAAGCGATCGCTGGGCGATACCAACTCAATCACAAAGTCTGGACAGAAGGGAATAAACCCTGCTTTTTGCTCAGGAGTCAGAGCATTCCATCGCGCTTGCTGAATCCAAGCCACATCAGGAGAACGATTAAGCGCCGTTCGGTAACTTGAAGCCAGTGGAAGAATCAAAAGCCACTCCTAATTTTGTTTGTCGATTCCAGATGCCCAATTCAACCGCAATTTCAAAGTTGCTTCTTCCTGTATCCCCTGCCGTGGGTGCCATGATGATCAATTCCCCAGACGCAGATCTTTCAAACTTCAAATCACAATTTTTCTGACAGAGCTGATAAAACTGCTCATCAGTCAGGTCAATTACAGAATCAAGGTCAACCGTAAAGCTAGTCATGGCGCGATCGCTGAGGAGAAACGACCTACATAACCCAAGAGTAACGCGGTAGCGTGTGCTAGGCGCAGCTGTAACGCACGAATCACCAGAAATAGCGAATTAATTGAGAGGCGGTGCATGATGCTATCGCTCACAGCCCCCTACGAAAAAGGGGAGACTATTTGCAAGCCTCCCCCGTCCTGATTAACTCATTCAGTTTTACTAGTTATTTGATGCACTTAAAGACTCAACAGCTTGCTAGCTATTCAACTCCTTCAATGCGGTCTTCCACTTCTTGATACAGTTCGCGGAGCATATCGAGGTTTTCTTCGCTGGTTTCCCAATAGCCGCGACCGTTGACTTCCAGCAGTGTGGAAACCATCTTGCGGAACGAATGGGGGTTGAGATTCAGCAAGCGCTTCCGCATTTCTTCGTCTTGGATGAACGTGGCATTGGTATCTTCGTAGATCCAGTTGTCCACTGCACCAGCGGTCGCCGACCAACCCATCGTGTTTACCAAGCGCTTGGAGAGTTCCCGCACGCCTTCGTAACCGTGGCTGAGCATCCCTTCGTACCACTTGGGGTTCAGCATCTTAGTGCGAGCATCCAAGCGCACGGTTTCTGAGAGAGTCCGCACTTGAGCGTTAGCAGTGGTGGTATCTGCAATAAAGGAAGCAGGTGCTGTGCCATCGCCCCGGAGCCGCGCCACAACTTTGGTGGGATCGGAGTCAAAGTAGTGGGACACATCTGTGAGAGAGATCTCAGAGGAGTCCAGATTTTGGAAGGTGACATCCACCGTTTTCAAGGCTGACTCAAACAAGCTGCGGTCTTGCTCCATCATCCCCGGATTATCGGAGTTGAAGGCAAAGGACTTGCGGGCCAAGTACATGTCTTGAAGTTCGGATTCAGCTTCCCAGGTGCTGTTCTCCACAGCCAAGTTGACGTTGGCTGCGTAAGAGCCAGAAGCATTCGAGAACACACGAGTCGCTGCTTGACGCAGGTTGATGCCCATGTCTTCGGCTTGCTTCATGGCGTGCTTGCGAACAAAGTTCATCTCTAGAGGTTCATCCGCTTCGGCAGCCATCTTAATGGCGCGATCGAGCAGGTTCATTTGGTTGATGAACAAGTCACGGAACACCCCAGAACAATTCACGACCACATCTACTCGAGGACGACCGAGTTCTTCTAGAGGAATCATCTCTAGCTTGTTGACCCGTCCCAGAGCATCAGCGACAGGCCGTACCCCTACCAACAGCATGACCTGCGCCAAGGATTCACCGTAAGTCTTGATGTTGTCTGTTCCCCAGAGCACGAAGGATACAGTTTCGGGCCACTGTCCGCCGTTTTCCGCTCGTTGCCGATCCAACAGACGATCGACCACAATTTGAGCGGCTTGTACTGCTGCTGTTGTGGGAATGGATTGGGGATCAAGGGCGTGAATATTCTTGCCTGTGGGTAGTACATCCGGGTTACGAATGGGATCACCACCGGGGCCAGGAAGGACGTATTCACCTTCGAGAGCTTTGAGCAAAGCACCGAGTTCGTTATCTGCCACAATTTGCTTGAGGCAGAATTCTAGGTACTCGAACAGGGGCTTAATATCGTCAGTGTTGACCTTGGGATAACCTGCTTGCTGCAAGGCTTCAATCCAAGGTTCTTTACGGCCCATGTTGAAGAAGTTGAGCACCGAAACTTTGGAAACTCGACCATCAGCATCGGTTTGCTCTTTCACTAAGGCGGCGACAGCAGCACGGCAAGCCAGGGTGATGTCTTGGAGTAGTTGCACATCTTCGAGCAGACCGCGATCGCTGTTCTTATAGATGTCGTCAATGTCGCGACCAATGCTTTCCGCAATGATCCGCAGTAAGCTCTTGACTTCTTCCTCAGGGCGATCGAGTCCGGCGATATTGACCAAAGTGGCGGTCGCTTCTTCCGCAGTGGGAGGCTTACCAATCACATGCAGGCCACAGGGCAGCAAGCGCGATTCGATCTCCATCAGCTTGCGGTAGACCAGGCCCACAATGTTATCCCGCTCGTCTGCCGTCATATCTTTGGCATCTTGATCGGGCAGGGCAATATCTTTGTCCAGATTGACGATCCGGCACTTGTCCATAATCGTGTTGACGATAGGGACGCCGCGACCGCTATCTTTCAGGGTTTGGTAAGAAGCAATCAGTTCGCTTAGCTCTTTCAACCCTTTGTAGAGGCCCGCATTTTCGGCAGGAGGTGTGAGGTAAGAGATCGTTTCGGCGTAGGATCGGCGCTTAGCGATCGTGGCTTCCGAAGGGTTGTTAGCCGCGTAGTAGTAGAGGTTAGGGATGGTGCCGATTAAGTTATCGGGGTAGCACTCACCCGACATCCCCATCTGTTTACCTGGCATAAACTCCAGGGAACCGTGGGTACCGAAGTGCAGGACTGCATCGGCTTTCCAGATCTGCTCTAGGTAGGTGTAGTAAGCCGCAAAGCCATGGTGAGGGCTAGCAGAGCGGGAGAACAGCAACCGCATCGGGTCACCTTCGTAGCCAAAGGTTGGTTGTACCCCAATAAACACATTGCCAAAGTGCTTGCCGTAGATCAGCAAGTTTTGACCATCGGTGTTGAGGTGTCCGGGTGCAGGTCCCCAAGACTCATGTAAGCGCTCGTGGTAAGGAGTTAGCTCCTCGTACTCAGGCACCGACATCTTGTAGGCGATGTTGAGTTCGGGGCTGTTGTACTGAGCTTGAGCATCATGAATCACCTCTAGCATCAGGGCTTCTGGCGACTCAGGTAGTTCTGGTACGTCGTAACCGTTTTGCTTCATGGCTTCCAGCACTTTGTAGATGGAGCCGAAGACATCTAGGTAAGCGGCAGTACCGACGTTACCTTTATCGGGTGGGAAGCTGAAAACGGTAATTGCTAGTTTTTTGTCTACTTTGGGTTTGCGGCGGAGGCTAGCCCACTTCATAGCCCGCTGAGCTACCGCTTCAATTCGGTCTTGCAGCGCGATCGCCTTACCTGTCGCACCATCGCGACCCGAGAGAATAATCGGCTCGATCGCGCCATCGAGTTCTGGGATGGCAATTTGTAGCGCCACTTGAATTGGGTGCAGACCGAGGTCGCTGTCTTGCCATTCTTCGGTGGTTTGAAACACTAACGGTAGCGCCACCATGTAGGGGCGGTTCAAGCGCTTCAGAGACTCGATCGCTTTAGGATGGTCTTGTCGGGCAGGGCCGCCGACTAGAGCAAATCCAGTTAAAGAAACGACAGTATCAACGATCGTAGTTTTGGCGATCGGGTCTTGGAAGTAAGCATCGATGGGCTTGGAGAAATCCAGACCGCCTGCGAACACAGGGATTACTCGTGCGCCCATGCACTCCAGTTCTTGCACCATTGCCACATAGTGAGCATCGTCGCCTGTCACTAGGTGTGTCCGTTGCAGCACCAAACCTACACAAGGAGCCAATGGATCTTTGAGGTCGGCAGAAATGTCGGTGCGGCTGTTGTACCAATTGAAGTATTCTTTGACATCCTCGTACATGGCAGGGGCGAGGGGATGCCAGATGCCCATATCAGGGTAGGTGACGGGATCGCGGTATTGCAAAGGCGCGAAGCTCTGCTGACCCACTCGCTTGGCGACGTATTTATCGCTCAGCATCAGCAGGAAGTTTTCTAGGTTTTCCTGAGAGCCGCCGAGCCAGTATTGGAAGCTGAGCATGAAGTTGCGGGCATCTTGCGCCTTGTCCATTGGCAGGTACTTCAGCACCTTGGGCAGGGTTTGCAGCAGCTTCAGCATGCCGTCTTGGAAACCAGAACCAGCTTTTTCTTTGCGCTTTCGCATGAACTGGGCGATCGCACTCTTCGACTGGCCCAACTGCGCCATTGAGAAGGTGCCCATTTTGTTCAGGCGCATGACCTCTGGCATGGAAGGGAATACCACGGCCACATCCAGGCGAGCGCGGTGCGGTTCTACTGCCGCAACCACTTTTTCTGCCAACTCTTCAATAAAAATCAGTGACGCAATGAAAATATTGGCGTTGGCGACATCTTGCTCAAGCGCCTCAAGATTCTCAGGGCTGCGGAGTTCTTCCAACAAATAGCCGCTGATCTCGATTGCCACATTGGGATTGTTCTGGTTAATAGAGCGAACCGCTGCCGAGAGAGAACTCTGGTACTGCGGCTCTAGCACGACATAGACCACCTTAATCAGAGAGCGTCCTTGGATGTTGTCAGGCGCAATGTGTCGAACGGTGGGCTTGACGTGGGTGAACATGCGGTTGGGCTCCTTGTTATACGTGTTCTCTTATTGGCATCACTAGGGATCGGCTGGGGAAGGATATAACTCCAGCTTTCTACCCATTCGCCTTTCAGCCACTCACAGGACAACTTGGGCTTGTTTCACCAAAGGTGCCTCATCTTAGACATGCCTTGCCAAAACCAGCGCTAGGTATAGAGGCAAAGTTTTGCACGGTGAGACAAATTAGTGGCCCATGAGTGTTTTTACCAGAAAATCCTTACCAAGTGAGCAGTTTGACGACTAACTGACACAATTTGATAAAAAAACTGAGAACTTTCTTTACATTTATTTACAGTAGGCAAGTGCAAGCACTCACGTATTTTTAATATTTCTTAATTTTTATCCTACAAAGTTTTATTGAGCGATCGCACCAAAGTAGCAAAACCTCTACAGGAGGGGAATGCGTTGCTCAAGTTGCCTAGGTTAGCAATAACTGTTTCTCGAAATAAATAATAGCTTCGTAATTTTTTAATTGTTGAATTTGCTTGAATGATTTATTTTTGGCACGGCTTTAAGTAATTAATGAACTAGGAGATCTCCATTTAATTCATTAATTACTTGGCTCTTAAAGCTCTTGATTTCTGTGTTGATTAACCGGATGCAGGAAGGAAAAAACTGATTTGCACAGTTTGACTAAAATTTAGTCGAACTACCGCTTATTTAAATAGTTATTTAGTTTATGGCAGTGCTAGGAACCTTGACGGGCTTGCTTTAGCAGCTCCATCACCTCAGTCTGCTTTTCCTCCGCTGCCCAAACAAAAGCAGTCCAATTATGGTTATCTCTGGCATCAATATCAGCACCACTGGCCAACAAAGTTTTCACAACTTCCAGATGGCCTTTAGCAGCAGCGCTCATTAACGCCGTCAAACCAAAACTGGTTTTAGCGTTGACTTCTGCACCTTTATTGAGCAGCAATTGAACAATCAAGAGGTGCCCAGCCGCAGCCGCACCCATTAAGGCAGACCAGCCATCTCGGTCTAGAGCGTTGACTGCTGCGCCTTGGTTCAGCAGAGCGGCAACGACATCTGAATGCCCTGCTTCTGCCGCTGCGATTAAAGCTGTTGAGCTTTCCTCATCCTGAGCATTCACGTCTGCTTTTTGAGCCAGTAAGGTTTCTACTTGGGCAATGTCTCCCCGTTTAGATGCAGTGATTAGGTCTGTCATGGCTTACGCTCCCTATCTAGACATGCACAAAGAAGTACGAACGGAATGGATTAAATTGAAATTGACCTGAAGCTGAGCGATCGCATCCACAGCCGTAGGTGAATTCAATAGAGTGATCAAAGTCGCTCTAGGAAAAATTTATCCTAGGAGGAGCAATTTTGACGCAAGCTGACCAAGCATTAAGGGCAGGAGAAGCAAATTAGTGTCTGCTGTTGATATTTTGATTCTCTCCAATGGCCCCGGAGAGCTAGCTACCTGGGTAAAACCTGTCGTCAAGGCATTAAGAGCGCAACTAGGAGACGATCGCGCCCAAGTGCGAATTTCGGTTGTTTTATCTCCTTGCCCCAATGCTAGCGGTCAAGAAGCGGCGATCGCGCAGAGCTACCCAGAAGTTGACCGAGTCCAGGCGGCTGAGCATTTCGCTGCGTTTTTGCTGTCTGGTAAAACTGTAGACGCTTGGGAATGGCGCGATCGCGGTGTGGTGTTGTTTCTGGGTGGCGACCAGTTTTTTCCCGTGGTAATCGGTAAGCGGTTGGGGTACCGAACCGTGGTCTACGCCGAGTGGGATGCTCGTTGGCTGCGCTGGATCGATCGCTTTGGAGTCATGAAACCGGAAATTGCTGCTCAAGCTCCCCCCGCTCAAGCCCACAAATTTACCGTCGTGGGTGACTTAATGGCAGAGGCAGGCACCTTTGAGCGACCCAAGAGCCATCTAACAGATGCAAGCACAGGGAAAAGCACAGAACTGATCGGCTTATTACCAGGGTCGAAGCCAGCTAAGTTAGCTCAAGGCGTCCCATTAACGTTGGCGATCGCAGAGCGCATTCACACGATTCGGCCCCAAACTCGCTTCGTTATTCCAGTGGCCCCTACCCTCAGTCTGCAAACCCTAGCCCGATTCGCTGATCCTGAGAAAAATCCGATTTCCCAATTATTTGGTGGTGTAGCGGCGCACTTAGTGGTGCCGGAAGCAGGCCAACAGTCTTATTTGAAAACCACAGCAGGAGTTCAAGTAGAACTGCGGACTGATTTCCCTGCCTACGACCTACTCTCCCAATGCCAGCTTTGCCTGACTACAGTCGGTGCGAACACTGCCGAGTTGGGTTCTTTGGCCGTTCCCATGATTGTGCTAATTCCCATGCAGCAAGCAGATGCCATGCGGGCTTGGGGTGGTATCCCTGGCTTACTGGTTAACTTGCCTGGGGTTGGCAGCAGTTTCGCCAAACTGATCAATTGGTGGTTTCTCCGCAAACCTCGGCTGTTAGCTTGGCCCAACATCTGGGCGCAGGAACAAATCGTGCCAGAAAAAGTGGGAATTGTGCAGCCGCAAGAAATTGCAGACTTAGCTCTAGATTGGTTAGAGCATCCTGAGCAATTACAACAAATCCGCGATCGCCTCCGTAGCGTCCGAGGCCAACCCGGAGCCGCCACAAAACTCAGTCAAATTGTCGTTGAGGAACTAGGTCTCAACTCGTCTCCTAACTCCTAACTCCTCTCCCCTTACTCCTAACTCCTCACCTCTCTCACTTCCCTGCTGCCTGCCCATCTCGGCGGCCTAGTTCGTACACAGCACAGCCTATACAAGTCAAAATTCCTAAACTGATAGCCCAGCTTTTACCTAGACTAATTTCCACTCCGTAGTTGCACAGCGCTCCTGCTCCTAGGAACGGCACGATGCTAAAGACCGAGGCATAGAAAGCATTTTGGGCTTCTCGGGCTTTGCGAGTCCGCTCAAACTCGGCTTCTGACGTGTAGAGCGATCGCTCGGCAAAGTTAAACCAGCGATTGATTTGCTCCGTCACCCATTGGCTCACGGATGAGAATCCTAAATATAAGCCTAGGGACCACAAACTCGCCCCTGCGATCGCCGTCGTATCGAGTACTAGCGGTATAGGAAAAATATTAATCTGCATGGCTACGGCAGCAGTTTGTAAAATTTAATGGACTGTAAAAAGTTGTAACAGATATAAAGCTGAAATCACACTGATTCGGCAGCTCTGTGACGAATTGACATAAATACCTGATAGATTTGCCAGCAGCCTAGGGTAATATACTCCGGAAGCGCTAGTGGCATTGATAGCCATTCGTGCTTCTGGCTACAAAATGGTTCTGAGCTAGCAACTCCTGATCTAGGATGATCTGGCAGCGATCGCTTGAGGAACTTAAACGGGTGTATCGACGTACATAATCTGAGTGCTTGAGCTACAGCAGACTCAATCCTGCCCCCCTGATTGAGACCTTAGAAATATTTCGTCATCCGTAAAGGACGCTGTATGGAGAAACGCAATTGTAAGTCCGCTGAGCAGTTGAGGAGTAAGCAGCAAGCATCCACATCGCTCCTAAAACCCAAAACTATGATTCGAATTGGACAAGCCCTACTGATTGCAGGTTTGGGTTTAGCAGGCTTCGTTGCCTCTGATTGGCCCCAAGAAACAGCTAGAGCGCAAGAAGTTGCAACCAATCAAGTAGCGACAGGAAGCACTTGGCAAGGCGCTTCTTTCCCAGTTGAAAATTTTCAAGCTTATACCTCTGCCTTTGGCTATCGCCAATCTCCTAGCGGTTATAGCCAGGAATTTCACCACGGCCTAGATTTGGCTGCCCCCGAAGGTAGCTACATTCGGAGTTGGTGGAACGGTACCGTGGTGGAAGTGTCTGATGACAGCGCTTGCGGTACTTCAGTGGTCGTTCAGTCGGGCGAGTGGGAGCACATTTATTGCCATATGCAAGGTCATGTAGAAACGGCTAATGGAGGTCGTTACTTAGTCGATCGCGAAGGTGGCATTCAGATGCGCGAAGGCCAACAGCTAGTTGCCGGAACCCGCATCGGTCGAGTAGGTATGACAGGCCGTACCACTGGCCCCCATCTCCACTGGGGGATGAAGTATTCTGGGCAGTGGGTTGATCCAGCTTTAGTGTTACGAGCCATGTATGCTCAGCAAAGAGCTGGTCACTCAGTTTCTAGCCGCCCCAACTAAAGGTTCTGAATTAAGGCAGACAAAACTAAAGAGAGAACAGCCTTAAAATCTGTTCTCTCTTTTTTATGGCTCAATTTTGGGGCGAAAACAGGTGGTAGCCTGTTTGCACGAGCAAGATGCTCGCGTAACAAGTATTACCAGCTAGATGCTGCTGACTTCGCTAGGAGCCGCTGGCTGATGCTTGCTAGGCACTTGGGTGTATTCAGCCACAATCTGGCGGAATTGATCGCCTTCAACCGTTTCTTGATCTAGTAACGTATCCACCAGTCGATCCATCAAAGCCCGATTTTCCCTCAGCAAGGTACGGGCTCTCTCATGGCACTGGAAGACAATCGCTCGGACTTGGTGATCGATTTTAGTAGCAACTTCCTCAGAGTATTCAGTTGAACGATTCATCAGATCTCGCCCCAGGAACACTTCGCTGCTTTGGCTTTCAAGCGCAAATGGCCCTAAGTCAGACATACCGTAGCGAGTCACCATTTCTCGTGCGTAGTCAGCCACGGCTCGGATATCTCCCGAAGCACCTTTTGTCACCTCGTGATAGCCAAACACTTCTTCTTCCGCTGCACGGCCACCCAAGAAAACGGTGATCCGATCGAGCAACCAAGCGCGGCTGTACAAACCATCATCAATGGTTTCCTCGTTGGGTAGAGGTTTGGCGAATCCACCAATCCCACCAGAGCGAGGGATAATCGTCACTTTGTCTAGAGGGTCAGTTTTCTCTAGCAGCGTCATCAGGAGGGCGTGACCCACTTCGTGATAGGCAATCAGGCGCTTCTTCTTGCTGTCAAGTAACGGGGTGAGAGTTAAGCCAATGGTGACGCGATCGATCGCATCATCGACTTCTAGAGGTGTAACTGCGTCTTTGCGCCGTCGGGCGGTCAAGATAGCGGCTTCGTTCAATAAGTTGGCTAGATCAGCGCCTGAAAAACCAGGCGTTCTTTGGGCGATCGCATCCAAAGAGATGTCTGGCGCTAGCTTCTTATTGCGAGCATGAACTTCTAGAATCCCCAAGCGACCTTTGTAGCTAGGCAAGTCTACTGTAATTTGGCGGTCGAAGCGACCGGGACGCAACAGCGCAGAATCCAAGACATCAGGACGGTTAGTTGCCGCAATAATGATGATGCCATTGTTGCCTTCGAAGCCATCCATCTCGGTGAGTAACTGGTTGAGGGTTTGCTCCCGCTCATCATTCCCACCACCAATGCCTGCCCCTCGTTGCCGACCCACCGCATCAATCTCATCAATGAAGATGATGCAAGGCGCACTTTCTTTCGCTTTCTTGAACAGGTCACGGACGCGAGAAGCGCCGACACCCACAAACATCTCGACAAACTCAGAGCCAGAGATGCTGAAGAAAGGTACACCCGCTTCCCCTGCGATCGCCTTAGCCAACAGAGTTTTACCCGTGCCTGGAGGACCCACTAGCAACACCCCTTTAGGGATGCGCGCTCCAATAGCGGTAAAGCGTTCTGGCTTCTTGAGGAAAGTCACAACTTCTTGCAGTTCTTCTTTAGCTTCCTCAATCCCAGCCACGTCATCGAACATGACGCCTGTTTTGGCTTCCATTTGAAACCGAGCCCGCGACTTGCCAAAGTTCATCGCCTGACCTGGGGCGTTAGTCGATCGCCGCAGAATAATCAACAAACCCGCAATCAAGAGAAAAATCAACAGCAGATTTGCTAGCAAGCCAACGGCTGTACTGTTATCAGGAGATGGTTGAACCTCAAAATCTACATCATTGGCCCGGATGCGCTCAATCAACTCAGGATTCTGCTCCAGCAGAGGTACTTCCTGCATCGCGTCCGTCTTTTTCTCTCCTGCCAACCGGACTCTCGCAACATTTTGGGTTGGATCAACCTCAACCCGTGATACTTGACCTGCATCAATTTTCCGCAAGAGCTCACCATAAGTGAGGGAGTTGCGGCCTGCTTGAGCTAGCCCTGGGGTCGTTAACAACGCAGTTTGGAGTAAAAACCAACTGGCTGTGATTGCCCCAGTAACGGCAGAACTCCTCATCAAGCGATTATTTGTCAGTGCCTTGCGGAAACTTTTCATACTGGATTGCCTTTTGCCTCCCGCCTGAACCTAACTCCTCTGAGTAGCTGCAAAACTCAGCTTGACAGTAGAAGTTAGGAAATCTCTTATCTAGTTTAACTTTCCTAATCCTGGACTTCAGGACTTTGAGTAATAACTCTGTTGATTCAGGTCTTGATCTAGTTGATAGCTATCTGTCGCAACCATCCTCAAGAAAGCTGATCTCTAATTTCCCCTAAGGAAAACATATAAATTTGACAAAATGTAACTTTCTTAGTTAAGCTAATTGTAGTCGTAATGACTCCGTTTTTCAATAAGACATTTTTAGGTTACTTTTCGAGCCAATTCTCAGCTCACCAAATCTGTGCGTTTCATTCAGACTTGGTTTCCGGCTGAAGCTTTAGCAGTTATTTCAAGCTTGCACGGAATTTCTTTAGGAGGGCTAGACCTATGGTTAGATTTGTTGGGATTGGTGGTAGTCTACGCGCTGATGCTCATAGCTACCAAGCACTGCATGTGGCAGCAGAGCGATTGCGATCGCTCGGTGCCGAAGTAGAAGTCATCGACCTCCGCAGCTTGAACCTGCCTTTTTGCCGTGGGGGACAAGACGAGTATTTGGACTACCCAGACGTAGCTCGGTTGCGCCAAACCGTTAAGCAAGCAGATGGCATGATCTTGTCCACACCGGAGTATCACGGCAGCCTCAGCGGTGTGCTCAAAAATGCTTTGGACTTGCTGAGCTTTGAGCAGCTCTCTGACAAAGTGACTGGATTAATTAGTGTGCTCGGCGGCCAGTCTAACAGCAACGCCCTAAATGACTTGCGCGTCATCATGCGTTGGGTCCACGCTTGGGTAATTCCAGAACAAGTTGCGATCGGACAAGCTTGGAGTGCCTTTGACCCAAACGGTCAACTACGAGACGAAAAACTATCTGAACGTTTCGACCAATTCGCTCGCAGCTTAGTCGAGAACACTTGTAAGCTGCGCGGCGTCTCTGTGGCTTCTGCTCAGGACGTGCTCGTAGCTCAAGCAGGTGTTTTAACTACTGGCAGCACTAATACTGACAGCACGAATAATGGCAACAAAGAAGGTACCGCAACTAGCACCCGTTCTTAAAAGTTGCCTCATTAGCTTTGGCAAATCTTTCCAACTAAGATCACAGCAGAAAGGGGGTTCGTACCCCCT
This sequence comes from Trichocoleus sp. FACHB-591, assembly GCF_014695845.1. Classification (NCBI taxonomy): domain Bacteria; kingdom Bacillati; phylum Cyanobacteriota; class Cyanophyceae; order Leptolyngbyales; family Trichocoleusaceae; genus Trichocoleus; species Trichocoleus sp. FACHB-591. The sequence continues at coordinate 20,153 of NZ_JACJPA010000119.1, forward strand.
TTCTTGTTATCAATAGACTTTTTGGCAGCGATCGCTAGAGATCTTGCCGCACTTGTTTTCTAGTGATGGTGTCCGTGATCGTGATGATGCTCGTTGCCATGAGAGTGATCGTGATGGCCATGATGATGGTGATCATGGGTATGTTGCGCCTGAGCCTTGGCTAGACTTGGGTTTACTACCAGAGCCTGCTCTGCCAACAACGCTTCGATTTGGGGATTAGCCCAATCTGCTGCCATCTGCAAAAACTCAGGCTGGGCATTGACACATTCCATCTGCACATAGGTCACGTCAGGTCGGCGGCGACGGAGACCGTGAATGATGTGGTCTACGTCCAAAAGAGTTTCATGGTTTTCAGTCGCAAAGCCAATCGGCATAAAGACTAAAGCGGTTGCCCCTAAATCCATCAAGTTTTTGGCAGCTAGTTCGGCATTAGGCTGCGTCCACTCAATCAAAGGAGTTTGATGATTTAACCACCCCGGAGAAATGAGGGGGTAACGATAAATCAACTTCTCACGAACTCGGTTGTAAAGTGCTTCGCTTTCTTCAATCCCAGAGGTGAAGCCCTTGGCTTTGTGCGGGCAGCCGTGGTTCATCAAAATGATGCCCGTTTGGGAGGGGAGATGAGCTACAGCCAAATCCGCTTTGATTTTGTCCTCGACCAAATTAGCCAGCAGATCAATATATTCCGGTTCGCTGTAGAAGGAGGGAATATAGCGCTGACCCTTGACCCAATGCTCAGTGCTATCTACTAACTTGGTGAGGGCGTTATTCACTTGCTCCACAGCAATGCCGCTGGTGAAGATGGAATCGACAACGAGCAGCGGGTAAATCAGAATTTTGTCGAAGCCTTGAGTTTTAATCTCGGCTAACACCTGTTCTGGCAAAAATGGCGCACAGAAGTTAAAGGCTTTGAAAACTTGGACGCGATCGCCCCATCTTGCTTGTAAGTTTTTTTCAATCCCAGCTCGCTGCTGCTCAAAAATGGCATTGTGCGGCGAAATAAAGTTGTCGTGCTGGTGTCCCCACTCGTGCAGATCAAAAACTGCAAGTAGTTTGGCCAGGGGAGGATAAATCCAAGTGGGAACTGGGGCGAACTTAGCGGTGAGTAAGTTAAGAGCTTGCTCGTTGTAGTTCGCAAAATCTTCGTAGCTTTCGACTTCGCCATAACCCATCAACAAGACAGCAACTCGATCTTGCGGGACAGATGAAGTTGGAGTTTGCTGTTGCTGTTTTTCGGGAGTTGCAACCACTATTTGTTCCTCGACCTTGCACTTTAGTTGATCACTGACGCATCAGCAGCGGCTTAAAAGCTCTACTTCAAGCACGTCCTAGTCTCCCTAGGCTAACATCCCCTCCGGGGGGATGGAATTAAAAAATGTTTTATAACGGCGATCGCTCCGATGAGGGACACTACCCACGCTGTGTATCTTGCAGACAACACCGCTATTAATAGCGAATCCTAGCTATCAAATCTTCTTTCCGAAGAAATATTTTTTCTGGGCGATCGCTGACCAAACGGGTTGATCACAAATGGTTCATCACCAATAGTAGTCACCTCAAGCTTAGTAGAGGCTTGTTTGGAAAGTGCAGTATTGATTTCGTCCTGCGGCCTTCGCTTGATACAGCGCTTTATCGGCCAGGGTAACTAAGGCTGAGGGATTTGAATCAAATTGGGGCACAACTGTTGCAATGCCTAAGCTGAGCGTCACGCAATGACTGGCTTGAGAACTATTGTGGGGAAGTTGGAGCACTTTGACTTTGTATTGAATATCCTGGGCGACTTTAACCCCGCCCCTAGATTCCGTAGAAGGCAAAATCAAAGCAAATTCTTCGCCGCCATAGCGAGCTGCGAGGTCAGCAGGACGCCTGGCACAACTACTAATGGTTTTAGCAATTTGCTGCAAGCAGTCATCTCCCGCTTGATGGCCATAGGTATCGTTGTAGGCTTTGAAGCAGTCAATGTCACACAAAATCAAGGTGAGGGCCACCCGCTCTCTAGCCAGACGTTGCCAGGATTGATAGAGGTGCTGATCGAAGCAGCGACGGTTCGCTAGTTGAGTTAGCCCATCTACTAAGGCCAGACGCTGTAGTACCTGATTGGCTGATTCTAGCTGGCGATGCAGTTGGCTTTGTTGAATTAAGCGCTTCACCCTTTGACGCAACACGGCCCAATGGATCGGCTTGGTGACGTAGTCAGTAGCTCCGGCGGCAAAAGCTTGGGCGACTGATTCTTCATCTTCTAATCCGGTAATCATCAAAATCGGAGTGCGATCGCCGCTAGGAAGAGCTTGCAGCTTGGCGCAAAAGGTAAAACCGTCCATGATCGGCATGAGTGCATCCAAGAGGACGATATCAGGATGCAGATGTTTGTAGTCTTCTAGCCCTTGCTCTCCGTTTGGGGCTTCTACGACCTGGTAGCCTTCTTGCTCCATCGCTCGACGTAACTGTAGCCGCATGAAGACATCGTCATCCACGACTAGCACCAATGGAGAGTCTCGCTGATCCAAGATCGTGCTTATATCAGACACCGTTGCCGCTCCAGTTCTAGGGCTGCTTTAACCTCGGTGAACTCCTTCTCTACTAAAGCGACCTGGGCGACCCAATTCATCGATGCCATCTCCTGACAGTTGCTTTCCAGCTCTTTACACAAGGCAGCAAGCCTGATAGCTCCTAGGGTAGCGCTACTTGATTTTAGAGTGTGAGTCAGTAAACGCAACAACGCTAGATCACCCTGGACGCTTGCTAGCTGCATGCTTTGGATCAGCTTGGGAGTTTCTTGGAGATAGCTACCAATAAGTTCCACCAAGATGCCCCCTGCATCCTCACCTACCATCTTGCGGAAAGACTGCATGACTTGAGCATCAACAGCCGCAGAATTATGTTCTACTTGGTTTATCTGGGGCGGGCGATCGCTGGGACTCATCTTCAGCTCACATCTCAGCAAAGCAGTAGACAATTCCTCAACTTTGATTGGCTTGCTGATGTAGTCGTCCATTCCTACCTCTAAGCACATCTCGCGATCGCCCTGTATCGCATTGGCAGTCACTGCAATGATCCGAGGACGTTGATGAGGCAACCATTCCTGACAAATGCAACGAGTTGTCTCCAACCCATCCATCTGAGGCATTTGGATATCCATTAGGATCACATCATAAGCCTGACGACGCAATGCCTCTAGCACCTCCAAACCATTTGCGGCGATGTCGGCTGTGTAGCCTAAGCGCTTCAGCAGCAGCAAGGCCACCTTCTGATTCACGGTGTGGTCCTCCGCGAGCAAAATCCGCAATTGAGGTAATTCTGGTGAGATATCCGAAGTAGCTAGATTCATGGAAGCAACGGTTTGAGGCAGCACTGGTTCGCTTAGAAGTTTGGTGACTACTTCATACAGCTGGGCTTGTTTGATTGGTTTGGACAGCAACACGGTCGAAGGTGCAGCATTTACTTCCGGGCTAGCTATGGACCATCCCATTGGTGCGAGGAAGGCGATCGGCAACTGCCGACATCCGGGCTGCTGCCGAATTGCCTTAAACAAGGCTAAATTTTGCATCTCTGGCAACTGAACATCTAGTAGCACCAGATCAAACTGCTCACCTTGATGTAGCCGTGTGAGCGCTGCGTCCCCTGATGCTGCAGTTCGTACTGTCATCCCCCAAGCTTGAGCTTGCCCCACGACCAAAGCGCAGTTAACCACGTGATCATCCACAATTAACAGCCGTTTCCCAGCGAATCGGCTCGCTAATGGAGATGTAGAATCAGGCTCGTTCAGCGCTGCTGTGAAAGCAACGACTTGCGCCAGGATGGTGAAGTAAAAGGTAGAGCCTGAACCCGCCTTAGATGCGTGAACAGACAGCCAAGAAGGAGAGGGATTACCTGCCACCTGGCCTTGGCTCTCCACCCACATGCAGCCTCCCATCATTTGGCTGAGGCGATCGCTAATGGCTAGACCTAAACCAGTGCCACCATATTGGCGGGTAGTGGAGGAATCGATTTGACTAAAAGCCTGAAACAAACGGTGCATCCGCTGCGCTGGAATGCCGATGCCTGTATCCTTGACCGAGAATTGCACTTCGTAAAATGAGTTGGAGGCGAGTTCAGGCAATAAATTTCTGCTCTCTCTTCTTGCCTCTAAGCGATCGCCAGAGATCAGAAATTTATTGCCTGCCTGCCTCTGCATCTTTCGAGCCGTGACTAATAACTCGATCGTCCCCGTTTGAGTAAATTTGATGGCGTTGCTCAGCAGATTCACCAAAATCTGACGCACGCGAGTCACATCTCCCATAATTTGGCTTGGTGTTTCTGGCTGAATCAGATAAGTCAACTCCAAGCCCTTCTCCACAGCCTGAGATGCCAAAAGATCCAACGATTCCTCTACGCAAGCTTGCAACTCAAACGGGTGTTGCTCTAGTTCCAGCTTGCCTGACTCAATTTTGGAAAAGTCTAAGATGTCGTTGATCAGCGTGAGCAAGGTTTCACTACTGCTACAAATCGTGGTCGCAAAGTCCCGCTGCTGAGAATTTAGCGGTGTGTCTAACAACAACTCAGTCATGCCAATCACAGCATTCATGGGCGTGCGAATTTCGTGGCTCATGGTGGCCAAAAACTCACTCTTAGCTTGGTTGGCAGCTTCGGCAGCCCGCCGCGCTTGTTCTAGAGCCAAGTTTTGTTGAGTTAGCCGTTCTCGTTGCAGAGTTTCTTGCTCCAGTAAGGCAGCTTGCGCTAAGGCAATCCCGACTTGGGTGGCTACGGCTTCTAGGAGTTCAATTTCATCGGGTGCCCACTGGCGAAACTGATCACATTGATGGAGCGCAATGGTGCCGTTGGGGGCTCCTTGATAAGAAGTGCGAATAGCTAAAATCGACTGGAGATTGACCTGAGCACAGTTAGCAACAGCCGCTTGAAAGAGATGGCTGACATAAACATTCGGTACAGCGATCGCTTGGTCTTGAGCTAGCAGCTTTTCCGCATAAGCTTGGCTGACCAGAGGCACTTTGACGATTTGGGTCGAGGCATAGCCTGGTTCTAAATATTCAGCGACGCAAGGCAGTTGGGGAGTTGCCCCTGCTAAGTAAGCACGAATCACACAGCGATTTGCCCCAAAAGCTTGGCCTACCTGAGTGGCTGTGGTCCGAAAAATATCTTGTGAGTTTAAGCTTTGGCGAATTTCTTGAGTAATTTGTTTGAGCAGATCAGCTCGATAGATTTGCTGTTGCAATGCTGATTCTGCTTGCTGGCGTTGAGTGATGTCTCGGTAGTTAATAACTGTACCGACCGTTTCACCAGCAATCTTTTGCGGCTGTGCATAACGCTCAAAGCTTCTGCCATCGTTTAGCTCAATCACATGGCAGCTAGCTGTATCTGGATACTCGTAAGAGTTGTACACCTGAGCTAGGAAGTTGGTTGGATCTTTAACGCGAGTCTGAGCGTAGGCGACAAACTGGCGATCGCTCCGGGCAGACAGAATGGGGTCAGGAGCGTGCCACATTTCGGCAAACTTGCCATTCCAAATCACCATATTCTCGTCTCGGTCTACGACCAAAATGCCATCTGCGGTAGATTCCAAGGTGGCTTGCAGCAGAGAGAGCGATCGCGCTAGTTCTTGCTCGGCTTGCTTTTGCTCGGTAATGTCGTGTAAAACGACCACAGCCCCCAGCTTTTTGCCCTGAGGATCGGCGATCGCCTGTCCGCTCGCTAACACGGTGCGGCGTTGCCCTCCTGGAGGCACAATCACCATTTCTACATTGCGGACCTTTTCGTTTTGCAAAGCTCGGAAGAGGGGGACTTCCTCGATCGGCATCAAAGTTTTTCCGTCAGGCCGATGTAACCCGTAGTAAGCCGCCCAGTCCTCTAGCGGCATTAACTGCACGTCTAAACAATGAAAGCTTTGCACCGCCCGGTTAAACAGGGTTAAGCTTCCCGCTGCATCACAAGCCACAATCCCTGATTCCACGTTGTCCAGCAGAATCTTGAGAAACGTTTGCTCTTTTTGTAGAGCGGCTTCTACTTGCTTGCGCTCAACAATCTCAATGAGCAGTTCTGTATTGGCTTGAGCTAGTTCAGCCGTCCGTGCGGCTACTCGCTGCTCCAACTCGTCGTGGGCCTGTTGCAAAGCAGCTTCTGCTTGGCTGCGATCGTTTTCAGCCCGCACACGTTCGTCGATATCTGTACAAGTGCCAATCCATTCTCGGACCGTGCCATTTCTCTTTAGGACGGGAACTCCCCGCAGCGCAAAGTGACGGTAGCAACCCTCTCTGTCGCGGACCCGATATTCAGCGGCATAAGGTGAATTCGTCCGAACTGCCTCCAGCCAAATTCGTTTGATGCGCTCTTGGTCTTCAGGATGCACGACTTCCAGCCATCCTAATCCTTTGAATTCTGTCTCATTTTGTCCGGTAAGAGCCCGCCACAGAGGAGAATCTGCCGTGGCTTGGCCAGCGGCGTCTGTGGTCCACACGACCTGAGCCGTGGCAACTACCAAGGAACGATAGCGCTCCTCACTGCGCCTCAGGTCCGCTTCCGCTCGGTGCCGCTCCTGAATTTCGCGCTGCAGTTGCATGTTTGCCTGTAAGAGGGACGCCGTACGCTGCTGTACCCGCTGCTCTAGAACGTCATGCGCTTCTTGCAAGGCGGCCTCTGCTCGTTGACGTTCCTGAATCTCTTGCTGCGCTAGTTGTTGCGCTTGCCTATAATTTTGAATTTGGGAATTAAGGTCTGTGACGTCTTGAATTGAGAGCAGGGCATAAAAGCCATTGCCATCAACCGCAGGAATCGCCGTCACAACAGTATGCTGCACTCGACATTGGCCACTGGGTAAGCAAGATGGAATTAAAAATTGATGAAGCTGGGCCGAAAAGACGGTAGGAGTGCCATTCTCAAAAACTTGTTGCAAACGGCTCACATACTGCGACGCCTGTAGGTGCGGAAACACCTCAGTTAGGTTTTGACCTCGTAACTGATTTCTAGATAATTTGGTCCAGTTTTCTAAGCAGCTGTTCCAGAAGACTACGCTGAAGTCTTGCTGCAACACACAGACCCCCATCGGAATCTGGTCTAGTAAACCAAACTTTTCTGCAATCAGTTGGGCTTCATTCATGCTGATTCTTCCAAGCCAAGATTTAGAGCTGTGAGCAGTGTGTCGAGAGCGCCCAACTTGAAAATTAAGATGATGTCTCCAGCAATTAGGAGTTGTTCGATAGTGAAGCGAGCTTTGGCAATCAGAACGGTAGCGCTGGCAATCTCGAAGTCGTGGGAAGTTAAGAGATTGCCAACTGTATCTTCTAAATAAATGGGTAGCGAGTAGTTGAGATGTTGCTGGAGGACATTGCTAATCGACCCCATCACTCCATTGATTACAATGTTGCCGACTTCGCTTAAAGTGCCAATCTTGACAGCATCCAAGTCGTATAAGTCAAATTCCTCGCGAGTTAAAACTGCAACTAGTTTGGAGGCACTATCGGTTGGAAACACGAGCTGAGCCACACCTGCAAAGGAACCATTGAAGCCTAACCGTACCGCTGAGATCGGTGCTACGCCTAGCTGTTGTTCCAAATCTCGTTGGACTTCGGTAGATGAGATTAACTTTGTATAGGGGATTTGCAGATGGACATGGGAGCCAACCATTTCATTCAGAATGCTAGCGGCGCGTCCGACACCAATATTGACTAGCTCTTGCAAAGCGTCTAGCTCATAGACCGTTGGCATCATGGAGTGATTCCTCCTACCTTGGCGGCGATCGCTTGGTCAATGGCGGCGGCTAACTCTTGGGGGTTGGGGGGCTTGCCCAGGACAGCGATCGCTCCTAAATCTAAGCATTGCTGCCGAGAACTCGACTGAATATCCGCAGTCAGGACAATCGCAGGCATCCGGCTTTCCTGGTCTCGCAGCTTTTGCAGCACTTCACGACCATCTAGGTCAGGCATCAACAGATCTAGCAAAATACAGTCAGGAGCATGAGTGAGAGCTTTCTCCAGTCCTTCTCGACCACAGCTAGCTTCTACTGTGGTGTGACCTGCGGCCTGCAAAGTTTTACTAATGAGTCTGCGGGTAAACCACGCATCTTCGACGATAAGAATCAAAGCCATTTCTTTGCCCTAGTGGTTAGTTAGCAGACTGGTGCTCTGGCCCAGCTTTGCCTTCGCTGGCCTGAATCTATGCCTGATCTACATTTGCCTCTAATATTCCCCTGAGAGTCACTAGGTCATCAGAGACTGATGAGGAGGCGATTAGGGCCGGGAATTAACGGGCGATCGCACAGCTTGAGGTGGCAACCAAAATGCGCTGAGACAACCTTGAAATAGCAGAGTTAGCTGTTAGTGAGTCTAAATTTATGAGCATTCTTATTTGTCCTGGTGTACACAACTTAGAGCTGACTCAAAGTTTTCTCCAGGGGTTGCCATTGCGTTCTACACCAAACTTATTGGCCGCTGATTACACAAATCAATCGGAAAATTTATTCATTTTTCCGGCACAATGTTATCCAGCCTATTCTGCATTTCATATCGTGCAGTTTCTCCAAGAAACATTTCGTCAGCATCAGCTAAGCTCTGCTCAAACGGGCTTGGTGTTTCTGAGTTTTAGTGCAGGTGTGGCAGGGGCTATGGGTGCAGCTTGGGCTTGGCAACAGTTGGGGGGTCAAGTAAAAGCCTTGATCGCCTTGGATGGTTGGGGTGTACCCTTATACGGAGACTTTCCCATTCACCGAGTCAGTCACGATTACTTTACCCATTGGAGTTCTGCTTTGTTGGGTGCTGGAGCAGATAGTTTTTATGCCGAGCCAGCCATTGATCATTTAGAGCTTTGGCGATCGCCGCAAACCGTTCAGGGATGGTGGGTGCCTGTAGAAAATGCAACTCAGCAATCACCAACTGCAACTACCGCAGCCATTTTTCTAACTGTCCTACTACAGCGCTATGGAGAATCAGGTCTCTTTGTAAGCTAAACATAACCAGCTAAAAACCTTGCTCCTGAAAACCGCCGTTAAGTTAGGCTCTCAGTCATTAGCTTGCTAATTCTTTTTCTTTGTTTTTTCCTCTAGCACTCGCCCAATAGCCTCAAGCGAAAAAGTTGCTCAGCAACTGGTCACTTAGAGCTAGCAAAGCGCACACTAGTGGAGGTAGAATCCCTGGACTTTACAACTTCGCTTTATGCTTCCAGTCAGCCCGCCCCCTCTTGAGAGTGGATTTCGCAGCTTGATCAAAAATCGAGCATTTTTGGCGTTGTGGATGGGGCAATTACTCTCGCAAGTCGCGGATAAAGTTTTTTTCGTGCTGCTGATTACCTTACTGGTAGATTACAAACCCATACCAGGGCTAGAAAACTCGATGCGATCAGTGCTGATGGTCGCCTTCACGTTGCCTGCCATTCTGTTTGGTTCTGCGGCTGGCATCTTTGTCGATCGCTTTCCTAAAAAGCACATTCTTACTATCTGCAATGTCAGCCGTGGCCTGCTCACCTTGCTTATCCCGCTCTTGCCCAAGGCGTTTCTGATTCTCCTGATCATCACCTTCGCCGAATCAGTGCTGACTCAGTTTTTTGCGCCCGCAGAACAGGCAGCCATTCCGCTCTTGGTGGAAAAAGAAGGATTAATGACCGCCAATGCATTGTTTACAACGACGATGCTGGGGTCATTAATTATTGGATTTGCCGTGGGTGAACCGTTGTTGAGCTTGGCGAGAGTTGGGGGTGACTTCGGCCAGGAGATTTTGGTGGGGGGGCTTTATCTGATTGCGGGAGCCGTCTTGTGGCTCATCCCAATTCGAGAAAAGCATGTCAGCGATCACTTGGTAGCGGTTCATCCTTGGCATGACTTCAAAGCAGGGCTGCGTTACCTCAAGAAAGAGCGACTGGTGAGTAATGCTTTGCTCCAACTCACTATTTTGTATTCTGTCTTTGCTGCCCTAACGGTTCTCGCCATTAACTTGGTAGAAGATATTGGCCTCAAACCCAATCAATTTGGTTTTCTGCTAGCCGCAGCAGGGATTGGTATGGTCTTTGGGGCAGGAGTGCTAGGTCATTGGGGCGATCGCTTCCATCACAAACCCCTACCCCTGATTGGGTTCTTGTGTATGGCTTTTGCCCTGAGTATGTTTACCTTTACCACTAACCTATGGATCGGTTTGAGTTTAAGTGCCTTCTTGGGCGTGGGTGCTTCGATGATTGGCGTACCCATGCAAACTCTAATTCATCAACAAACGCCAGAGTCCATGCGGGGCAAAGTGTTTGGCTTTCAAAATAATGTCGTTAACATCGCGTTGAGCCTACCACTCGCGATCGCGGGGCCGCTCACCGATGCAATTGGTTTGCGAGCGGTGCTCCTAGGCATGAGCATTTTAGTTAGTATGGTAGGAATTTGGGCTTGGCAAAACACCCGCCGAGTTCTGCAAGATGTGATCTAATCGCATCGGACTAGGACTGTCATCAGTTCCTGACAGCAGCTACACCTCTACCCTTTATCAGGTGTAGGTTTGATCTATGTTCAGCCAATCTAGAAACTGTTGAGACTTATCTATCGACAGGGATCAGGATTGGGATCTAAACTGAAGTCTTAGTCTTGAATGCATCATTAGATACAAAAGTCATCCACCTTAACCTATAGCGGTCGAGAGGTCTTCCTGTGCAGTTGCAGAGTGTAGCGGTCAAGCGTGCGTCTGGTGCTTTCGCATTAATTGATAGTTTGAAACGTCACGGCGTTAAACACATTTTTGGTTATCCCGGTGGCGCGATTCTGCCAATTTATGATGAGCTGTACCGCGCTGAGGCGGCTGGCGGCATTCACCACATTCTGGTCAGGCATGAACAGGGAGCAGCTCATGCGGCTGACGGTTATGCGCGGGCTACAGGTGAAGTTGGCGTTTGCTTCGCCACATCTGGCCCCGGTGCCACCAATCTAGTGACTGGCATTGCCACGGCTCACATGGATTCCATTCCCTTAGTTGTGGTGACTGGGCAAGTCGCACGAGCTGCGATCGGCAGTGATGCTTTCCAAGAAACCGATATTTGGGGCATTACGCTACCCATCGTCAAGCACTCCTATGTAGTGCGCGATCCTAGAGACATGGCTCGGATTACGGCTGAAGCGTTTTACATTGCCAGTTCTGGTCGTCCTGGTCCTGTCTTGATTGACGTACCTAAGGATGTAGCCTTAGAAGAATTTGACTATGTACCCGTTGACCCTAGCAGCGTTAAGCTAGCGGGCTATCGCCCCACAGTTAGAGGCAACCCGCGCCAGGTTGTACAAGCACTCAAGCTAATTCGAGAATCTCGGCAACCCCTGCTTTACATCGGAGGCGGCGCGATCGCGGCTGGAGCGCATAGGGAAGTTCGTGAGCTAGCAGAGCGCTTCCAAATTCCCGTCACCACAACCTTAATGGGCAAGGGCTCATTTGAAGAGACTCACCCCTTGGCCCTCGGCATGTTGGGTATGCATGGGACAGCCTACGCCAACTTTTCTGTCACCGAGTGTGATTTGCTGATTGCAGTTGGGGCTAGATTTGATGACCGTGTGACTGGCAAACTAGACGAATTTGCCTCCCACGCTAAAGTCATTCACATTGACATCGACCCTGCTGAAGTCGGCAAGAACCGAGCGCCTCAAGTTCCCATTGTGGGTGATGTTCGACAAGTGTTGACGGACTTATTACAACGCAGCACCGAAGACGGAGATAGCCGCTACTCCACTCAAACCCAAGCTTGGCTAGAGCGGATTAACCGCTGGCGAGAAGATTATCCACTCGTAGTGCCTCAGTATCCGGGCAGCTTAGCTCCACAGGAAGTCATTGTAGAACTCAGCCGTCAAGCGCCTGCTGCTTACTACACCACTGATGTAGGCCAACACCAAATGTGGTCAGCCCAGTTTCTCAAGAACGGCCCCCGTCGTTGGATTTCCAGCGCTGGCCTAGGAACTATGGGCTTTGGCTTGCCTGCGGCAATGGGGGCTAAAGTTGCTTTACCAGATGAACAGGTGATTTGTATCAGCGGTGACGCTAGCTTCCAAATGAATCTCCAAGAGCTAGCCACCTTGGCTCAATACGGCATCAACGTCAAAACTGTCATCCTCAACAATGGTTGGCAGGGCATGGTGCGGCAATGGCAGGAAGCTTTCTACGGCGAACGCTACTCTTCCTCCAACATGGAAGTTGGCATGCCTGATTTTGTGAAGCTAGCAGATGCCTTTGGTATTAAAGGCATGGTGATCCATTCCCGCGAGGAGCTGCAAGATGCGATCGCCGAAATGCTAGCCCATGACGGTCCCGTACTCGTAGAAGCTCGGGTGAAGCGAGATGAGAACTGCTACCCAATGGTGGCTCCTGGCAAGAGCAATGCCCAGATGATTGGTTTGCCAGAGCGTGACAAGCTAGAAAAGGCAGCAGAGCTGATTTACTGTAATAGCTGCGGTGCGAAAAACATCTCTACCAACAACTTCTGCCCAGAGTGTGGCACCAAGCTGTAACTCAGCAGAACAATTATAACTGGTAAGGGGCAGGCACAATACCTGCCCTTTTTCTGTGCCTGTCCCTTTATATTCAATGGTTAATTCGCGATCGGCACATCTTCAAAAGCTGCCGTTTCAGGAATGAAAACATCGATCGCGTTGCCTCCTTCAGGAATGCGGAGCCAAACATAAGCATCGACTGACGCAGAGGGACGCAATTGAAATAACGAAATACTGCCAGTCGAGCGATCGAGACTCACCGCTTCATAAGTCTCACTGGTATCTGGATTCCGGGCATTCGGGCCATTTACAGAGATGACATCACTGCCCTTAACATCCCCTGATGTCGCTCTCCGAACGCGCATCTGCACATTCACGACATCTCGATTGCCTGTTTCTGGATCTTTAATGCACTTAACTGTCAACAACTCTACCTTGGCCTTGGTATCTAAGGCAGGTTGGACAAATTGTCCCGGTTGGATTTGAGGATTGGGACTAGACGTGGAAAATGCGACTGAATTAGCGGGAGCGGCAGTTCCAGAGGCAAGGGTTGTAGATGCTGCATTTCCTGGCCCAGGCACCGAATTACTTGATAGAGCGTCTTGATTCGTAGACTGATTTGCATCGGAACTATTTGAGAGGTTGGCTGTACTCAATTGAGTACACAACCTATTACTGCTGCACCCTTCTACTGCGGGTCATCTACCGAAGGCGTTATTTCGCAACTTTGACTGCTTGAAACAGTTCAGTTTCCGGTACGCGGATATTTAAGGTCTTAACTGCTTCTGGTACGCGCAGCCAGACATAAGCATCCACCGATGCGCCTTTGCGAATCCCCTCTAAAGAAATTGGCCCTGTTGACTTTCTGATGGCATCCACAGGTTCATAGGTGGCGATATCACTACCTGAATCTTGAGCAGTAGCACCTCCTACATTGATGAAGTCGTAGGCGCTGACGTTCTCAGCAAGACGACGAATCCGTAATTTGACATTGACAACATCAGAATTGCCAGTATCTGGATCTTGAATGCGTTCCGCTGATAGCAAAGTCACTTCGGCTTTGTTGTCGAGTCCTGGCTGAACCAATTTGCCTGCCTCGGTTGGCACAGCGCTGGGTGAACTAGCAGTTGCAGTTGGTGACTTATCCTTTGCAGCTTCAGGCTTTGTCTGGGTCTGAGTGGTATCGGCAGGCTTAGCTGCTTGCTGGAGTTGCCACACTTGATAGGCAGCAAAACCGCTCAATGCTAATGCTAGTAAAGAGAAGAGGAGCGCCAACTTGGATGACGAACTGCCGGTGGAGCTTTGCCGCTGAGCATCTGAGCGCACAAGTGGTTTTTCACTTTCTCGGCCACGGGTTTTCATAAGTAGCATTACTGAGATAGCCTTGTATTACAATGAGATTTGCGTGTACTGAGTTCGGATCAAGATGAGGCTATTGTAAGGGAAAGCTATTCATTCCGTGATCTCCTCTTGCGGTCCCTCCGAATCTTGTCAATCCTTTTATACTCTCTTCATCTCCACTTAAAACTTACTTCTCCTAGTCAAGCTGGCAATATGCCTATCACTCTCCGTAAGTCGATCGCCTCATTGCTATGTTTTTTTGCACTAGGAACGGTGGGGGTGGGAGTACAACCAAAAGCTGGATTAGCAACTCCAGGTAATGCTACACCTGCGCCAATTTGCCCTACTCAATTAGACTCCGCGATCGCCCAAATCCTCCAAAGCGTTTCCTCTACAAATCGTTCCGCCTTTGCGCGCGCCCGCTGGGGCATCCTGGTTCAAACCTTGGCCTCGGCGAGCGCTCCAGGGAAAACTTTGTATGCCCAGGACAGCGATCGCTACTTTTTGCCTGCTTCTAATGCCAAGTTGTTGACCACTGCGGCTGCTCTGCATCAATTAAGGCCACAGTTCCGCATTCGCACCTTGGTATACCAGGTTAAGAGCCAAGGGAAGGTAAATCTACGCATTGTTGGACGCGGCGATCCTAGTTTGACAGACCAGGAACTCAGTATTCTGGCGCAGCAATTACGTCGTCAAGGCATTCAAGCGGTTGATCAGTTGCTTGGGGACGAATCCTATTTTCGTGGTCCCGTGCCTAACCCGGAATGGGAATGGGGCGACATCCAAGCGGGGTACGGCGCACCCGTCAACAGCTTAATCCTAAATCAAAACGCAGTCGGGCTCCAGTTGTGGCCGCAAGCAGTGGGTCAGCCGTTGCGAGTGCGGTGGGATGATCCAGCAGAGGCGAGACGTTGGCGCATCGACAACCAATCAGTAACCGTCGGAGACACAGAAGATGAGTTTGTAGAGGTAGGGCGGGATTTGAGCCAGCCATTGCTACAAGTACAAGGACAACTGCGGGTAGGTGGACCACCGGAACCTGTAGCAGTAGCGATCGCAGACCCCAGTCAGAATTTTTTGCGCCGATTCCAGCGGACTTTAGCAGCTCAACAAATTCGCGTTGGGCAAACTTTAGTCACCCACACACCTGCTACCACAACAGGCACAGAAATTGCGGCGACCGCCTCTCCCCCGTTATCAACCCTGCTGATTGAAACCAATCGAGAGAGCAACAATCTCTACGCCGAGGCAATTCTACGGTCCTTAGGAGCACATGCTGGAGCTTCTTTAAAGCAAGCAGCTAATTTATCAACGGCGGAGCAAGGTTTAGCAGTCGTCCAGCAAACTTTAACTAAACTTGGAGTGGAACCGGATAGCTATGTTTTGGCGGATGGCTCAGGATTGTCTCGCCATAACTTAGCCAGTCCCGCTGCTTTAGTGCAAACCTTACAAGCGATCGCCCAGTTACCAGAAGCGAATATTTATCGCGCCTCACTACCAGTGGCAGGCGTGAGTGGCACCTTACAAAGCCGCTTTCGAGACACCCCAGCCCAAGGACGACTCCAAGCGAAAACGGGCACACTGTCGGGCATTGCGGCTTTGTCTGGCTACCTCAATCCGCCTCATTATCCGCCACTCGTGTTTAGCATTATTGTCAATCACTCGAATCAACCTGCCTCAACCCTACGGCAAACCATTGATGAGATTGTGCTCACCCTGACTCGGTTGCGTTCCTGTAGTCGTAACTCCAGTTTCTAGACTGAGCGTTAGAATTGCCGTCGAGTAAAAATCAAAATCGCGATCGCTAGCAGCAGCACTGTGTAAACCAGCCCGTATCCTGCATTCAGCAACAATTCTCTGGGAGCAGCCAAGACTCCATAAACTGCTTCGTTCTTGAGGTCGAGCCGAGCTAGATCAGGTAGAAATAAGTAGATGCCTTTGGTGAGACGGCGCAAATCGGGACTAGAAGCTAAGTTGCCTAGCGTCACCAAGTCGCGGCTGAAATGTCCTACTAAGTAAACGGCGAAGGTGAGTAAGGTGGCTAACAGCGAACTGGTAAACACCCCGAACAAAATTGCCGCTGCCGTGATTAGAGACAACTCTAGAAACAAATAAAGCACCGCCACCAAGATGCTGACCAGCGGATACTGAATCTGCGCCCAAGTTAGCACCCCCAGATAAATTGCAGTCATGAGCGACAGGAGTACAGCCAAAACTGCGGACAAGCCTAAGTGTTTGCCAATGATGAATTCAGCGCGACTCATCGGCTTGGCAATTAGCACCAAGACAGTGCGTTTTTCAATTTCTTTGTTAACCAAGCCAGTGCCCACAAACACAGCAATGATCAAACTCAGGGCTGTAATCCCCGCCAACCCAACATCTAGCAAGATTTTGTTTTCTGTGCCTGCCGCAACTTCTGGCAGCAATCGCAGCGCCATAATCAGCAGCAAGGCAAAGAAGCCGATCAAATATAGGATGCGATCGCGGATGACTTCCCAAAAGACATTGGTGGCGATCGTAAAGATTCTGCCGAGATTCACCTTCTCACTCCTTCAGCAATTCCTGCAAAGCAGACCCTAGGATTGCAAAGTTGGGCCTGGTTGAACTAAAGTAGGCCGACTAATAGATCCGCATTCAATCTTACTAGTGCTTGTCGTTTGCGGTATCGCTTCAGGAGCCACAGGTGTAGGAGAGATAGGTGCAACTGGACTGACAGAATTTTGCTCATTGCTGGGCGCTAGGGAACCGTTGTCCGGCGTTGAAGCTGAAGGGGCAGGCTGGGCAGAGACACCAGCTTCAGGGCTAGGCGAGGCAGAGACAGCAGTTTCAGGAGCGGGCGAAGCAGTGGCAGGTGGGTTCTCTCCTTGAGTGATGCGGCAGGTTTTGGTGAGATAGTGACTGGCGAGATCAGAACTCGGTCCTTGCCAGAGAGCGAGCAACTGCAAGGTGTAATCTGGTTGATCGGGCAAGATTTGCGCTTGCAATTGCCATAAAGCATTTTCTTCCGAGGCAGGCAGTTGTTGCATTACAGCATTTTCAAACTCGGTTGGCTGTTGCTTGAGCGTTAAGAGCCACCGCTCTACCTCTGACCAAGAACGCGGTTCCAGTTCTGCTTTTAGCGTAGCCTCTGCCTGATTTAGGATGATCACACCTGTTGGAGCTTGGGTTGTTTGCACCCCCAGACGCACGACAAAATTACTTTGATTAAAATCATTCGCTAACAAGCTGGGGTAGATTTCTAACCAACCTTGAATCACAAAGTAAAGTTGAAACCAACAGCTAATAATTAAATTGCTTAGAAAAAGAATGACGAGTCTTTGACGTCCTGCTGGTGTGGGAGCCCTAAACCGAGGGCCTGATTGGATAAACTCCCCCAAAGAGGCGATCGCGGCTGAAATCAAGGGCCAACTAATAAACAATAGCGAAGGACGTTCATCTAGCCATTCACCAAACAAAAAAATACTCACTAAGATGCCTGTAATCCAAGGCCCTAAGGACAGACCTCCGATCTGGATCGGGTTCTCAGTGGTGAACCAACCTACCCCAAAAATTAAAAAAATCCAGCCGCAAGTGGCTAGCAAATCTCGAACTAAATCACCCGCCAAGGCTGCCATCAGACAAGAAAAAATGCTTAGCAAAATCAAAGTTTGCCAAGAAAAAGCTTTTGGCGGCAGTAGTAACTTTTGTAGCGTCTCAAAAATTTCTTTAACTTTGTCCATTCGCTTTAAAGCTCAGGTCGAATGCACGCGCTAATAAGATCAACAAAATAACACTGTAGCTACAAGCATTCGCTAATAAAATTGTAGTCGCTCGGTTAGTAGCAGCCAGGCTCAGCTCCCGACGTTGCAGCTTATCACGAGAACGAAGGATTTTTTGAGTGCTTACTTCTTCTTTCTTGTTTCTTTGCAGCAATATTTCTAACAGTTCTAATCCTTGCAACTCAACAATAAAAGTACCAAAAAAGGTAAATAAACCAACCATAATCAACAGAGTATTTGTATTTGTGGAACGAGCATTAAAAAGGATATAGCTCATTAATGGGCCTTTCCAATCCAGCGGCAAAGCAGGTTCCAGCGTAAAGAAAAATAGCCAACCAATAGCAGTAGATAAGAGATTGATCGAAGCAGAATATTCCAGGCTAATTCTACGGCTCAACTTTAATCGCTCTTGTAATACTACTGACTCGATCGCGATCGCGATGAACAAAAAGAGTAGCTGAAATAAGATAGCCCGCAATGGCAAAACAAACGAAAACACGGGTCTACCTCCTCAACAGGCGTTTTCATAAGCTAGCTTTTTCAGCCACTTTTCCAGCCCATAATCTCTGAATTTTATTTCAAGTAAAGCTGACAGCACCTCCGCTAAGATGAAACTGCACGAGAAAACTGAGAGCTATGGTAAGAACTGGCGTTGGCATTCGAACCGCTCAAGCACGTTCTGAGCGGCTAGAGGGGCAAATTCATGTCTACGATGGAGCGGGCAAAGGCAAGTCCCAAGCAGCACTGGGTGTGGTGCTGCGCTCGATTGGTTTAGGCATCAACAGTTCTGTCCAAACTCGCGTCTTGCTCCTACGTTTTCTCAAGGGGCCAGGTCGCATGTATGAGGAAGATGCAGCGATCGAAGCTCTACAGCGAGGCTTTCCCCACCTGATTGACCAAGTACGTACCGGGCGAGCCGAACATTTTGGTTTAGATGACATCACTCGCTTCGATCGCTTAGAAGCCCAACGAGGCTGGGATGTAGCTAAAGGTGCGATCGCCTCTGGTCTGTACTCGGTCGTGGTATTGGATGAACTCAACCCAGTGCTCGACTTAGGTTTGTTGCCAGTCGATGAAGTGGTCAAAACACTGAAGCACAAGCCAGAGCACATGGAGATTATTGCCACCGGGCGGGCAGCTCCTCCAGCTTTGATTGACATTGCCAACCTACACTCAGAAATGAAACCCCACCACCATCCCACTGCCGCAGAGCAAGGGATTGATGGCATTGAGATTTACACCGGGGCTGGCAAAGGCAAATCCACCAGCGCGCTAGGAAAAGCGTTGCAAGCGATCGGCAAAGGCATTAGCCAAGATAAATCTCACCGTGTTTTGATTATTCAATGGTTGAAGGGTGGCTCTGGCTATACCGAAGATGCTGCGATTGCCGCCTTGCAGCAAAGCTACCCTAACTTAGTCGATCACCAACGCTGTGGCCGAGATGCGATTGTGTGGCGGGGCCAGCAACAGGAACTCGACTATGTGGAAGCTGAACGAGGCTGGGAACTCGCCAGAGCCGCGATCGCTTCTGGACTATACAAAACCATTATTTTAGATGAACTGAATCCGACGGTGGATCTAGAGTTGCTCCCCGAAGAACCAATTGTGCAAGCGCTGCTGCGGAAACCGCGCGACACGGAAATTATCATCACCGGGCGTTGCAATAATCCTCCAGCCTATTTTGATCTCGCTAGTGTGCATTCTGAAATGATTTGCCACAAACACTATGCCGAGAAGGGAGTGGATTTGAAGCGCGGTGTTGATTTTTAACTTAGGCTATTCAGTCAAGGCGATCGCAACCTCAGCCTTAGAGCTGAGCAGGTATTTCCACATTGCCACGAAACTGTGAGAAGACCTGGTAAGCCGCTAAATTCTGCTTCTGATAACCGTTGACGTTTTCTGGGTCTACTTTAACCAAGTTGTACTCTACATCTTCTGCATAAACGGTGAAGATGACACTGAAGATCTCCAAAAAGTGAATCACCCACTGACAGTCCGCTTCTTGCAAATTCTCATAGTGCCGAATCAAATCTGCAATACAAGACTCTAGATGAGTCCGAGAGTTTTTAGAAATTAAAATTAATTTGAGTAGCAGAATCACCAATGTAATTGGACTCTTCTGCATGACAAATAATGCGAATAAAGAACTTGGTTCTTTACGATTCTCAGTGGTTAAACATTCAATGACTCGATTACAAGTTCTAAGTAACAAAGCATCATCTAAATCCCGCTCATCATGAATTTCGTACAGGGATTCCAAACTACCAAACAATGATTTTTTCACTGATTCTGCTAAATCTTGATTACTCATAGAGTAAATCAAGTACTTTTTGAGACTGTCCTTAAACTGGCAATAAGTTAACTCATGGGTTTGCTTCAAGAAAATGTTAGCCAAGTTAGTATAGCTAAATACACATTTCTTAGCGACTAATCTCTTAATTAAGAGCAGTACTTCATCTCCTAACAGAGTTGGGTTCTTCAGAGGCACAGTCTGCACAACATTAGACTGAGATCGAGCTACATATAAAGCTAGATCTCGTTTGTACTGCTCCTTTAACTGTTTTGATAGAACTCTAGCTGTTTCCCGCTGCTCTACCGAATTTGTGGTATTCACAAACTGAGAAACTAACAAATAAGACGTATAGCGATGGCTCCAAGGTCTTTCTGGTTGAAATGTGCAAGCAGAAACAAATAACTCTAGCTCTTGATAATCGCTGCTGCCGACAAACTTCTCTAGCCAACTATTGAGACGGGTTAGAATAAGAGAAGCTGTTTTGCGATTGAACTTAATCTTAGGAAATAAGCCAACTAGCTGTTGGATTATCTGATATTTTTTACTGGTATTCCAGTTGTTAATTAAAATGTAGCAAGAGCGTTTAAGAGTATTACGAAACTCTTGCTCATCATTGGCAACAATGATTTGATACAGTGCTTGGTTTACCTCCGAGCTGGTCATGTTCACTGAGTGAACAAACAAGCTTTCAAACTCGGTTAAAGCAACCTCTGGGGAGCATTGCTTGACTGTATGAATCAAGAACTCATAGATTGTTTCCTGAGCGTGTTCAATTCCCTTCGTGAAGTGCTGAAAATGAGGCTCAGGGTGATAACGCTCGACCGCAGGTTCTTGAATTAACATAAGGAGTCAACAGGGAAGGAGAGTTTGGAGTAGGTCGCACAGACCAACTGGGGAACTTTTGCCAGCCAACCTGCATCCAAGCTAGTAACTGACTCCCGGATGCGGCTGTTGCTCCAAATCTTATGGTTTGCCCGGAGGCAACCTCGTGATTCAACCCTGGTAGATGCGGTGAAGCTGCTCATATTTTTGGCTGATGACGCGCACAGGATACTAGTGACTTTACTGAGGTAATCAGTGTGACGAATCATACGGGCAGGCGTGATCAAAGTCACTCAGGATAAAGTCAGTGTAGCGAGACGATCGCGATCGCCCCATCACTGATATAGGTTATTTGTTTTAGTACTGAGAACATAAACCACAACGCCAGCTTACGGTTTTCCGGGTAACCCCGTCGGTGAGACGCTTGAGCGATACTCTCTGTAACTTTCAGCCTCCGTGGATCAAGACAAATGTCTTAAGACCATTGCCGCACCACACTCCCTAGTTCTAGGGTATTTAGATGATCCAGGATAAAGGCTTTCCGCAAAAGTTCTGGGGGGACATATTCGTCATATTTCTGTAGTCTCGGTACCTCATCCGGACCCAGTAGTTCTTCAGCCGCCAGCTTGCCATCCGCGATCGCCACAATTTCGCACAGCAAGTTTTCGAGCTTGGCTTTGCCTAACTGTACTGTAAAGAAGTAAGGTGATCGCCCCCCAATTCCCTTGATTTTTAGGGAGTCTCGGCAGCAGAGCTTCAGGTATCGCTCTAAGGTGCGATAAGCGGTGGTGCCCAGCCAGGGAAAAATGCAACAGCTTCGGTCATCTAGTTGCAGTAAATGGTGGCGATCGAGTTCTACCCGTCTGGCCCACTGCCGCACTGTTTGCAGTCGTTCCTTCGCTCCTGTTTGCAAGTAGCGATACTCGGTATCCTCAAATAGCACTCGGCGCATGCGTTGTAGCACTTTGGTATGCAGCGTGCCACTGCCCCCTTGCCAAGCGCTACTGGCGGCCCCAGCGCTGGGTTGCACAAATACTGTTTTGGTTTTGTCGTCAATTTCTAGCACCTGCCACGCTCGCCCTGCTAGAGCGACGCGATCGCCCACATCCGGAGGCAGCGCAATACTGCCAATCGCTGTTGTGCCTTCTTGCACTGTGTATTCTTCACTGTCTGGGAAAGTGGCGTAGAACTTAAAGCTCCGCACAATCCGCTCACCTGCCAGCCCAACGATTAGCGTGCCTTCTGCTGTTTTCTGGATATGGTCAATCTCAATCAGGTGGCGCAGAAGTTGGCGAAATTCTTCTGGAGCGATCGCTCGAAAAGTTGGCAGTGTTAGCACTTGCTGAGCCAAGGCAGCAGGGGACAACTCTCCCAAAGCGACCAGCGTACTCATCGTCTGGTGATAGAGCAGGCTCAAGGGATACTGCAACGGTTGAATCGGCTCGATCCAGCGTTCTTCTAGATAAAGCTGAAGGATGGCGATCGTTTGTAGGAGTTGCCAGGGAACGTGATCGGGCAAAAATTCTGGGTCTACGATCGGATCTTCCACACAGACAAAGCGCATATCCGCAGGCGTTCCCCGTCGGCCCGATCGCCCTAGCCTTTGCAGAAAACTGGCGACTGAAGGAGGCGACTCTAGCTGAATCACTCGCTCCAGTTGCCCAATATCAATCCCCATTTCAAAGGTAACGGTTGCTGCGGTCACGGCAGGAGTGGGAGCCCGCATCGCATCTTCCGCTGCTGCTCGTAAAGTGGCGGAGATACTGCCATGATGCACATGGTAAATATCGGGCAAGCCTTTAGCGGTGGCGAATTGGCGCAGAGTAGCGATCGCTTCTTCAGCAGCGGTGCGATTGTTGGCAAAAATCAGGCACTTGCGCGACTGAGTTTGGCTGAACAAGTAATTCTGGTATGGGCTAAACGCTGCATCCCGATTGTCTCCTTTGGCGCGGATTGGCTCTGAGCGGTAGAAATGCTCTAGAGATAAATGCAGGGTACGTTGCCCAATTTTCACTTCTGGCGTGATCACCGATTGCTGCGTGCCTGATCGCAACCAATCTTCGGCTAACCCGTAATCTCCTAGCGTGGCGGATAAACCAATGCGACGAGGATGATTTTGTGTCAGCTTTGCCAGTCGCGCTAGTTGGCAGAGAATTTGACAACCCCGTTCCGAACCAATAAACGCATGAATCTCATCAATCACGACAAACCGCAGCTCGCCGAACAAGCGATCGAGGTTTTTGCTCTGGTTAATCAACAAGCTTTCCAATGATTCGGGTGTAATTTGCAATACACCTCTGGGATGTTTTAGCAGCTTTTGTTTCTGGCTCTGCGCCACATCCCCATGCCAAGCCCACACGGGAATATCTGCTTCTTTTAATAAGTCGTTCAGGCGATCGAACTGGTCATTAATCAGCGCTTTAATCGGGCCGATATACATCGCGCCAATCGTTTTGGCGGGTGCCTCGTGGAGTAAGGTCAACACTGGCAGAAACGCCGCCTCAGTTTTGCCCGCCGCCGTCCCCGCTGCAATCAACAGATGAGCATCGGTCTCAAAAATCACCCGACAAGCTTCCGCCTGCACTTGCCGCAAATCAGTCCAGCCGTGGCTATAAATATATTCTTGAATAAACGGGGCTAAGCGGTGATAGGCGCGATCGCTCATACGGATTCGTGTTGCTGGGCTAGTACCCCACCCTACACGATCTGGCTATTGTCGTTGAAATTGTTTTCTTGCTATTCCCCGTTTCAGTTCAGCGGTTAATAGCGAGTTAGGAGTGAGTAGGGCGATCGCTCTTATTAGCCTTGTTAGATAGAATTTGGAGCGGCACCCATAAAGCCTACCTTTACACCAGCAGATTTCATCACTTTCATTGCTTTATCGTGCATAAAAAGTAGTATTAATAGGCCCAAAATTGGTACGAGTAGACCAATCATAAGCAATACCATCGATGTGACGGAAAGTTTGAGAGACTTGCCAAGCTTGTACAACGCAAATATCTGAAGTACTGATGCAGCCACATATACAAACAAACCTATGGATGGCTCTTCTAAAGAAACACGAGATAGGTTAACAGCTATAGCGGCCAGAATAGACCATAAAAGTAACCTATGGTACTTAGCAACTTCCTGAAGTTCTAGACGTGAAAAAGTTATATTCATAGGTGATCCTTGCAGAGAACAGAGAGGTAGATTTAGCAAACTCAGTTCATATTATTTTGAGGCGAAGTAAATAGATAAGTGACTTCTATACTCACCCCAAATTAATGTATAAGCAGAAGTTTGCCGTATAGTATTTCAAGTCGGGCAAACAAATAGAAAATTTCAGAGTATTTTTAGAATAATAAGAATCTGGTTTTCTATTTCTGTTTTGTCAAAGCGATCGCCCTTTATCAATTAAGTTAAAAGCGACCGCTTTACTCATCACTCAACTTGAAGCGATGACATTCTGTAGCTCTATCGTAAGCAGCGATTTTCGCCGCTTTGGTCGTTTAAGCAGTTGCCATTGCGATCGAGAAGTACCACTGAACTAATGCTAGGGAATTGCTTTAATGTGGCACTGATAGAGCTTTTAATCCGCGCATCATCACCAATGCCGCCGGATACTACTTGCTTGCAGAACTGTAACTTGGCAACGCCTGTAGACACAGCAAGCTTAAAGTCTCGACCACAGTTAGAGCTACCTTGAAAATTGATCGGGGCTCTAAAACCTTGTTGTCTTTCTTGACTGGTTGGGCCTGCGATTAATTGCTCAATGGCAAACTGAGCCACCCCTTGAGTTTGGGTGCGTCGTACTACGGGAGCCACGTAAGAGAAATCTTGTTGGCTGCGGCTGGTGGGGAAAAACACTTTGACTGGCTTGGTGCTGGTTGTAGCAGCAACGGTTGTTGTTGCGGCATTTCCAGCAGATTGGGCATTTGTAGGGCCGTTGTCGTAGAGGCTAACTCCAGCGAGGGTGGCGATCGCTAAACAAGAGAAGAGAGAGTTACGTAAATTGAACATGTCTTTGGGCAAGTATTGTGTGATTGCTAAGAGTGAGCTTCACTCTGCGATCGCCTAATTCCTAAACCTCTGCAATAGAATTTTTGCAACTCTCATTGTCTCAACTCAGCCATTAGCAGGAAGTCAAAAAAGATAGGTTATCGCTCTCTCTAAGTTAAGCAATAGTGAAAGCGATCGCCCAATTCCTAAAACTCTCTGCAATAAAATCTTTTGTGAATCCTTACCGTCTTAATTCAATAATTATTAGAAAATTGGATGGAATGCGATAAGACTTGACAACTTAAGTAATTACAGAATTACCTATTTAATATGAAGGATCAATAATCAGAGGGATCTTGGCTCAAGACCTTATTCAAGCAGCGTAGTTTTCCAATAAAGCTTTTACTTTATGCTAAATAAAAGCCTTGTACTCTGTAGGCTCCAGAGTTAGCCAGTTATCAATATCATTTTCAATGATATACAGCTTGCCTAAATTTCTCTCCTTTTTAAATTCAAACACTCTGAATAAATAATATTCTTCGCTATGATTCCGAGCGAAATCAACCTCATTTGCTGTTATGAAAAATGGATTTCTTATAGAACCTGATGTTGTTTTCACTTCGATATATTTGACTTCTCCTTTAAGCGTATAAGACCTAATGTCGTAGCCTAAACCATCTCCATCAACAACAGATGAATGACAGACCTTTTCAGCCAAGTCCCCTCTTCCGTTATTAATCAGGGATTGTTTTTCATACATCAGAACAAGTTTCTCGCCAGCAAGACCAATTTCTCTTTTTTCGTTGTTTTTGTCATCCCAAAAATAAGTAGTTCTGTTTGAACTGGTGCTTGCAAGAAATTTTTCTCTAAATGCTTTTGGTTGAGGAGGAGAGACCTCTTCGAGAAAATCATGCTTTTTAGATTTTGTATCACTGCTTGGCTCTTGTAACAGCAAACCCTGAGGCTTTGGCATGTTTAACCAAGTAAATAAATCTCCATTTTCTAATTGAAAATACTTCATACGGTCATCAGACACTCTGAGCGGACCAGGTAAATCAAAACTTGTGCTGTAGTTCAGCTTATTAAGTAAATCTCTTTTGAGAATATTCAGGGAAATTACGTCGGTTAAAAAGTAAATAAACTCCCATGGATTTTTGCCAACAAAAGGCCATAAGCTATTGCCTAAAGCAGGGCTTTGAATTTTGCAAATTACATGAGCACCATAGTTAAACTTCTTGGTTCCGCTTTCTGATAAAAGAACAGTATCACCAAGAGCCATACTCATAAAATCTCTTTTCTTAGCTCGTGTCATAGCCCAGCAGTGATAAATACCCTTCCCTCTTTCGGATATTTCTTTTATTAAATGGTTGTCTAAATATTTTTCTAAGATTTGAAGAGGTACATTTTTTTCTATTGAAACCTCTATATTCTGACGTGTGGCCGGAGCCAGGTAAATTGCCATACAACTACCGTTTACAAGTACAAACATCTTTACCACAGGGGAGGATCTGTGTAACGCAATATTCACAACTCCTTGTAGTGTCATAGAGCGATCGCTCTCTGCAATTTAATCAATAGTGAAAGCGATCGCTCATCAATCTGTCTGCGTTTAGAGTGTAAATTCTGCGAATTCTCCCGTTTCGTCTACTTTGGCGTCTTTGCCTGAGCGGGAAGGTTGGAAATTGGGGCCGCCGAGAAGTTGGGTGATGGAGAGTTTGGGGTTTTGGTGGAGCAGGTTGAGGGCGCTGATAAAGTCGCGGACAATCTCGCCGGGGGTGAGCAGCGCTTCGGCTCCTAAGCGGTTGGTGATTTCTTTGAGGAAGGCTTGTAGGTCACGATTATTCAGTGAAGCTTGGTAAGCGTAGTGAGCGGCATGAACTTCTGCCAAGCGTTGCAGCAATTGGAGAATTTCGGCTTGAGTGAGGGGTTCTAGGCGAATTACGGGGCCAGAGGTATCTTGCAGACCTGGTTGAGCAAAGCGGCTTTGAGCGGTGCGGCGTTGCCAAGCGGGGTCGCTGTAGAGTCCTCGGCGGGAATCTTCGAGAAATTGTGGCGTGCCACCGATGATGATGTCGAGATGTCCGACTCGACCTTGCACGGTGTCATTAAACATTGCCAGCAACTTGTCGTAATTGTTCTGGCGGGAACCTGCATGGGTGATTTTGTAGAGATGCACCGCCTCATCTAGCAGCACCAGCAAGCCTTTGTAGCCAATTCCAGAGACAAATTTGGCAAACAGTTTGATGTAGTCGTACCAAGTTTCATCATCAATGATCACCTTTACACCCAAGGCAGCTTTGGCATCAGATTTGGTCGAGAATTCTCCCCGTAGCCAACGTAGAGCGGAATCTTTTAGCGTGTCGTCGTCGGTGCGGTAGCCCCGCCAGTAAGCGATGATCACACTGGCAAAGTCGAAGCCGTGAACTAATCCTTCTAGGGTTTGGGCCACTTCCCGGATTTTGACTTCTACCAAATCATCAAAGCCTTCATCTTTAGGCCGTTTGCCGCTTTCTTGAGCCACTTGAGTTAAGACGCTGCTAATCCAACGTTCCAGAACTAGGGCGATCGCACCACCATCTGGATTCGTTTTTGTGGCGATGTTTTGCATCAACTCTCGATACGTGGCGATACTTTGTCCACTGGCTCCTGCTAAGCGGCGTTCGGGAGATAAATCAGCATCAGCGACCACAAAACCTTGCTCCATCGCCTGATTGCGGATCAGTTGCAGAATGAAGCTCTTACCAGATCCGTAGCGACCGACGACAAACCGGAAGGCTGCACCACCCTCAGCCGTATTTTCCAGGTCTTGCACCAGGGCTTTGGCTTCCGTTTCACGACCCACGGCAATTTGCTCTAGACCAATTCTGGGCACAACCCCCGCACCCAAGGCATTGATCAAGGCTGTGGATACGCGCTTAGAAAGTTTCTGCTTTGCCATGTGTCTTTGCTCGGTCTTGTAGTGGCTGATGTGGATTGGTACGAGTGTCTGTTAACTGTACCGCCAAACTCTGATGGTCTGGTCGGCGCTACTGCTAACCAATGTATTGCTATCTGGCGCAAAGGCGATCGCACAAATCTTAGCCGTATGGTCGCTCAAAGTGGTTAGTAATTCTTTCGACTCTAAATTCCAAACTTTCAGTGTGCCATCTTCACCGCCACTGGCTAAGAACTGACCATTGGGGCTAATGGCAACTGCCGATACTTGACCTTTATGCAACGCGAGGCTAGAACTAACGTCTGGGCCTAAATCCCAAAGCTTGATGGTGCCATCTGCACCACCACTGACCAAGGTTTTGCCATCGGGGCTAAATGCCATTGAGCAAACTTTACTGCCATGAGCAGGCAGCGAGTTGAAACTTGTTTTGGTGTCCAAATTCCAGAGGTGAATGGTGCCATTTTGATCACCACTGGCCAGAATGTCTCTGTCAGGACGAGGGCTGAAAACCACTGAGGTGATGAAGCCATAACCGTTGATGGTTTGAATTAACTT
The DNA here is from genome assembly GCF_014695845.1 of Trichocoleus sp. FACHB-591. Classification (NCBI taxonomy): domain Bacteria; kingdom Bacillati; phylum Cyanobacteriota; class Cyanophyceae; order Leptolyngbyales; family Trichocoleusaceae; genus Trichocoleus; species Trichocoleus sp. FACHB-591. The sequence continues at coordinate 48,265 of NZ_JACJPA010000119.1, forward strand.
CCCACTTCTGATGTCCCATACCTTAATGCTACGATCGGCACTGCCACTGGCGAGCAATTGTCCATCTGGGCTAACTGCGATCGCATTTACGGCGGTTGTATGTCCGGTGAGGGTTCGTAATAACTTCCCTGCCTTGAGGTTCCAAACTTTAATCGTGTTGCTGCTGCCACTGCTAAACAACAGCTTGCCGCCGGGATGTAGAGCTAGGGCATAAATCGAGCCAGAGTTTTCTGGGTGAGGGAGGGTTTGCACCCATTTACCTTCTAAGGCCCAAACTTGCAGCTTGTTGTCACTACCACCACTAATTAAGGTTTGGCTATCCGGGGTGACTACTAAAGCATTGGCTCCACTCTCAAAGATCACCCGACATTTCCAGGTGCCCAGTTTGGAGGGTAGCGCCGCGATCGCAGCTGGCACATCCGCCACCTCAACATCAATGGTCGTGACCGGGAAACTTTCCCGACCCACAACCGCAATCGCTCGCTGCAAATACTCCTCATAGTCCTCATAAATTTGTGGAATCAGCGAGGAGGTTCCAGGCTCAAAAATCAGGTCATCAATGATGGCATCCGCTTTCTCGTTAATTGCATCCACCAGCATTTGCGGCATGGTGGGCACCGCATCAGCAATCTGTCGCAGTTCTTCAGCATCTTGTCGCAGAATCGCTTCTAATGCCCAATATTCAGAGTCGGAAAGTTGATTAATCAGCTCGTGCCACTCAGGAGGTAAAAAAGGTCTTTGATCTGCATCTGGATTAGATGTAGGAACAGGCAGTTCAGACGGCGGCGCGATCGCTGGAAGTACGGATTCAACTGTTATAAGTCTGCCAGGAAGAGATTCTCGACTCGAAACCTGTGCTAGCAGAGTTTCCAGAGATGTCTCTAGCTCGCGCCTTTGAGTGGCGATCGCCGCAAATAACGATTGAATTTCTGACTTCAAGGGTTGGAGATCAATCCCTGCAACTAACCCCGCAATTTCCGATTTCAGCGGTTGTAGATCGATCGTTGTAACTAATTCTGCAATTTCCGATTTCAGCAGTTGCAAATCAATGCTTGGAACTTCCGCTCTTAACGGCTGTGTATCGATCGCCGTAACTAGGTCTTGAATTTCTGATTTCAGCGGTTGCAGATCGATCGCGGCAACTAGTTCTGCAATTTCTGACTTCAGAGGTTGTAAATCAATCTTCTGGATTTCCGATTTCAGTGGTTCCACATCGATCGCGGAAATGATGGTTTGGATTTCCGACTTCAATGACTGTGCATCAATGGTTGAAATTAATGCTTCAATCTTTGATCTCAACTTTTGAACATCGATCGCAGTGACTAATTCTTGAATCTCCGACTTCAGCGGTTGCAGATCGATCGCAGTGACTAATTCTTGAATCTCCGCTTTCAACAACGGCACATTGATAGCTGCCGCTAGCTCTTGAATCTCGGCTCTTAGTGGCTCAATGTCGATCGTTGCAACTAATCCTTGGATTTCTGACTTCAGTGGTTGTACATCAACGGCAGAAATGATGGCTTGAATCTCTGACTTTAGGGGGTGCACATCGATCGCTGCTAGTTCTGCCAGAGACTCGTTTAGGGTTTGCCGCGATCGCTCTAGCGTTTGAATTTGCGCTTGCAAATCTTGGGTTTCTGCGGCTAATAACTGCTTGCTCGTTTGCAGTGCAGCAACTTCGCCGTGGAGTTGGAGTTTCTGAGTCGTAAACTCAGCAGCTTGAGCCTTGAGTTGCGTCAGTTCTTGCTGGAGCTGGCCCACATCAACCGCTAAAGTTTGCCGCGCCTCGTTCGTAGTGGCGATCGCTTGCTGGATTTCGCCTTCCTGCGTTGCCAAATCCTGTAGCCGTTCCTGCCACTGCTGAAAACTAGCTTCCAGTTGCTGCTTGCGACCTTCCAAAGTAGCGATTGCTTGACCTAATTCCCAATCTTGCTGTTGTTGTTCAGCAATTCGAGTTTGAAGCTTTTCAAGGTCAGCTTGCAAAAAGCTCAAACTGGTTTCGGCTTGTTGCCTTTCTGCGGTTGCACTCAGAAGGGCTTGCTGGATTTCGGCTTGCCGTTGCTCGTAAGCCTGCAACTGTCCCGCGATCGCCTGTCCCTTTAATCGGGCTTGCTGCTTCTGGCGATCGTCAATAGCAACGGCACCTGCATAGGCACCCGGCGCAATTAACCCGGTGAGGAGCGATCGCTGCAAGTTGCGCTCAGCGAGAAAACTCAAGCCAAAGCTAAGGCCGAAAGCGGCTGAACCGATGACGATCCGATTGACTAGCATGCAAGCTTTGTTACTAATTCTGTCGGGGGCAATTTTGTGCTACTGCTTTACAGCCAAGGCATTCCTGTCACGGATGAGTAGCAGCGACTAGAGAATATATAGCATTCAGTACACTTCTTCGAACTGAAGCGGCAATTTCCGGTACTCCGCAGTTTTTTCCAGTCTACTTCTAGAAACTAATAGGCGGAAATACTAACTTAGAAGGTGAAGTTCTGGTTTTGAGAGATTGCTTAACCATCCAGTTGCGAGGCTAAACTCCTGTGAACTTGGTTTATCTGCTACTCAAAACCTCTTGGGTGAGTGTTCTACTGGCGATGCTAACTGGGCTGCTGGGCGGTGCGAGTAGTACCGGACTCATTGCCCTGACCAACACCAGCTTAACCAGCCAGAATCCGCCCACTGCTGCCTTGATGCGCAATTTTGCAGGTCTGGGCATAGTGCTGTTGCTCACCACGATCGCCTCGCAGATTTTGTTAGCTCGACTGGCCCAAGGCTCAATTTTTGAGTTGCGGCTGTTGTTAAGTCGTCAAATACTGGCTTCCCCCCTGCGTCAACTAGAAGCACTAGGCGCATCTCGGCTTCTGGCTACCCTCACAGATGACATTCAATCGGTTGCCAATGCCCTCTTCTCGTTTCCAGTGCTCTGCATTGATATTGCCATTCTGGTCAGTTGCCTCACCTACCTCGCGTGGCTTTCACTGTCTGTATTTGGGTTAATGATGCTAGTGCTGGCAATCGTGATTGCTAGCCTGCAAGTAATTATTAGTAGGGCTAGAAAAGCTCTATCTCTGGCTCGAAAAGAACAAGACAACCTATTACATCACTTCCAGGCAATCATCGCAGGCATTAAGGAGCTAAAGCTGCATTATCAGCGGCGACAAAGCTTCCTGACCGAAGATCTTTATGTGACTGCCACAGCTGCTCGTGACCACAACATCGCAGGCATGACCACCTTTGCGATCGCTGGAGGCTATGGACTTCTCGCCACCTTCTTGATCATCGGTTTGTTGCTATTCGCCTTGCCTCGCTTTATCAGCACCAGCCCCGAAATTCTGTCTGGTTATGCCCTCGTTGCACTCTATTTAATGCTGCCCTTCCAAGGAATCTTGGGGGTGATTCCCGTTTTGAGTCGAGCCACCGTAGCCCTAGACGCGATTCAAGCCTTGGGGTTAGCTTTGGCAGAACACGCTACTGAAGCAACAGCGATCGCCCCTCCTCCACCCAATCCAGCTTGGCAACGGCTTGATCTGGTAGAGGTGACTCATGCTTACCGAGGCGAACGGGAAGAAGACGGGTTCTCACTAGGACCGCTAACTTTAAGCTTTCAACTGGGAGAGGTGGTGTTTCTGGTAGGGGGTAACGGTAGCGGCAAATCAACCCTCGCCAAGCTGATTACAGGACTCTACAGCCCCGAAGCGGGTGAGTTAAAACTCGATGGTCAACCGATCACCGATGCGAATCGGGAATGGTATCGGCAGCACTTCTCGGTGGTTTTTGCTGACTTTTACCTGTTCGATCGCTTGTTGGGTTTGGGCGATCGCGCTGATCTCGATCCGCAAGCCAAAGAGTACCTAATTCAGCTCCACCTCGACCACAAGGTGCGAGTTGAAGGCGGCACCCTATCGACCACCACGCTTTCTCAGGGGCAACGCAAACGATTGGCGCTGCTCACGGCCTACTTAGAAGATCGCCCCATTTATCTATTCGATGAATGGGCTTCCGACCAAGACCCGATCTTCAAAGAGATTTTCTACACGCAACTTTTGCCAGAGCTGAAGCAGAGAGGCAAAGCTGTCTTAGTGATTAGCCACGACGACCACTATTTCCACCTTGCTGACCGCATTGTGAAGCTGGATTATGGCAAGCTGGAATACGACAAGCGCATTGCTGCCTAATTTTGCCCGTGCCCAACCCTCGCCAACTTGCCTTTCTCGCCCTACGATCGATCCAACGAGATGCCTTTGCGGATGTGGCGCTCGATCGCGTCCTGCAAGATGCTGAACTCAGTAGCCAAGATCGACGGCTGGTGACTGAGCTAGTGTATGGCAGCGTCAGACGGCAACGCACTTTAGATGCGCTGATCGATCAGTTGGGCAAAAAGAAAGCTCATCAACAACCCCCTGATCTGCGAACTATTCTGCACTTGGGCTTGTACCAACTGCGCTACTTGAATCAAATCCCTGCTTCAGCCGCCGTCAATACCACCGTTGAGCTAGCCAAACAAAATGGCTTTTCAGGGTTGACTGGGTTTGTCAACGGCTTCATGCGCCAATACATCCGCTTGGTGGAGACGGCTGGCGATCCCTTGCAACTTCCGTCCGATCCAGTGCAACGATTAGGAACGCTGCACAGTTATCCTGACTGGATCATTCGAGTTTGGCTCGACCAATTAGATTTAGCCGAAACCAAGCAATTGTGCGAGTGGATGAATCGCCCACCGCACATTGACCTGCGAATCAATCCTCTCCGCACTTCCCTCGACGAAGTGGAGACAGCGATGCAAGCCGCAGGAGTAGCAGTGCAACGTTTGCCCCATTTGCCCCAAGCCTTGCGGTTACTGGAGCCTGCGGGTGCAATTCAGAAATTGCCAGGGTTTCAGGCAGGCTGGTGGATGGTGCAAGATGCTAGCGCTCAGTTGGTCAGCTATCTGGTTGATCCGCAACCTGGTGACTTTGTGATTGATGCTTGTGCGGCTCCGGGTGGTAAAGCTTTGCATCTCGCAGAACTCATGCAAGATCAAGGGACGATTTGGGCTTGCGATCGCACTGCATCTCGCCTGAAAAAACTCAAGGAAAACGCCGAACGATTGGGCATCGACTCCACCAAGACTAGCATTGGAGACAGCCGCAACCAACCGCAATTTGTCGGCAAGGGCGATCGCGTTCTCCTCGATGCGCCTTGTTCTGGCCTTGGTACACTCAACCGTCACGCCGATGCTCGCTGGCGACAAACTCCCGATCGTGTGCAAGAGTTGGCAACGCTGCAACAGGAACTCTTAGTCGCAGCCGCCACTTGGCTCAAACACGATGGCGTGCTGGTTTACGCTACCTGTACGCTGCATCCTCAAGAAAATGAGCAAGTCATTGAGGCTTTTCTCGCTCAGCATCCCGATTGGCAGATCGAGCCACCCGCACCCAACTCCCCGGCTGCGGCCTTTGCCACCCCTCAAGGCTGGGTGAAAGTTTGGCCCCATCGTCAACAGATGGATGGCTTCTTCATGGTTCGCCTTAAGCGTGCAGTTCGCCAGGCTGCCACCAGTTAGCTCAAGCGATCGCGGCTCTCATCTTTAAGGATGGCAATGTTGCGAGTGAAGAGAGCAATTCGCAAGCTTTATGCTCAGTGGTTAGACGACAAAAAATAACTCCAGCTAACGCACTGGAGTTCCCACACAGAGACCACTTCAATCAATTTTATAAAAAGCTTAGCGAGGCTGACCAATGCCAGGAGTTTCTTCTTTCTCAACTTCAGGCACAATGTCAGGGCGATCCTTATCTTCCCAACCTACAGGACGCTTAGAGTTGTACCAAGCGACCGAACCAATTGATGCAGCTGCAATAAACCCAACGATATAAACCAGGGTGGCAGAGATAGGGAAATGAGGAGTATTTGTAGCAACTTCTGCTGTTGCCGCTGCCGCAATTAATAAAGACATCTTAATAACCTCTCTACGACTTGAAATACTAATTTACAGTACAACAACAGTAGCAGAGCTTGCTCAGAGGCTGGCTCTCCCCAGAGTTGGATTCGATCCCCCTTCCTAAGACAGTTCTTCAGAATGCGGGTGGCGCAGGCTCAGAATCAGCAGGTGGTTCAGGTTCCGCAGGGGCTTCCTCTACGGGAGCTTCTTCCGCAGGCGCTTCCTCTACGGGAGCTTCTTCCGCAGGCGCTTCCTCTACGGGTGCATAGTCGCTGGGTGGCGCTTCTTCTGCTGCAGGTTCAGGTGCAGGTTCACTGGGAGCGGCATCTTCATAGCCGCCGGAGTCATAGCCGCCGCCAGAATCATAGCCACCACCGGAATCGTAGCTACTTCCAGAATCGTATCCACCACCAGAGCTCTCGCTATTCGCAGCCCCAGTTTCAGGCGCAGTACTGCCTGAAAGCTCACGTTTAGGCGTGACAGGCTTAGCTTTGATGCTGCCTTTGCGCCCCTCAAAACTTGGTAGCTCAGGAAACTTCTGGACTGGCATGCCTTGCACAACTTTAGTCATGAATTCACGCCAAGTGTGAGCAGCCGTACCACTCGTCCCCCAAGTAGGGTCGTTGTTGTCGTTGCCCAACCACACCCCAGTCACAACCTGAGGAATATAGCCGATAAACCACAAGTCACGAGCTTCCTCAGAAGTGCCTGTTTTTCCAGCAACAGGCCGCCCTACCTGCGCTGGCCGACCTGTGCCAGACTGCACCACACCCTCTAGCATCCAAGTGAGGATGGAGGCAGTACCTTTATCAACCACTCGTTTGGGTTTAAAGTCGGCGCTGTAAAGAACTTGTCCCTGTCGATTGAGAATCCGAGTAATGCCGTGAGGTGTAACTGCATTCCCTTGAGCGGCTAATGTCCCATAAGCACTAGTCAGCTCTAACAAGTTAACTTCCGACGCGCCTAAGGCTAGGGAATAAGTCGGCATTAACTTAGACCGAATGCCCATGTCTTTCGCCATCTTGACCACCGGATCGAACCCGACATCAATCAAGACCTTAACCGCAACCACGTTAACAGAATAGGTTAAGGCGTCTCGCATCGAGACCCATCCCCGATAGGTCTTACCGTAGTTCTGGGGCTTGTAACCATCAACCGTGTACTGAGCATCTAGATAGCCATCGGTGGGCGAGAACCCAGCCGCGATCGCGCTCGTGTAAACCAAGGTTTTGAAGGTAGAACCCGGTTGCCGCTGGGCTTGGGTCGCTCGGTTAAACTGGCTCTTGCCATAACCATTACCTCCTACCAACGCCTTTACCTCACCGTTGCGGGGGTCGAGCGACACTAAAGCGGCTTGGCTAAAACCTTCCGCCGAGCCATCTAGCTCTACTGCATCTTTAATTGCTTTTTCTGCTGTCTTCTGCCACTGGCGATTTAAGGTGGTTTCAACCGTTAAGCCACCCAGTTCTAGCGCTTCGGGAGAAACATACTTGGGTAGCTCCTGCTGGACGTAGGAGGTAAAATAGGGCGCTTCGATCACCAAGCGCTTTGGAGTGCTGGGTTTGAGTTGCAGAGGAGCCGCGATCGCCGTTTCCATCTCAGCCTTGCTGATGTAGCCAGTATCAAACATCCGCTGCAACACAACGTTGCGCCGCTTGACGGCAGAGTCAGGATTGACCAAAGGTGAGTAAACACTAGGAGCAGGAGGCAACCCAGCAATCATTGCGGTTTCTGGCAAAGTCAGCTTGTCCACTGGCTTACTGAAGTAAACCCAAGCCGCATCAGCGACACCATAAGCCCCAGAACCCAAATAAACCAAATTCAAGTAGCGCTCTAGAATTTGCTCTTTCGGCATCTGCCGCTCTAGCTCTCGAGCTAGCATGGCTTCTTTCAATTTGCGCGTAATGCTACGCTCTTGGTTCAGAAATACAATGCGGGCTACCTGTTGCGTGATCGTGCTGCCGCCTTGCACCAAATCCCCTGAGACAACATTGGAGAGGGCTGCACGGACAATCCCTTGGTAATCTACGCCCTTGTGCTTATAGAAACGACGATCTTCCGCTGCAATAAAAGCTTCGACCGTGTTTTTGGGAAATTGACGGATGGTTAACTTTTCTCTTGTAGCAGGCCCCGACTGCTGTAGGATAGTTCCGTCAGCGGCTTTAATCGTGAGCGTGCCGTCTCGGACAAAGGTAAAAATACTTCCGGTATCCGGTAGAGTGCTCTCCAGAGACCACCAACCAATTCCCAAGGCACAGATACCACTAGTCAAACCAAGCCCCAACCAAAATAAGCGATTCTGGTGAAGCGGTTTTGGGCCTCGGAATGGTCGCAGAATGGGAGCGAGTCGTGATCTTTCAACGCGAGTAACGGCTTGAGTCGATAATTGCTTAACGTTCGACTTTAGCCGCTTCCCTGGTGATTTGGGCACTTTCTTGCGCCGCTTCTTAGGTTGCGATTGATCATTGGAGGCGATTGGTCCAGGTTCTGCTGACTCAGCATTATTGAACTTGGCCGAAAAACCCCTGAGCCTTGAGATAAACTTTGCCACTGTAGCTCCTCACTCGCCACCACACACCAAGCTGCTCTTCGCTCTTAATTTTAGGGCTTGGTATCCCAATATGCACCCCAATGATCGAAATCGTCCTATCGTAACCTCAGTCTAAAAGTCAAGTGTTCATAACCTTTTTAGGCAAAAAAATTAGCTAAAACCGGCTTAAACACCCGCATGGCCTAGCGCTAGAGCCGCGACTAGCATGCCCAACACTAAAAACGGTTGGGCGCTCGCTTGGTACTTCACGTCATTCTTGAGAGGATCACGCAGGAAGTACATATCCTGGAAGGTGATTTGGGGAATTACGAGCAGTAACAAAATGACTGCATACAAATTCTGGTGAATACTGACCAGATAAGCCGCGACCCCGGTTTGAAACACATCAATCATCAGGACGCAGATCCAAGCAGCAGTGGTGACACCAAACATGACTGGTAGCGACTTTAAACCTAGCTGGCGATCGCCCTCCACACTCTTGAAGTCGTTCACGATCGCAATGCCTAAGCCCGCAAAGCTATAGAACAACGTTAAAACGACAATTGTAGGATTGAGATCCCCAAACAGCGCATGTCCTGCCCACCAAGGCAAAGCAATATAGCTAGCCCCAAGCGCGTAGTTACCCAACCAGCCATTCTGCTTCAGCTTCAGCGGTGGAGCCGAGTAGATATAAGACACCAACGAACCCCCTGCCGCCAAAGCCGTCAGCGTGGGAAATGTATGCCCTGCCCATTGATCTAGGGCGTAGGCAATACCAATCCCACCCAGCAGCAAGGCCCAAATTTGGACCTTGACTTGAGGTAGAGAAATGGCTCCCGAAGGAATGGGGCGGTAGGGTTCGTTGATCGCATCCAGATCTCGATCATAAAAATCGTTGATGGTTTGGGTGTAGCCCGTCAGCATGGGTCCCGACATCAACATACAAGCGGCTGAGATCAAGACATTCTCTAGACTCCAACTGAAGCGTCCGCCAGAAGCTGCACCACAAACGACTCCCCAGATTAGAGGAATCCAGGTAATCGGCTTCATCAGTTGCAGGCGGATCTTCCAAATCGAGGTTTCTCCTGCTTCCGCTCCTTTCATACCTAGGAGTTGCCGAGCTTTGGCACTCCGATTAGTAGCTTCTGGAGCAGTTGTGCTCAGAGGTGCAGCGGTATTGGCTTGCACCTCTAGATCTGCGGCAGTATTTTGGCCTTGTGCCACCTCAACTGCTGGAGAAACGTTGGAGTCTGGAGTTAAGGGAGTCGGGTCAGACATAGGGTTTCTAGATTCCATGCCTAGTCCAGGCAATTAGTGCTCAACAGATCTTATAGATTAAAACGAGATGATTAAGTAACCATCTTGGAATTTGGCACCCGTCACGGGTTTACCGCTTAATTCCGGTGGCAAGGAAATGTTACGCCGTTGGTCCCCTGCTTCAATCGTAATTTCAGGGCCGTTTTGAGACAGCTTAACTTGCTTTTTGTCAAAGCCTGGGAGGAACAGAGCGACTTTGCGCTCGGCCACATTGACTGCGATCGCTCTAGGTGCTTGATCGGCTTGGCTGAAGTCAGGCAACGCATCGACTAAAGGCTGCCAATCATCTCCTGTTCGCACCGGAAAAGCATTAATTTTTAGCGGATCAAACTCAGTGGTGACAGTTTGAGCCACAGCCTGACTCACCATTGCTTGGTTCAGAATCACCCCGCCTACGGTGAGACCAATCTGCTGAGCACTGCCCCACAGGTAACGAGCCGTTGCGATCGCTGCTGGGTCAGCGGTGGTAACTAGGTAGGCTGCCACACGATGAGGATTGGTAACAGCGGCTCTCCCGTCGTCTAATATATTGCTCACCTGGTTCGTCGGCTGAGCCCAATTATCTGGCGACCAACTGACGTTTAGCACGGTGCCAACCAGAGGCTGAATAAAGGGAGATTCTAAAATAGTTCTACCTAAATCGGAATCGGTAAACACCTTGCGAAAGCGGCGCACATACCAACTCAATACTTCGGGCATACCCAGCATCCGCAGCGTACTTTGGTCGCCAGAACCATCATAGACAATGACATCATACTGACCGCTGGCATCGTACTCGCGCAAAGCATTGAGAGCCAAAGCACTATCCATACCGGGTAGCACCCCCAACTCTTGGCCAAACACAGCCTTTAAGATGGGAGTCCGCAAATACTGGGCTTCCAGTTTCTTCACTTCTTCCCAACTGCGTTCCAGCAAAGCAGCGCTTTGCAATTGCACAGCCTGCAAGTTAGAGGCAATTTCCTGAGGGTCAGCCGTCAAAGCAGTTCCCAATAACCCACCCAAGTTTGGGTCTGGCGCTTGACCGACAAGCAGAACTCGCTTACCTTCACTGGCATAGCGTTTGGCAGTGGCGATCGCAACCGTTGTCCGACCTGTGCCACCTTTTCCCAAAAACGTCAAAATTAAGGACATTAAAAGCTTCCTATAACAACAGCGCGCAACTCATTTGCTGCCTAGGACTTCTATGCTAAATGGCTGCACTGAAGGCTGTCCTCAGCTTAGCGGTAGGTTCAGCGTCAACCACTGTAAGAACGGAGCGCTTCAAGACTGGCTCACTTCAGCAACCGTCCTATTGGCTTACTTCTATTTCATCCTCAAAAAACCAAGTCGCAAATTTATCATCAAACTCTACGAGCACACCCACACTGCTGCTATCCACCATCCTGAAATCACGAATGGTGCCAGTTTGGCCCAATTTACTAATAACAGCAGGCGGAACCCGATCTCTCAAACGGCGAAGTTGTACTTTTTGACCGACTTTCATTGTTGAACTCAATTGTTACAAACCATTTCACAGTCTATCAGCGTCTTGCTGTTGCAACAGCATCCCTAGCGGCAAGAAATTTAGTTCCCTCGAAAACCCTGGCCTCTGCTCCTGCGGTAAAGTCAAATGGGCTGGTAGAGGTTACACAATCAACCGCCATTGCTGGCACCATATTGATACTGTGCAAGGAAACTGCGATGTTAGCGAAGCGGATTTTGCCCTGCTTAGATGTAAAAGCAGGACGAGTGGTGAAAGGAGTCAATTTCGTAGATCTGCGTGACGCTGGCGATCCGGTGGAGTTGGCGCAAGCCTATAACGCAGCTGGGGCTGATGAGCTGGTCTTTTTGGATATCACGGCAACCCACGAAGACCGAGGCATCATTTTTGATGTCGTTCACCGTACCGCAGAACAAGTGTTCATTCCTTTGACGGTGGGTGGAGGCATCCAAAACTTAGAAACAATTAAAAATTTGTTAAGAGCGGGAGCTGACAAAATCAGTTTGAACTCTGCGGCGGTACGCGACCCAGATTTAATCAATCGAGCCAGCGATCGCTTTGGTAGACAGTGCATTGTCATTGCCATTGACGCTCGGCGGCGACCAGATCCCAGCAATCCTGGTTGGGATGTGTTTGTGCGGGGTGGGCGAGAAAATACAGGGCTCGATGCGATCGCCTGGGCCAAAGAAGTCGAGCAACGAGGAGCGGGTGAACTGCTGATTACCAGCATGGACGCGGATGGCACCCAAGCAGGCTACGACGTAGAGCTGACCCGCACCATCGCTGAGCAAGTGCAGATTCCGGTCATTGCCTCTGGCGGTGCCGGAAACTGTGAGCACATCCATACGGTTTTAACTGAAGGCAAGGCCGAAGCAGCTCTGCTGGCTTCTCTGCTGCACTACGGTCAGTTAACGGTAAGCCAGATTAAACATCACCTTGCTGACCATCAGGTGCCCGTAAGGTTGCTGTAACTTTGGCTAGTTTTACTCTCAGCCTCTGCTGACAACAAACTGATAACAAAGGCAATTCACTGAAATCACAGACAGCGGTCTAGATCCCGGACGGCGCTTAACGGTTAGGCTATCTTAATTTCTGTTACAATCCGTAAAGATTGCCTTTCGTAAACAACCAATGTTTACTCCTTTGATCGTTCTCGCTATTTTGATGGTCGTTATTGCCCTCGTGACCTGGGCCTTACGCTTGATGCAAGAAGCCATTGAGCATCAAGAATTTTCTTTGATGCTGGCAGGGTGCTTAGTTGCGACAGCCGCCGCTGCAATCATGGGAGTTTATCTGATGATGGGCGACTACATGGGTTACGTGAGCCAGCTCGCCCAGCGTCCTTATGTAACCTACACTTTTTCCGAACTGCCGATTTGGGAAATTCAAGCCGAAGAAATGACCCAAATCAGCCTACCGCTGCATCGAGAAACCTTACAGAAGCGTGCTCCTCAAACCTTCGCTACTGTCAATCCCTAACAACAAGAATATTGGTGTCTCGTTCTTTCGACAGGAAATTCATAAAATGCTTGGGGTTGCTAGGGATCACGCAGCTCTGAGCAATCCTGAGATAGCAGGTGAAAGCTTAAAACTCGATAAGATTCGAAACTTAAAGTCAAAATTATACAAATTTCCTGGGCTAGGAAAGCAGTTAAACTTTACTAGAAATTTCTCTGCATCAGGTTAGAAATACGGAACTAGAGGCCACACTAGAAGGGCTTAGCTTAGTGCTTCACCTCTTCATTTATAGACTTAGCATTAGACATAGCATCTGGTTCGATCTAGGGTCCAATCTATCCAACCTTTGACCTGCCGTGAGGCCAATCTAAACAACTGAAGTTAAGTTGATAGTCAAATAACATTGGCATTTATCATTTACGACTTTATTTGTAGTCTCACGAGTGTCTTTGGGAACTTTGAATAAAGTGGATGAGTTGCTCACCCAGATCTTCCGCAGAAATCTATTAACACCCGTATGGACAACGCCATCCCAGAACTTGCGATCCCCGAACTTGATAATATTAGTCGTCAGTTAATGAGCCTAGAAAAACCTCAAAAGCCCAAAATGCTCGTGGTAGATGATGAACCAGATAATCTGGATTTGCTCTACCGTACCTTTCGGCGCGATTTTCAAGTCCTACGAGCTGAGAGCGGCGTCATGGCGTTGGACGTGCTCGCCACCGAAGGTGAAGTAGCGGTGATTATTTCAGATCAACGCATGCCAGAAATGAAGGGAACGGAGTTTCTCAGTAAAACCGTCCCGCAATTTCCTAATACCATGCGGATCATCCTGACAGGTTTTACAGATGTTGAGGACCTAGTAGAGGCTATCAACTCTGGACAGGTATACAAGTACATCACTAAGCCCTGGGACCCTAACGAACTCAAGGCTGTAGTGCAACGAGCCGCAGAAACTTACGAACTGCTGAAGCAGCGGACTGAGGAGCTACGACGAGCCCAGGCCCAGACAAATTTACTCTCCGCCATTGTCCATGTTGCCCAAAGCTCCTCCAGATTAGAGGATTGCTTAGAACCGATTGCGATCGCCTTTGGCAGAAACTTCCTGGCGCATGGCTGCATTCTGCAATTGGTAGAAGGTAACGCTTTAGTGGCAGGTCAGGGCACTTACAGTACAGCCGACGGTCTAGAAAACTGGTTAGGTCAAGATCCGCTAGCGAAAGCAGCGATCGCCAATCAGCAAATGCAAGTTGCGGTCAACATCCCCACAGATGATGCTTTGGCTAGCGTCGGTCACTATCAAACTTCTGGAGTGCAAGCGCATCTTATTGTCCCTATTACCTATCGTGGTGAAGTCTTGGCAGTACTCTCGCTGCAATGGAAAAAGCCTTGCAAGTTGCGGGAGGACGAGTTGACCTTGATTCACTTATCGGCTCAGCAAGTGGCACTGGCTTTAACCTGCACTCGCTACTATCGTCCCGTGGTCTAGGGTTAGGGTTTAATTTGGGCCAAAAATGCATTTCCATAGTTTGGGTGATCGAGGGGTGGGTGCGATCGCGCTCACCAAACTTCCTAAAACCTTCCAAATCATGGATACCCATCGGCATGTTTAGTTACCAAGCTTGTCTTCAATGCCAAGGTAGAGTAGTAGGCTAGTGTAACTGGCCTAATTTTGATGCGGTTTTATAAGTTTGGTAATGACACCCGATTGCGATCGCAAAACTTCTTTAGTAGAAAACAGCCTTAGTTCTCAACAAACTGTAGAGCTACAGAATGCGGCTCAAGCCGCTCCGATTCAAGCTTTATTTGACCGGATTGCTCCCATCTATGATCAACTTAATGATTGGTTGAGCTTGGGGCAGCATCGAATTTGGAAACAAATGGCGGTCAAATGGAGCAATTGCCAACCAGGAGACACTTGCTTAGATCTGTGCTGTGGCAGCGGTGATTTAGCCCAGCGCTTAGCTCGGCAAGTTGGCCCAACGGGTCGAGTGGTTGGCGCAGACTTTTCTAAAGCCCAGTTAGCGATCGCTCAGCAAAGGCTAGAAGCTAGCTCTTGTCCTGCCATCATCGATTGGGTTGAGGCGGACGCACTAAATCTTCCTTTCTCAGATGCTCAATTCGATGCAGCGACAATGGGTTACGGGTTGCGCAACGTGACCGATATTCCCCGTAGCTTAAAAGAATTACATCGTGTCTTAAAACCAAGGGCCAAAGCAGCGCTTCTCGACTTTCATCGTCCTGCTAATCAAGATTTTCAAGCGTTTCAAGCTTGGTATCTGAATACCATTGTGGTGCCCCTGGCAGAACAATTTGGCCTGCGCGAAGAATATGCTTACCTCAGTCCTAGTCTAGAAAAGTTCCCTATCGGCTCTGAGCAGATGTATCTAGCTCGTCAGGCTGGTTTCTCTGAAGCCACACACTACCCAATCGCCGGGGGTACGATGGGAGTATTAGTTGTGACAAAAGGATCTGACTAAGTACCTTGGAGCTGTCTAACCTCTGGCTTTTCGCTGGTCCTCCTGTCGTCGGTGGCATCATTGGCTACTTCACCAATGATATTGCCATCAAGATGCTGTTTCGCCCCTATCGACCCTATTATCTGGGCAAGAAGCAGCTGCCATTTACGCCTGGCTTGATTCCCAAAAATCAGGAACGTTTGGCGAAACGAATTGCAGACACCATCATGGGGTCTTTGTTGACTCCAGAGGAATTGCAAAATCTAGCTCGTCGCCTGCTGAAGACAGAGCGAGTTCAAGGAGCCATTCTGTGGTTGCTACAGTTAGGACTGGATCAAGTTCAAGCAGATAAAGAGCAAAAAACCGCCAAAATTTTAGGTGGCATTCTACGAGATTTGTTGGGTCAGTCGATGCCTCGCTTGCTCAAAGTTTTAGCGCGGCGAGAAGATTTTTTAGAAACTCAGTTGAACCAGATTTTTGATCAGGTTTTGTTGGAGTTTCAACTGACAGAAGACCAAGCGAGCAAATTGTCAGACTGGCTTCTACAAGTCGTGCTACCACCGGATGTGGTTCGTCAGGCCCTAATCGATTTTTTGACCGATCGTAACATTCAAATTATTGATGAGGGCTTTCGGGAAAAAGCAAGTGGTACTTATTGGGTCGTTGCCAATCTCTTCGGACTGCGTAACTCTTTGACCCGTCTACGCACTTTCTGCCTGGATGAACGGGAAGCTAGCAACACTCGTATCGCCGAGCTGATTTTGTCTTTAGCCGTAAAACAGCGCTTGCGGGAGTGGTTGCAAAATCTGTCTTTACAGAATTTGCCCGTCTCTACCGTTCGGCAGCTACGCAAAACCATGCGTGACAGCGTGCGGCTTTATGTGCAGAATCGGGGAGCTGAGGTTTTGCAGGGCTTGAGCAAATCCATCGACTGGGAAAACATCGCGACGATTGTGCTCAGCCGCTTACGCAATTCTGCTGTGGTTAATGCTTCCCTAGAAACAGTGAGTCAGGAACTCGCTTTGGTTCTAGAACGATATTTAGAGCGAGATTTAGAATCTATTGTGGCGCAAGCAATTCCGATTTTAGACATCGATCAGGTGATTATTGATCGAGTCAAAGCCACTTCTGCGGCTGATTTAGAAGGGGCAATTCAAGGCATCGTCCGTAGCGAGTTACAAGCGATCGTCAATTTAGGTGGCATTCTGGGTTTTGTCATCGGCTCTTTTCAGAGCATTTCGTTCTTGCTACGCTGACTCAGCAGAAATTCAGTTACGGTTAGTCAGGTTCAACTAAACCGCTATCCATATCTTTGTATAGTTCTTTGAGGTTCTGTTGTTGTACCCGACGAGACACGCGACGATACCGCTTAGTTTCCAGTTTAGGTTCGTATTGAACTTGCCCTTCTTCTCCACTTTTCACTTTAGTGGTTGATTCTGCGTCTTTGAGGCGGGCGATCGCGGTATACCGAGCGACTGCTTCATCCAGCGAATTTAGATAATCTTCGTAGCGTTCCCAGTCACCCCGAACCGCGCAGTTCGGTTCATCACGGTGCAAGCAATCACTGAATTGACAGTTGGCACTTGCCAAGCGCTGTCGTGCTTCTGGGAAACAGTAAGCTAAATCTTCTGGCGCACTATCCACTTCCGGCTGGTTAAACCCAGGCGTATCAGCTAGCAGCCCTCCTGTAGGTAGCTCGAACAATTCCACATGCCGAGTGGTGTGGCGACCCCGCCCCAACTTGCCGGAAACGCGACCGACCCGTAAGTCCAACGTTGGAATCAAATGGTTAATCAAACTCGACTTGCCAACGCCAGAAGGCCCCGCCACTACCGTGATTTTTTGGCTTAGGCGCTGTTGTAAGTCCGTTAGACCATCCTCTTGATACACGCTAATCAGAATTGGTGTATAGCCCCATTGGTTGAGGCGATCGCACCATTGCTCCTGTTCGGCTGGTGTCAGCAAATCTCGCTTGTTCAAACACAACACTACGTCTATCCCAGTCGATTCCGCTTTGACTAAAAATCGACTCAGTTGGTGTGGGTCTAGCGTCGGTTCTGCTAAAGCAAACACCAACAGAATTTGATCCACATTAGAAATGGGGGGACGACTTAGCTCAGATGTGCGCGTCAAAACCTGGGCGATCGCGCCTCGGCCACCGGCCCAGTCGGGTTCCTCAATCTGTACGCGATCGCCCACCATCACCTGCTGACCAATCTTCTTCAGCCGAGCGCGACGGGTACATAACAACTCTGTCACTTCTAATGTCTCTGGCTCGGCAGACAACAAGTGAGCAGTGTCTAATCGCACCTGATAATAATTTGCTTGAACAGCCACAACCGTTCCGAGAAGCTGGGGTGCAGCTTCGGCAGCATTGAGTTCTACTCCAGCAACATTCATGTAGAAACAGTTGGCCGTCGAACCCTTAAAGCAAAGAATTCACTCCGATCTTCCACTAGTTCAATGCCGTAGCCTTCCATTGCTAGACTATCAGGCACTTGCTCAATCGGTTCTCCTGGATCAAGCCAGACCTCTAGCAGTGAACCAGGAGCCATTTGTTCTAGACGGAGCTTGGCTCGCACAAAGTTGAGCGGACAGGGAGTGCCACGCAGATCAATTTGAGCATCTGGGCTACCAGAGTTCGTCAATGATTCAGCGTTGCTCATCCCCGAAACAGCCCTCCCAGAAATCCTTCTAATCCACCTTTACCCGTGCGATCGCCTTTGATTTTGGCTAGCTTCTCGAGTAACTCTCGCTCCTCAGCCGTAATGCGATTTGGAATATCAATTAAAATCGTAATTAAGTGATCCCCCCGACTGACAGGATTACCCAGGCGAGGCACGCCTCGATTTTCCAGCGTTAATACAGTGCTCGGCTGTGTCCCTGGGGGAATCAGGAGTTCAGCTGGACCATCTACTGTATTCACCTCTAAGCGACACCCTAGAATCGCTTGAAGGTAACTAATTTTTATTTCCGAAAGGACATTAATGCCATCTCGCTGAAATTCTGGGTCTTCGTTGATGAAGAGGTAAACATAAAGGTCGCCAGGTGGGCCACCCCGTTGTCCAGCATCGCCTTCACTGGAAACTCGCAACCGAGTGCCGTTATCAACCCCAGCAGGAACTGTAATCTTCAGCTTCTTGGTTTCCTGCTTTTGGCCGTTACCACTGCAAACCTCACATTTATCCTCAATCATCTGCCCAGAACCATTACAGGTCGGACAGACTGAGACCTGAGTAAAGCTACCGAAGGGAGTGCGAGTCGCGCGACGCACTTGGCCAGAACCCGTGCAAGTAGAACAGGTACGCGGTCTAGTTCCCGGTTTAGCACCAGAGCCGCTGCAAGTTGCACAAGTTTCTAAGTGACTAATCCGGATTTCTTTTTCGCCACCAAAAACCGCATCACGAAAGTCTAGCTTCAGGTCTAAACGAAGGTCATCTCCTCGCGCTGGACCGCCACGTCTCCGCCCAGTTGAGCCCATCCCCCCAGAAAAGCCGCTAAAGAAGCTTTCAAAGATGTCCGCAAAGCCCCCCATATCGCTCATATCTTGGAAGCCAGCTCCCGCTGCGGAGCCTACGCCTGCTTCACCAAAACGATCATAGCGAGAACGAGTTTCTGGCTCGGAAAGAACTTCGTAAGCCCGATTAATCTCTTTGAAGCGCTCCTCAGCTCCATCCTCTTTATTGACATCAGGATGGTACTTCCGTGCTAAACGACGATAGGCACGCTTAATTTCCTCCTTGTCAGCGTCTCTAGAGACACCAAGTATTTCATAGTAATCGCGGGCCATAGAATGCTGTTCTGGGGGTGATTGAGGATAAGAGAATGACTAAAAGAGCGGAACGAACCATTCAATAGAGTAGAGCATTACCACCGGGGCTAGTCGATGGCTTCGTAGTCAGCGGCTACTGTATCATCATCAAAATTCACATCTTCGTCTTCATCTTGAGAAACTTTAGAGTTACCACTGCCATCAAACGTGGGGTCACCGTCAGTGAAAGAGTAATCTTGATCGTCACTGGAATCTGCTGCTTGTTGATAAACGGCTGCTCCAATTGCAAACAAGGTTTGCTGGAACGTATCGAGCCGCTGCTTCATTTCTTCAATACTAATGGAGCGATCGCCGAGAGCTGCTTGTAACTCTGTCGCTTTTTCGTTAGCTTGAGCCTTGAGAGCGTCCCCAATTAAAGCACCATTGTCTCTAATTGTAGACTCGTAGCTGTAGAACAAACTGTCTGCCTGGTTCTTCAGTTCGACCACCTGCTTGCGTCTGGTGTCCTCGTCAGCAAAGAGAGAAGCTTCTTGCCGCATCCGCTCAATTTCGCTGTCGCTCAAACCCCCTGTGTTGGTAATCTGGATGCTTTGTTCGCGTCCTGTACCTTTGTCACGGGCGGAGATCTTTAAGATACCGTTCGCATCAATATCAAAAGCTACTTCAATTTGAGGGACACCACGAGGGGCTGGAGGAATCCCAGTTAGCTGAAATTTTCCTAGGCTTTTGTTGTCTCTAGCCATCGCCCGCTCCCCTTGAAGCGCATGAATCTCTACCGAGGTTTGACCATCTGTTGCGGTCGAGAAAACTTGAGTCCTACTGGTTGGAATGGTTGTATTCCGTTCAATCACCTTGGTAAAGACTTCTCCTAGCGTCTCAATGCCTAGAGATAGAGGAGTCACGTCTAGGAGCAGTAAGTCTTTGACTTCGCCACCGAGCACTCCACCTTGAATTGCAGCACCTAAAGCCACTGCTTCATCAGGATTCACAGAGCGATCGGGAGCCTTACCGCCGAAGAACTTCCGAATTGCGTCTTGTACTGCCGGAATTCGAGTCGAACCGCCAACTAAAATGATGCGATCGATATCATCAGTTTTTAGATCACCATCTTTTAGGGCCTGACTAACCGGGTCAATGGTGCCCTGGACTAAATGGCCTACCAATTCCTCAAACTTAGCTCTACTGAGATCCATCTCCAAATGCTTGGGTCCAGTCTCATCGGCAGTAATAAAGGGCAGGTTGATGGAAGTTGTCACTGTACTAGACAACTCAATTTTGGCCTTTTCCGCCGCTTCCCGCAGACGTTGAAGTGCCATCTTATCCATTGAGAGGTCGATGCCTTCTTGATCGCGGAAGCAATCAATCATCCAGCGAACAATGCAGTTGTCAAAGTCATCGCCGCCGAGGTGATTGTTGCCTGCTGTGGCTTTTACTTCAAATACTCCATCGCCTAACTGCAAGACGGAAACGTCAAAGGTGCCACCGCCTAAGTCAAAAACCAAAACTCGCTGGTCTTGATCTTGTTTGTCTAAGCCATAAGAAAGGGCAGCAGCAGTCGGCTCATTAATAATGCGCAGGACTTCCAAGCCAGCAATGGTTCCTGCATCCTTAGTTGCTTGCCGCTGAGCATCTGTAAAGTAGGCAGGAACTGTAATCACAGCTTGGGTAACAGGCTCACCCAAATAGTTTTCAGCATCCTGCTTGAGCTTTTGCAAGATCATGGCTGAAATCTCTTGCGGAGTATAGGTCCGTCCGCGCACTTGCACATCAACGGTTTCGTCTCGACCTTTAATGCATCCATACGGAACCCGACCGCGCTCAGCTTCGGTATCTTCCCAGCGGCGACCGATAAATCGTTTGATACTGAAGATTGTATTCTCAGCGTTGGTTACGCCTTGACGCTTAGCCAGTTGCCCAACTAAGCGATCGCCAGCCTTACCAAATCCCACAATACTCGGAGTTGTCCGCCCACCCTCAGAGTTCGAGATAACGTTCGGTTGCCCGCCTTCTAAGACAGCAACACAACTATTCGTCGTGCCTAAGTCGATACCAATGACCTTTCCCATAGCTAGCGGCGGTTAATGTAGGACAACAGAAGTGGACAGAGCTTGAGCGTTTGTGGAACCCTAATCTCAAAGCAAGGAACCATGCTTTGAGATTCCGTAACTAATTCAACCCTTAAGCACTCAGAAGCTAGACTACCCGTAACTGCATCTGAAGCTCACAAGGATTCCTGTCAAATCAAAGCCTATCAGCTGTCTCCATGACCTCGGTCACTCTCCTCAGAGGTTACCACGGGGTCCGGAGCAGCAGCAACTTTCACCATTGCGTGGCGCAAGACGCGATCGCCAAGCATATAGCCTCGGACTAACTCCTCTACAACGGTGCCTTCTGGATGCTCATCTGTGGCTTCTCGCATCACTGCTTCATGCAGGTTTGGATCGAAGTCTTTACCTTCAGATCGCATAGGCGAAACGCCAACTCGCTTCAGGCAGTCTACTAGCTGCTTATAGACACTCTGATAGCTCTTATGAATGTTCATCTCGCCGTCATTTTGCGGCTTGATGTGGGAGCGAGCCCGCTCAAAGTTGTCTACGACAGGCAACAACTCGGTAATGGTGGAGCACTTAATTTTTTCTTCTAGCTCTTCTTTTTCTTTCTGAGCCCGTCTGCGGAAGTTATCAAAGTCTGCGGCGATCCTGACATATTGATTAGTCCGGTCGTCTACCTGAGTCCTGAGAGACTCCACTTCTTGAGATAACTCTTCTAGAGCTGCCTGATACTCAGATTCACTTGCAGCATTATCAGGCTCCAAAGTGAAAGTTCCATTCTCAGAGCTTTCTGCTGTAGGACTATCATCATTGGCCTGGGAGGCCAAGTTGAATTCTTCGGAATTTAAATCTGCTTCTGTTGACATGGTTTGGTCGGCTATTTCTTCAGGAGACCCAGAAGAATCAACTGTCAGATCTTGAAGGTTCTCTAGCTGATTTTCTTCACCCATCATTGTGCACTAATCCTACATTAAGAGAATGCTACCTTGACAACCCCGCTCTTGGCATTCCCTAAAATGCCTTAAAGGAAACTCTATCGCCAAGAGTTGACTAACTCTCAACTGGCCAACCACGAGCTAGCAGCCGTAAACTTCCACGACATACCATTCCTAATTGTAACGACTGGGTCAGTAAGTGCCCTGACTGACTTGGCAATTGCGATCGCAGCTCCAGGAATGCCTAATCTGTAAATTGAGTCTTTGCAATAAGACGCTTATCTGTCTCACTAAAATAGTTGAGTTAGAAAATTCACAAATTGGGCAATGAGTTATTTATAAGTGCAATACCACCAAAGTGTGTTGCAAAATCCTACTAATTTTTAGCCCAAGGGCTATGATCTTGAGAACTTCGTTATAGTCTAAACATCAAACCAAAGGTAGATAGCCTACGCTTTGGCAACTGCTAGTTAGCTCAATAGCAAAAATACCTAAAGCCAATTTAATTTTTGCCTTCCCAACTCACACTCTCCGTCATAGCCCTTTGAGTTTAAAGGACCAAGATGATAGAGCAGTCTCTAGGCGTGACCTTTAAACCTCCCAGCTTGTCAAGGCTAGAAGTATTCAAGAATCCAAAGAATAGAGAGTTGGGATCATAGATTTACCAAACATCATATTGCTACTCGTAATTCTGCCCAGGACTTGTGGGAACACTTAAAAAGGAGATCTTCTTCATCAGCTATGACTAACTCTTCATCACAGCGGCGCGCCCTTATCGTTAAGAATGACTTCTCTCCCTTTGGGAATAAGCTCATTCAGTCTGGGTATGTCAACCACGAACAGATGCAGCAGGCTCTGATTGAGAGTCGTAAATCTGGCAGACCGATTACAGAAGTTCTAGAGACTATTACCGGGCGTCAACTTACTCCCGACCTGCTGCGGCAATACAAGAAGCAGCAGCTTTTTGAACTGAAGATTCTCTATGGGGTTGAGTCCCTTGACCCTGAAGTCAGTGACATTACTGCAAGTCAGGTAGGGCATTTAATTGATACTCTGATCCCCATTGACATTTGCCGTCGCTACCGATTAGTACCGCTCTCTAGGCATGACTCTCCCCCTGGTGTCTTGGTCGCAATGGTTGATCCTGACAACTTAGACGCTCAGGATGACCTCAATCGCATTCTGCGGGCTCAAGGCTTAGCTTTGTCTCGGATGGTGATCACGCTGGAAGACTATAACCAGCTGATTTCTAAATATTTAGATGAGCAAGTTGAGAAAACTAAGCAAATCGAAATTCAAAAGTCTGTTGATGTTCAATCTGACTTGGAAGGCTTAGAAAACTTGGATCTTCAGGATGCCCCTGAAGATATGGAAGCCAATCTAGATGATGTCGCCAAAGGAGCATCCGACGCTCCAGTCATTAGCTTGGTCAACAAAATCCTCATCAAAGCGTTGCAAGACGGAGTCTCTGACATCCACATTGAACCCCAAGAGGAATACTTAAGAATTCGTTTCCGCAAGGATGGGGTGCTACGTCAGGCATTTGATCCACTACCCAAAAAAATCATTCCAGCCGTCACAGCTCGCTTCAAGATTATTTCTGAACTAGACATTGCTGAGCGTAGAGCTCCCCAAGACGGTCGGATTCGGCGGGTTTTTCAGGACCGCAAAATTGACTTCCGGGTCAACACCCTGCCTAGCCGTTATGGCGAGAAGGTAGTTTTACGAATCCTTGATAACTCAGCGACTCAACTGGGCCTAGATAAGTTGATCTCTGATCCAGACTCCTTGCAGATTGTCCAAGAGATGGTTAAACGTCCCTTCGGCCTAATTCTAGTGACGGGGCCGACTGGTTCTGGTAAAACCACTACTTTGTACTCAGCTTTAGCAGAACGTAACGATCCAGGCGTCAATATCAGTACGGCAGAAGACCCGATTGAGTACTCTTTACCGGGTATCAATCAAGTCCAGGTCATTCGTGAAAAGGGTATGGACTTTGCAGCCATTCTGCGGGCGTTCCTGCGACAAGACCCAGATGTGATTCTGGTGGGTGAAACCCGGGACAAGGAAACCGCGAAAACGGCGATTGAGGCAGCCTTGACTGGGCACTTGGTATTAACCACCCTTCATACCAATGACGCTGCTGGCGCGATCGCCCGTCTAGATGAAATGGGCGTAGAACCATTCATGGTTTCCGGTGCCCTGCTCGGAGTTGTGGCTCAACGTCTGATGCGACGGGTATGCCCCGAATGTCGGATTCCTTATAACCCTGACCCTAACGAACTAGCCAAGTTTGGGATGTCTAGCACTCACGACGCTGGAGTCACTTTCTATAAAGCGAACACACTACAGCCAGAGCAAATTCAGGAAGCTAGAGCGCAAAATCAGCTTTGCTCTGTTTGTAATGGCGTTGGCTATAAAGGGCGTAATGGTGTTTATGAGGTGATGCGAATCACGGAGCAACTGCAAGTTCTGATTGCCCAGGGTGCACCTACGGAGCGGATCAAAGAGGTTGCCGTTGAAGAAGGCATGCAGACCTTACTCGCCTACAGTCTTAACTTAGTGCGTCGAGGTGCTACGACATTAGAAGAAGTGGAACGGGTAACCTTTACTGACACAGGCTTGGAAGCTGAGCTTAAAGCTAAGCGCAAGAGTTCCCTAACTTGTCGGGTTTGCGGAGCTGAGGCTAAACCAGAATGGATAGACTGCCCTTACTGCACTACTCCTCGTTTCCAAGATTGACGAAAACTGAGTTAACTACTTTTGCGATCGCCCCCAGCTATAGGCGAATCTTACCCATCTACCTTGAAATTTGTGAGAGAAATCTATGGAATTAATGATTGAAGACCTGATGGAAGAAGTGATTGAGCGGGGTGGTTCAGACCTGCACCTTTCTTCTGGACTGCCCCCCTACATTCGCGTCAGCGGTCACTTAACTCCCACAGAGCACGAAGTCCTGACGTCTGAGAGCTGCCAGAGACTCATCTTCAGCATGTTAAACAACACCCAGCGGAAGAATTTGGAGCAGAACTGGGAGCTAGATTGCTCCTATGGTGTTAAAGGATTGGCTCGTTTCCGAGTCAACGTTTATAAGGACAGAGGAACCTACGCCGCTTGTTTAAGAGCTTTAAGTTCCAAAATTCCTAGCATGGACCTCTTAGGGTTGCCAGACATTGTCCGAGAAATGTCAGAAAAGCCTAGAGGCTTGGTGCTCGTTACTGGCCCAACCGGATCGGGTAAGTCAACCACCTTGGCTTCCATGATCAACAACATCAATATGACTCGCGCAGAGCATATTCTCACGGTTGAGGACCCAATTGAATTTGTCTATGAATCAGTTAAGAGCGTGATTCACCAGCGCCAAGTCGGTGAAGACACCAAGAGTTTCGCGAATGCGCTAAGAGCGGCTTTACGGGAAGACCCAGACGTCATCCTTGTAGGTGAAATGCGGGACTTGGAAACGATTCAGCTTGCCATCTCAGCCGCTGAAACAGGCCACTTAGTATTTGGTACATTGCATACCAGTTCTGCTTCACAAACCGTTGACCGGATGGTAGACGTGTTTCCCCCGGAGCAGCAAATGCAAGTACGAGTACAATTATCCAACTCCTTAGTTGCCGTCTTCAGTCAGACTCTCGTTCCCAAAAAGAACGTCAAGCCGGGTGAATACGGTCGAATCATGGCTCAGGAAATCATGGTTGTCACCCCAGCTATTGCTAACTTGATTCGAGAAGGAAAAACATCCCAAATCTATTCTGCGATTCAAACAGGCGGTAAATTAGGGATGCAAACCTTGGAAAAAGTTTTGTCCGATCTCTATAAAGCTGGAAGTATTTCTTTCGAGGCTGCCATCTCGAAGACTTCACGACCTGACGAGATGCAGCGGATGATTGGTGGAGCACCTGCTGCGGCCCAGGCAGGTACAGCCGCTAGACACTAGTTAAGTTGTAAGCAAGTTCTAGTTTCTGACTAATAATGACTTATTGAATCAGTCATGCTGATTAGCAGAAACTAGAAACCGTTACCATTTAGCCATGTCTCGAGTAATTTTTACAGGTCAGATAAGTTAATAAATATCTGGGGAGAAGTAGCATCGCTGTTTTTGACAGCGGATACTAAGTTAGGCTTCGCTGCTCCCCTAAACCAATTTTGAGCCAATTTAACCACTTTCAGCCAGATTTGCACTATGCCTACTTACATTGCCAGTGCACGTGATGCCAGAGGAAATGCCAAGAAACAAAAAATCACTGCAAATTCTCCGGGTGAAGCTCGTTCTACGTTAAGAGAACAAGGCTTTGTGGTCCAAGACCTTAAGGAGGACAAGAGCCTTGACCTTAGTAAGATTGACCTTCAAAAGTTTCAGCTTGCTTTCACGAGCGTTTCAGTCAAAGATAAGGCCGTTTTCTCCCGACAGTTTGCTGCGCTTGTGAATGCTGGGGTAGCAATGGTTCGTAGTTTAGGTGTGCTATCTGAGCAATGCACAAATCCTAAACTCAAAGCATCACTTCTAGAAATTAATGGAGACGTACAGCAAGGTACTAACCTATCGGATGCAATGCGCAAGCATCCCCAGTGCTTTGATATGTTGTACGTCAGCATGGTGCAAGCAGGTGAGGTAGGCGGTGTACTCGACGAGGTACTAAATCGTCTAGCTAAACTTTTAGAAGATATTGCTCGGTTGCAAAACCAGATTAAGTCAGCAATGGCTTATCCTGTAACCGTCGGTGTTTTGGCAACGGTTATTTTTATTGGTATGACCGTTTTCCTCTTACCAACCTTTGCTTCTATCTTTGAGGAATTAGGAACAGAGCTGCCAGCTTTTACCCAAGCTATGCTCGCTATTAGTAAATTCCTAAGAACTCCCCAGTACGTTGTAGGCCTAATTCTGATTCTCTTTGGCCTTAGTTTTGCCTATAAGCAGTACTACAAAACACGGGCAGGTCGCGAAACTATCGATCGCTTGTCCCTGAAAGCACCTTTGTTTGGTGACTTGATTCAGAAGACCGCAACTGCTCGTTTTTGCCGTACTTTTGGAGCCTTAACCCGTTCTGGAGTGCCCATCCTTACAGCTCTAGAGATTGTGAGAGATACGGCGGGTAACCAAGTCGTTTCTAATGCGATTGATGAAGCCCGAAGAGAAATTCAGACAGGCGGCATGATTAGCATTGCTCTCCAGAGAGAACAAGTCTTCCCAATCATGGCTATTCAGATGATTAGCATTGGGGAAGAAACTGGGGAAGTTGACAAAATGCTGATGAAAGTCGCCGATTTTTATGAGGATGAGGTGGAGCAGGCAGTAAAAGCTCTAACTAGCATTATGGAACCGATTATGATCATGTTTTTAGGAGGCATGGTGGGTTCAATTCTGCTTTCCATGTATCTGCCTATGTTCAAGGTTTTCGAAAGCATTGGCTAAACATTAAAAGGCTTTGACTTTCAGTTTCTCTAAACCCTCTGCTCTTTAGTAGGGGGTTTCTTTGTAGGTAGGAGAGTCTGAGTTAAGGATGGTTCAGCTAGTACAAGTTCTCACTAGCGTTGATTCAGGCAATGTTAATTCAGACAATGCTGCTTTCGAAACATTGAACTCTGAACTTTTAAGCCTAGGTACAATACAGAAAAGGTCTATTGCTTACTCCAAAAGTTTAATAAAGTTATGGCGATTAAACCATCTCATTACGAAGAGCTATTAGCTGAGTACAGTAACCAGCTAGCAGCGATCGCTCTATTAAAACAGCATCGGCCTTACTTAGAAATGGTGCCTAGCATGCGCCGTTCTGAAGAGAGCATTATTACTATTCCTTTACCCTTAGTCAGGGTAAACCAAGCTGAGCGATTTCAAGAGCATAATGCTGCTGATTATAGTCAGACTCGTCCTAGGGCTAAGGAATTAGTTCGGCTGCCTTGTGAGGTAGCCATTATGATGTGTGATCCAGAATGGAAGATTAAAACAGGAGTTGAGATTTTAGTCTTTATTCATCGCCCTCAAGAAGACTTTTCTACCTTACTGGGACGTTGGCGACAAACTCAAGTATGGCTCGATCGCGGATATGAATGGCTCATGCCGCCACGCTATGAACATATTTTGAATGAGGGAGCGGAAGCTGTTCATCCTCTGTTTATCACTTTTGATGAAACACCAGCCAGAATCAAGCGTGGCCTTACAGGGGCTACGCTACCTTTCGTGAATCAATCGCTTGGCAGCGTGAATGAGGTAGAGGAGGCAGGAGAACCTGAAACTTCTAGCAGCTTAAATCTGGAAGAATGAGCGAGAGTTTGCAGCTCGCGGCTACCTTAGAGAAATTGCAGGGAGATCGTAAACTTTTCAGGCTTAAGAGACGAAATTTCGAGTGTATAGTCTCCATCGGCAGGAAATTTGCCGCGCCAAACTTGCGGCTGTTGCCCATTCAAGTTACCGATAGACTGACCCTTAGGGGCGATCGCCTGGATACGAACCGAACCTTGTATCACCTTAACTACTCCTGTTTGGCCTCGCCTAGCCGCTAATAAATATCGGCGGGGCTGTTCTGGAACAACACTTCCGGCGACTTTAGCGCCCGTTGCCCCAGGAGCAATTGTAATGCGAGCGATCGCTTGGGTAGAGACTGCGATCGCCTGGCTCAGCGGTGTAATCGCTACTTCTAGCTTGTAAGCCCCAGCACCAACCACTTGGATTAAGTAGTCGTCATCTTTGGGCAACTGACCCGTCCAGTTCTGAGTGGCGTAAGCAGCCGCATCAATGCCTTGTTGATCAGACCTTAGTAAGTTCATTGTCACCTCAGGTCCAGTCAGGGCCACTGTCATAATTTGACCCTGAGCGGCCCTAAGAACATAAGATTTCAACGGTTGGTTTTGTAAGTTGCCCTGGATGACGCTGGAAATAGCTCCTGGGTCAAACTGAATCGGTTCAGCCTGATTCGTTCTAGATGAAGTGGCATTCGCATCTTGCTTAGAGCCAATGATTTGAGATGCTTCCGATTGAGGAATGCGAGCTCCAGACACCCAAACCTCATTGCGCTGTGGTCCACCTGCTACGGTCAAGCGCCACAGCATTGGTACTGTTAGCGCTAACAGCAGCGTGATGGCAATGCCAACACTCACGCCGATCCAGCGGTACCATTTTCTGGAACCTTTCAAAGTTTTATTTTGGTTAGCAGCTCCAAATTGCATGAATGAACGATCGCCACTAACAGCCTGGCCTAACTTGGACGGCAGAATGGATAAGCCTGAAATAACGGCGGCAGAAGCTGCAACATTGGCCCCGGAATTTAGCTGGGTCGTCGGTACAGCCGTTTCTAGCAGAGGTTGCAGATCGGTGAGCACTGCTTGAGCAGATTGATACCGATCGCCTGGACGTAACGACAGCATCTTGGACAAAATGGCTTCAAAGCGATCGCTAATCTGTGCATAGGGGCGCAACTGCCAGTTTAAGGTGCCGCTATCCAGCAAAGTCTTGGGTTCTTTGCCAGTTAACAAAACTAAGCTAGTGGCAGCTAAAGCATATAAATCGCTATGAGGATGTACCTTACCCGTTTGTAACTGCTCTGGAGGTGCGTAGCCTGCTTTGCCTACACAGGTAATCTCCGAAGGATAAGAAGACGTGGAGAACGAAGGAAAAGCAGTATAGAGGTAATTAGCAACCGATTTGACCGCCCCAAAATCAATCAGGATGGGCAAACCCAGAGTAGAGTTAGCAGCCACCTCTTCAGCTCGACTGGGTCGCAGCCGTAAAATAATATTTTCGAGAGAAATATCACGATGAATAATGTTGCGATCGTGAATGTAGGTCAAAACTGGTAACAGATGGCTGAGAAACTGCAAGACTTCTAGTTCTGAAAACACTTTTCCTTGCGTTTTTCTCTCTTGCAAAAGATGACGGTAAGTTTGACCATCTACAAACTCTTGCACAGAAAACAAACGTTGATTATCCTCAAAAGCGGCTAGAAACCGAGGAATTTGCGGGTGCTGAATTTGGTAGAGTACCGTAGCTTCTCGCTGAAACAGAGCCTCGGCTTTTGCCAATAAAGCTCCATCTTGCTGCGGTACCGCCAACTCCTTCAACACGCAGGGTTCATTAAAACGTTCCACATCCAGCGCTAAATAAGTCCGGCTAAATCCACCTTGACCTAAAACTTGCTGAATTGCGTACCGTTGCCGTAACAGCGTTCCTACAGGAATTGAAGGGGGCGTCATTGCTATTTGTAGTTCTTTGCCAAACCATCCCAACTTGGCAAGAACTCATAGGGCCTCACCAAGGTAATGATTCTTACGTATTCAGGCTGGAACTACCACGGTGTTACACCCCTCAAGGCTTTCAGCCCCAGTGGGTGAGCAATGGTACGGCAAAGAACTAGAAAAATTGACTTTGTATATGGCAAAAATCAATTTTCCTAGTGTAAATGATTCAGAGACTGAAGTATTCACCCGAAGTTGTTATCGCACAAATTGCGGCATCACTTCCGCAGCACTCAACAATCCGTAGATCCCGCGCTGACGCAGATTAAACCCAGCTTTGAGATAACCGAAGGCGGGACCGCAGACATTAGCAGCCATGCTGGTTTCATCCCCTAAAGTAAAGGTGTGAGTTGAGATTTTGCCCTCAAAGGTTCGTCCCGTCACTTGGACATTGGTGCTGAGGGGTTTTTTGGGGTTGCGAGTATCAACTACGCCTCCCACAGTGACGCGATCGCGAGGGCAGATGCCTGCCAGCTCCAACATCACATCATCAGCATGTTCCATATTTTCTAGCGTAATTAGACCATTGGTTTGGTCCAACAGCATTTCTATCTCGGCATCGGTCATGGCTCTCGCTTTTTCGACGTTGTAGCCAGGTAGATGAGCGATGTCTTCTCGCACGGTTGCTCGGTAGGCTTCCCAGTTAGCAATCCCTACCCCAAAAGTAATTTTGACGCTGTGAATTTCCGCATAACTTTGGGCTGCTAAAGCCGCACCTGCCGTCAATAGGCCAGGAGTCGCTCCACACCCTGTCATGTAGGTAATTCCTGCCGCTTGCAATTCCGCTTGCATACCCAAAAGCTGTTCCACAGCACTAGTGCGCTTGATCGCATCTACCAGCACCCCTTGCCAACCTGCTTCGATAAACTGCCGCGCCACAGAAGCCATAAATGTGTTGGGCAAGTTTGGTAACGCTAAGAAGTAGCCATCGACGTTACCTACCTGTTGAATCAAGTCAGCAATGCTGTTATTACTCAGCACACCTCCAGTTTCTAGGTATCCAATAGAACCTTGAGCCTGATATGTTGTGATACATTGCTGCGGAGATAACCCTTCAGATGCATAGGCGTATCCCTTTTGGTCGGCTACTGCGACCCAGTGCATCTCTTGTTTAGGAGCGAGGACTCTAGCCGCTGCCTGACCCAATCCGCCAAAGCCAAGGATTCCAACTCGAATGGGTGCCTTTACAGACGAAAAACTGGATGGAGAATAGTTCAAATTTGTCGCTTGCGCTTCGCTCATTACCGATTACATGAATCAAATTAGACTCTCATTATCCTGGGTTATTTAGGTGTTAGATCAACCCATAGGCGGAAGAGCAGAAACATTAGAAATGATTTTATATTTTTGTAAACCTTAATTTTGCGGTCTCGCTCTCCCTTGACTGGTTTGGAGAGTTAAGCGAAACTGACAGTTACTGGGGTAAAGCTCACTTCAAATAACAAGTTTCGTTAAGCTTTAACTCTTTATATCTCGGCTAATAAAAATTCAGCCCAGTGGCTAACTGAGTTCCCTTCTCTTAAAATCATATAAACATTTAATAATGCAGCGTTTTAGTGACCCCTGAACGCGCTCCTACCTAAATCACCCTACAGCCCTCAGCCAAAGCATGGAAACATTGGAGTTTGTGATTTACCCAGATGGTCGGGTCCTGGAAAAAGTAACCGGGATTGTCGGTGCCTCTTGCGCTGAAGTTACCGCAGCCATTGAAGCTCAGCTAGGGCAGGTACTCAGCCATGAGGCGACCTCAGAGTTTTTTGCTACAACGGTGCAACAGGCTACGACGGTATCCACTCAGGCTACTTTTAGTGAGTGGTAAGTTGTTTATTCAGTTTTGTCCTTGTTTAATTTTTTGACAAAAAACTATGTCACACTTTAGCCAAATTAAAACTCAAATCCGCAACCTCACCTCCTTACAAGCAGCATTGAGCGATCTAGGAGTTGACTGGAAGTCTGGTCCTCAGGCTGTCAGAGGATATCGTGGGCAAACCACCACAGCTGACCTCACTATTGAACAGAAGAATGGTTACGACATTGGTTTTAGCTGGAACGGCAGTGCCTACGAGTTAGTGGCAGATTTGCAGTTTTGGCAACAAAATTGGTCTGTCGATCGCTTCCTCAACAAAGTGACGCAGCGCTACGCCTACCACACCATTGTCAAAGAAGGGGCTCAATCGGGGTTTCAAGTTGCTGAGCAACAACAGAATGAAGACGGTTCAGTTCGCTTAGTGCTACAGCGCTGGAGTGCGTAATGTCTGACTTTCCTTCACCTTTCGCAGACCCTAACAATTCGCATGTGGGAGGTGAAGGCCAAGCAGACTTGCGAACTGGTTTTGAACCAGAACTCGGTGGTCACTGGCGGGACGCTGCTGAACGCTCTGGTCTGGAGCCAGAACTGGGCGGCAGCTTTAGGCAGAAGGGAGTCTACGTTGATGAGATTACCTGCATTGGCTGTAAGCATTGTGCTCATGTGGCACGAAATACCTTCTATATCGAGCCAGATTATGGGCGATCGCGGGTAATTCGTCAGGATGGCGATCCGGAAGACATTGTTCAAGAAGCGATCGACACTTGTCCCGTAGACTGCATTCATTGGGTAGATTACACCGAACTTAAGCAGCTAGAAGAAGAACGGAAGTATCAAGTCATACCACTTCCAGGTTTTCCAGTTGACCGAGCTGTGATTGCTACCAATCGTCGCCGTCAAAAGCTGAGAATTCGCCGTAAGTGATTTGTTAGGGTTGATTGAGCGATCGCTGAGAGAGCTGAAAAATAAGCAAGGGTAACTAGACACCCTTGCTTATTTTTTATGCTTATCTGGGCTTGGAGCAGCATTCAGCCTAAACGAGAGGGTGATGTTCTTTGAGCAACTTTTCTGCCCTTGCTTCATCTAGTTTGTAAGCTAGCTTTCTCGCCTCATGGGAGTCACGGGTAGTTTTAGCAACGCTGAATGTAGATCCAACCGAGAAGGTTAGGCCCATGCCCATAAACCCTTTAGTCCAGTTGTCTACGGGCAGATAAGCAATGCCGATGGCTGTTGCAGAAATTGCAAGAGCAAAAGAGGCCCAAGACTGAATAAGCCAGCCTGGGCTGTGAACTTGAGGTCCCATATCTTGCATAGTTTACCGATCGCCCCTTGTAATTCAATTAGCTTTGTGGCTCAACGTATCAATTCAAACAACAGCTACATGAGTCACAAGGGCAGTTCCTGAAGTGAACACCAAAGCATAGATGGTATGAGCCTGCTTGGGTTAGGGAAAGCATTGCCTTTACTTCGCAAGCCATAGCTTAGCTTCATTCCAAGAAAGTGCGGACCTGTCCATCTGGGCTTAACACCACTCGAACTCGTGGAGATTGGCCTCCCTGAATCGGAGTTACAAAAGCCTCACCGACTAAAGGCATTCCCGTGCGATCGATATAGTCTCCTGCCGATTGGCCTAAAGGAACGATGCGCTGAATTGAGCCATCTGCCCCAATCAGCAGCGTGTACTCTAGCGTCTGGGTCAATCCTTCGGGTGGTTGCCAACGCTCCTCAAAGTAACTTCTCACTTCGGCTACTTGAGGAATGCTATCAAACGCAGAACCAGCAGCTTCGTCAGCCGCAGGAGCTTGAGCCGCCTCTGCACCCGAACGAGCGGTTTCACCTGCTGCCTCTGGCGCTGCGGCATTGCGAGCTGCATCTAGGGTTGGCAGCTTTGCTGCTGCTGGTGGTGGCGGCACAGGTT
The DNA here is from genome assembly GCF_014695845.1 of Trichocoleus sp. FACHB-591. Lineage (NCBI taxonomy): Bacteria > Bacillati > Cyanobacteriota > Cyanophyceae > Leptolyngbyales > Trichocoleusaceae > Trichocoleus > Trichocoleus sp. FACHB-591. Next base: position 82,132 of record NZ_JACJPA010000119.1, read on the forward strand.
CTGCCTCCGGCACATTTTCCAGTTCAAGCTGTGGCGCGGATTCAGCTTGGGGTGCTAGAGCCACTGATCCAGGCTCTATCGGAATTGAGGCGATCGGCTTATTGGTAGTAGGTGCAGGATTTGAACTAGCACCTGCTGGAGCGGGCGGCACTGGAGCCAGAGCGATCGCATTCGGAGCAGCCGTATCCGGTACTGGCACAATCGGTAATCCTGACTTAAGCGCTCCTGCGGGTGGCGGTGGCGGCACCATTTGAGGAGGGGCAGGAACACCTAAAGGTCCAGTTGCTACTTGTCCTGGCACCATTGCTTGCTGCCCGGTCGCTTGAGGGGTCGAAAGGGAGACCGCTGTTTTTAGTTCAGGCGTCGGTTGATCCAGACTCTTAACTACTCCAGCAGTCACACCAGCGGTTAGCAAAACAGCCGCAGCCGTAGGTGCCCAAGCTGGCAGAACTGGAACCCAGCTACGTTGATTCAGCTCGGGCAGCGCCATCGCATCTGCCGCATATTCATCTAATGCAGTGGCTAAGTCAGCCAATTGAGTGGCGCTTAACGTGATGAATGGTCTAGACAATCCACTGGCTAGAGAGCCTAGGTGAAGTCTGTGAGACAGAAGCCCTTGTGGTTCCAGAAAAATTCTGGGTGACTCAAGCACCAATGGAGCCGCTGCCTCCGCCGCACTGGCTAGCTCACCAGATTGCTCAGTTGAGAGGGCATCCGGTTCTGGCTCGATGACGCTCAGCGCCGCAGTCCTCGCTGATCTCGCAGCATTGAGATCGATCGGAGGAGAAATTAATGGTGGTGCTTCCAAGGTTGCGACTGACGATCGCCCCCCGGCACTGATCAAAGCGGGCGATTGCTTGAGAAAGTCTTGAACGTAGGCACTCACCGCATCAGACAGTTCATCTAGCTGAAAGCGATCGCCCCGTAAGGAAATCTGCTCAGAGTCTGTCAAACGAGGGTCATCCAAACTCAGATGAAATCGCAGTTTTCTCAGGAGTGGACGACCTGCCCAACGAGACAATGGCGAATCATTGGCAACGATTTCTAGGGTGCAGGTAGGCGGAGTATACCGTCGCAGGACTGAGGTAGACAAAAAAGGCATGGGTGGTTCTGGAATGCGTCGGAGTAGGCTAGGCAATCGGAACTGAGTGAAGCAAGGGTGCTAACCCACAGGGTTAGACAGCGGCTACGCCATCCCGTGAACGATCCAAGAGGGCTAGCCAGAAGCGACGAGGGCCACCAGGCGCACTGTAGAACAAGAGGTCGATCAGCAGCTTGAGCGCCAAGTGAGTCAGGATGTCGGGTGGCGTGTCTTCCCCTTCTTCCATGCGCTCCTGATAGGTGTTATTGAATTTGTCTAAATAATCTCCTAGAAGCGCCGCTTGGTGAGGTTCCTTGTTTTGTTCTGTGAGTTGTTCGAGTAGCGCCACAGCTCGACGAATTAATTCTTGGTGCTGTTTGGCTAGATGACAACTAATTAAAACGAGCGATCGCGCCTCCTCAACATCCAACTTCTTGCGCCCTCCTTGGCCCTTACGTAGCGGGCTCGACTGCCGCAACCGCCATAGAGCCACGCGATCGCTCACCATCTCTTCTAGGTTTAGATCTGTGGCTGCTTGCAGCATGGCCTCAGAGCCAATCCCTGCCAATGCCTCTAGGGCCAGCAATATCAAGTCCAGATGAGCTTTGATATTGTCCAGTTGTCCAGAGTCGGGTTGGGAGGGTAGGGGAAACTCTTCCCATTGAGATGAAGCAGGCGGCTTAACGGTGGAGCGCATATCTTCAGGATAGAGAACGGGGCAAGACACAAGCAGGCGGTTACAGGTCTTGAAACAAGACTGGGGGCATCAGGTCAAGCTCTTAACTTTTACCTGACAGAAGAAAATAGAAATGCGAGGGTTTAAGGGCCATTTTAGCTAGTCTAACGAGTAGCCTGACGCAATCCAATCACCCTCTTGGATAGAGACAGATCCAGTCCGCCTCTTTCCTAAGATAGACCGCCGCGATCGCAGAAATGCTCCTGAGCTATTGCAATTTTACTAACTGAAGGGTCCACCTTCATTTGAGATAGGCAACCGTTACGCCTGAACCGCCTTCCGCTTGTTCGGCTAGTTCAAACCGCTCGACTTGGGGATGGTGCTTGAGAAACTCATGCACGCCTTGGCGTAAACGACCAGTGCCATGACCATGAATAATCCACACGGTTCCCTGACTTTGAGCTTCTCTAATTGCAGCCTCAAGGGTGGCTTCTGAATCGGCCACACGACTACCGCGAATGTCTACGGTATTGCGAGAGGTGCGAATCACCGGAGCAGGCTTTACCTCTACCGGAGCAGGTTCTGGGGCTGGCTTGGGCTTGGCTACTATTTCTGGCTTTTGCCCATCCAGCGATTCGACATCCTGGAGTTTCACTGTCATTTTCATCAAGCCAAACCGCACCGTCAGCTCGCCATCGTCATCGGGACCGCTAAGGACGTCGGCGGTCTGACCTAAGCGGGGAATCCGAATGCGATCGCCGACTTGGGGACGGAAAGCAGGCTTTGGTGGAGCTGGCTTCTGTTTCGAGGGCAGACGGCGACCCGCAATCCCATTCAGCGCGTTGGTGGCTTTTTGCGCTTCCTGGGCGGTCATGGGGCCTTGCTGCAACTGCCGAATTACTTGGGCAATTTCCCCTCTGGCTTGGGCGATCGCGTCTTGTACCGCTCGTTCTTGTGCCAGTTGCAAATCCCGCTCTCGCTCTTGGAGTGCCGTTGCTTTCTGAGAAACTTGGCGATGCAACCGTTCCGCTTGCTCTAGCAGTTGGGACGCTTCTTGAGCTTTGGTTTCTTGCTGTCGGCGCTGTGCTTCCAGGCCCGCAATCACCTCGTTCACCTCTTCGGAAGCACCACCAACATATTGCTGAGCTTGGGTGGTAATTTCTGCCTTTAAACCGAGACGTCGAGCGATCGTCAAAGCATTAGAACGACCAGGAATGCCCCAAAGCAGACGATAGGTAGGCGAGAGCGAGACATCATCAAACTCAACGGCGGCATTTTCAAACCGATCGTCTTGGTACTTCAGAGCTTTGAGTTCGCCGAAGTGAGTGGTGGCGATCGCCAGTTGAGCCTGATCTGCTAAGTACTTCAATAAAGCTACTGCTAGAGCGCTACCTTCCGAAGGATCGGTACCTGCGCCGACTTCATCAAGCAGCACCAGCGATCGCTCGGTCATCACTTCCAGGATGCGGCTAATCCGGCGAATGTGCCCGGAAAACGTGGAAAGGCTCTGCTCAATGGACTGCTCATCGCCAATGTCAGTCAGAACTTGGTCAAACCAAGGAATTTCTACAGGTTCGCGAGCCGGGATAAACAGCCCCACCTTCGCCATTAAAGCCGCTAAGCCCAAGGTTTTCAGCGTCACGGTCTTACCGCCCGTGTTGGGTCCGGTGATGGCGACCACACGAATTTGGGGCCGAATCATGAGATCGATGGGGACTACGGCTCGCCCTTGTTCGTGCTGTTGTTGCCAGACCAGAAGTGGATGGCGCAAGTTTCGCAACGTCACGTTTTCCCCTGCCCCTCGATCGACAAAGCGGGGCGGATTGGCTTGCAACCACAAGCTGTAGCGGGCGCGGGTAGTGGCTAAGTCGAGCGTCGTCGCGATCGCTAGCAGCCGCTCCAAATCTGCTTTAACTTCAGCAACTTGAATGCTCAGCACTTGACGCACCGCTTCTTCTTCCGCCTGTTCTCGCCGCAGCAATTGCCGCAACTGGTTATTCAACTGCACCGTGGAATGCGGCTCGACATATAGCGTCGCCCCACTCATGGAAGTGTCATGAATAATGCCTGGAATCGCGTCTTTCTGCGGCGCTTTTACCGGAAGCACAAAGCGATCGCTCCGCTGCGTAATTAACTGTTCCTGCACCGCATTTGATTGCCGTTGCAAAATGTTTTGCAACATTTGATAGACACGATCGCGCACCTGCTTTTGCTGCTCCCGAATTTCGCCTAATTTGGGGCTAGCTCGGTCCATCACCTTGCCGCGCTCGTCAACGCAGCGGTGAATTTCCTGTTCTAATTCTGGATAAGTTCGCAGTTCTGTCACTAACTCAGTTAAGACGGGCACATCCGTCTGGTTGTCGATCACGCGGCGGAGATTACGTGCTCCTGCCAATGTCGTCGCGATCGCAAATAATTCTTCTCCAGTCAATAGCCCTTGGCGCTCTGCCCGTTCTAGCGCCTCCCCGATATCACTAATACCCTCGAACGAAAGCCCCGATGTGAGGCGACTTTCTAGTTGATAAACTTCTTTGGTTTGGGCCAGCAGCCCTAAACTTTCATCTAATGTAGTGGGAATGGTGAGGTGTCGCGCTGCGATCGCCCCTAACTTGGTAGCCGCAAAGGTCGATAAATGTTGGCACAGGCGCGGCCATTCTAAAAGGTCTAAAGTTTCAGCTTGAATCAAAGTCTGAGTGCCGAGTCTCAATGAATGGGTGACTGGGAATTGATTAAATAATCTTAAACTTAGCGAGTCCGAATCATCGAACCTCTACGCTTCTATCTATATTGTAACGAGCTGCTTCTGTCCTGCGATCGCCTACCATCCACACCCAGCAACATTAGTCTTTTGAAGATTGAGAATTTCAGTCAGCAGGCTGATCGTTAAGTTCTTTTAGCTTTTGACAAAGAAATAGATAGTCCAGGGTTAAACTAAAAACCGCTTAGTGCTTTCCCGGATAGACAGACAAAATTACGCGATCGCGACACCCTTAATCGAAAAAGACCAAATCCTTAACGCTGACAAGACCCATCCTTCACCCAAATTTGGTAGTCTAGTCCAAATGGTCTTGTGAAGAAATAGAAGCGTGGAAATTCAACTTGGGCGGGGTAAGACGGCTCGTAGAGCATACGGATTCGACGAAATTGCGTTAGTGCCCGGTCAGCGGACGCTTGATCCGAGCTTGGCCGATACAAGCTGGAAGATTGGTGGCATCGAACGGCAAATCCCAATCATTGCGAGTGCAATGGATGGAGTCGTAGATGTCAAAATGGCTGTGCTCCTATCTCAGTTGGGAGCGTTGGGTGTATTGAACCTAGAGGGCATTCAAACCCGCTATGCTGACCCCAACCCCATTCTGGATCGAATCGCTTCGGTAGGAACCACTGAGTTTGTTCCCCTGATGCAAGAGCTTTACGCAGAGCCGATTAAACCAGAGCTGATCGAGCAGCGAATTCAAGAAATTAAGAGCCAAGGCGGTATTGCTGCGGTTAGCGCAACTCCCGCTGGAGCGGCCAAGTTTGGTTCGATTGTGGCTAAAGCAGGCGCTGATCTGTTCTTTATTCAAGCAACGGTCGTTTCTACAGCCCATCTATCTCCAGAGTCCATTGTGCCCCTGGATCTAGCTCAGTTTTGCCAAGAAATGCCGATGCCTGTAATTCTAGGCAACTGTGTCACCTACGAAGTGGCACTAAACCTGATGAAGGCAGGAGCAGCAGGCGTATTGGTCGGTATTGGCCCAGGTGCTGCTTGTACTTCTCGTGGAGTCCTGGGTGTAGGGGTACCTCAAGTTACCGCGATCGCCGACTGTGCCGCAGCGCGGGATGACTACTACCAAGAAACGGGCAACTACGTCCCCGTGATCGCGGATGGCGGACTGGTGACAGGTGGCGACATCTGTAAGTGTATTGCTTGCGGCGCGGATGGAGTGATGATTGGTTCTCCCTTTGCTCGCTCAGCCGAAGCACCAGGTCGTGGTTTCCACTGGGGTATGGCCACTCCTAGCCCCGTCCTGCCACGCGGAACCCGAATTCGGGTCGGCACCACTGGCACCCTAGAGCAAATTCTCCGTGGTCCCGCCCAACTTGATGACGGTACTCACAACTTCCTCGGTGCTTTGCAAACCAGCATGGGCACCTTAGGCGCTAAAAACATCAAGGAAATGCAGCAAGTTGAAGTCGTAATTGCTCCCTCTTTGCTCACCGAAGGCAAGGTTTATCAGAAAGCGCAACAGCTAGGAATGGGCAAGTAATTTTACTTCCCAACAAATTCTTAAAACTTTTCCGGTCTCTACCCAGGAACCCTGGAAAAAATAAAGCTGTCGCTTACAATAGAAGTAGCGGAGACGCATGTTTCCGTTCACTCCTCACACCACACTCCGCCTGGACTTACGGTTCGGGCGGTTCTTAATTTTAAAGGAAGATTTTCTGGGGATTGGAGCCCTGGAATCTCTACCTAAATGTATAAGCTTTAAGAGCCAAGGGGACTGTTTTGTCTATGATAAAATTTTGGAAAACAACGTAGGCAAGGATTTCCGAGCATGTCAGCAGCCGCACAAGTTACGGATTCTAGTTTTAAGCAAGAAGTACTTGAGAGTGAAGTTCCAGTTTTAGTCGATTTTTGGGCTCCTTGGTGCGGTCCCTGTCGGATGGTCGCCCCTGTCGTTGACGAGATTGCCCAACAGTACGACGGGCAAATCAAGGTCGTCAAAGTCAACACCGATGAAAATCCTAGCGTTGCAAGCCAATATGGTATCCGCAGCATTCCAACGCTGATGATCTTTAAAGGAGGACAGCGAGTGGATATGGTAGTTGGCGCTGTACCGAAGACCACCCTAGCCAACACTTTAGAAAAGTATCTTTAAGCTAAGTAGGGTCAACCATTTTGTTGAGAAATCTTTTGTATCTCAGGTCCTAATTGATTCAATAGCCTGGTTTACGAAGCTTTGTCTGCTTTAATGTCTTAGAACTTAAGCCTTCTCTTAATATCAGCGCTTGGGATGTAAATGCCGAAGCGCTTTTTGCATTTTTTTATATTTTTTGGCCCTAACGACTGCACCAAGTTTTAGTGTGTTCTTGCTAATTTTTATGGGTTCAGTGTTGATCCCTACCGTTATCCCTAGGCCTCAGCTTCCTTCTGGGACGTACAAATCGTCTAGGAATCTCGGTAGAATAGAATGCCGCCAGTTGAGAATCATTCATGGTCTCCTCGTCATCTTTCAACGAGCTTGCATCGCTCCAGACCAATCTCACTGAATTAATTAATCGTCTGCCGACACATGAGCAGGGAGAGTTAATTCAACAAGCTTTGGTCACTATTATACGGATGGCCGAGGGTGAAGTAGACCGCTTGGATTGGAAGATTGTGACTGCTTCCTTACAGGATATGGAGCGAGCCTTTAAAGCTTTCTATCCTTACCGCCACGTTCGCAAAATTTCTATGTTTGGGTCTGCTCGGATTCAACCTGACAGTGTTGAGTATCAAATGGCTGCTGAGTTTGCCCGTCGCATCACAGAACAAGGTTTCATGGTGATCACCGGAGCAGGCGGCGGCATCATGCAGGCAGGCAATGAAGGAGCGGGAATAGGGCAATCCTTCGGCCTCAACATTCATTTGCCTTTTGAGCAAGGAGCCAACCCTTTTATCCAAGGCGATCCCAAGCTGGTTTATTTCAAGTATTTCTTTACTCGTAAGCTTGTGTTCTTAAAAGAAAGTGACGCTCTAGCGCTGTTTCCAGGTGGCTTTGGGACGCAAGATGAAGCTTTTGAGTCTCTAACGCTCAGTCAGACTGGTAAATCTGCTCCTGTGCCTCTGGTATTGATCGATCGCCCAGGTGGAGATTATTGGCGGAGCTGGGCTGAATACATTGACAAGCAGTTGCTACAGCGAGGCTTAATTAGTCCAGAAGACCCTAGCTTGTATACAATTACTGACGACCTAGATTTGGCATGCGAGGCGATCGCGAGTTTCTATCGAGTGTTTCACTCTAGTCGTTATGTCGGCAGTCTACTGATCATTCGACTCAAATCCGAGTTAATGGATAAAGACATAGAAATGCTGAATGAAGAGTTCAGTGACATTTTGGTGAAGGGTCGGATCGAAAGAAGCAAAACTCTGCCACAAGAAGCTCCAGACGAGACAATCGACTTGCCTAGATTGGCCTTGTACTTCAATCAACGCGATTTAGGCCGCTTGTACCAACTGATTGCTGCCATTAATCGCCTGGGTCTGCCTTCTCCCAACACCGAGCACCCAGAACAAAAGTAATCACCATATTTGTCATCTTTACGAGTTGGGGCGAGATTCACTCACCCCAATTTTTTTGTGGATATTGTTGGAGGATTAAATGCGATGTGACGTTTGATAAAGCTTTGAGGCTGATCAGGGCAAAATTCACCATATTTAACAAAACTCTTGAAACTGCCTGGTCTCGCCTTTTTCGCCTGAGGATATGTACTTATCCCAGGTTGATTTCAAGTTGGCGACCGCCCTTCACCCAATTGTTCACTGCTGACTAAAACTGCTGAGTATTCAAGCGTTTCCAGGTTCAAGCCATTGAAGCAGAGACAAAGGGAGCCTAGAGTGTCGCGATCGCCGCTCAGTCATTTCTGGCCCTTTAGGTAAAAAATTGAGTGGGTTAAGAGCGATCACAGTTTGAAAGAGTCTGAATCCTCTCTACATAGAAATTGAAGCAGAACATTTTTTGTTTTTTGTTCCAATTTCTATGAAAACCGTTCGATAAAATTGGCTGATTGAGCTTTTATAGTCCTGAATTAGATTCTGATAGATTTAGCCCTCTCAGAGAGCTATTGGAGCTTTCTAGCATCGTTATGCGCCTCCAAACGTCTTCACACCCCCTTTCTTTTCCTTGGAGGTTCAACAATAATGCATTCAACAGGTTGACTAAAGCGCATTCCACGGTCACACCAAGCGCCGTGCAGCTAATGCGTCCCCCAGATTTTGATACGAAGCTATAGGAGAGACTGGCGTGAAACTAGCAGTTTATGGCAAAGGCGGAATTGGCAAATCGACAACGAGCTGCAACATTTCAGCTGCTCTAGCCAAGCGCGGCAAAAAGGTTTTACAAATTGGCTGCGACCCAAAGCACGACAGCACATTTACCCTCACGGGCTTCTTGATTCCCACTATCATTGACACACTGCAAGCCAAAGACTACCACTACGAAGATGTCTGGCCAGAAGATGTCATCTACAAAGGCTATGGCGGCGTAGATTGCGTGGAAGCTGGTGGTCCACCCGCTGGGGCAGGTTGCGGTGGCTACGTCGTAGGTGAAACCGTCAAACTGTTGAAAGAACTCAACGCCTTTGATGAATACGATGTGATTTTGTTTGATGTCTTGGGCGACGTCGTTTGCGGTGGGTTTGCGGCTCCTCTCAACTATGCCGACTACTGCCTAATCGTGACAGACAACGGCTTCGACGCTTTGTTTGCAGCTAACCGGATTGCGGCTTCTGTCCGGGAAAAAGCTAGAACTCACCCTCTGCGACTCGCTGGCTTGATCGGCAACCGGACCTCCAAGCGCGACTTGATTGACAAGTACATTGAAGAAGTGCCCATGCCTGTACTCGAAGTGCTACCTCTGATCGAAGACATCCGGGTTTCCCGAGTCAAGGGCAAAACTTTGTTCGAGATGGCCGAGTCCGATCCTTCCTTGAACGTTGTCTGCGACTACTACCTCAACATTGCTGACCAGATCTTGGCTCAACCTGAAGGTGTCGTACCCACCGATACTCCTGATCGGGATCTGTTTGCTCTATTGTCCGATTTCTATCTCAACCCCGCCCCAGCGCCCAAGAGAGAAGACGAAGAACTAGATCTAATGATGGTTTAAGCACCAGCCGCCCCAAATTAATAGAACCCTGGAGAGGAACACCGTTCATGACCCTTGCTGATACTCAGCCCCAAGCCCTCAATTTTGAGTGTGAAACTGGTAACTATCACACCTTCTGCCCGATTAGTTGCGTGGCTTGGCTATACCAAAAAATTGAAGATAGCTTCTTTCTGGTCATCGGCACCAAGACCTGCGGCTACTTCCTACAGAACGCGATGGGTGTGATGATCTTTGCCGAACCTCGTTATGCGATGGCAGAGCTAGAAGAAGGAGATATCTCGGCCCAGCTCAACGACTACGAAGAACTCAAGCGCTTGTGCGATCAAATTAAGCGCGATCGCAACCCCAGTGTGATTGTTTGGATCGGCACCTGCACCACCGAAATCATCAAAATGGACCTAGAAGGCTTGGCTCCCAGGCTAGAGTCAGAAATCGGGATTCCGATTGTAGTGGCTCGTGCGAATGGGTTGGACTATGCCTTTACTCAAGGAGAAGACACCGTTCTAGCGGCCATGGCTCAGCGCTGCCCAGACAAGCCTGCGACGACCGAAGCAGGTAAAAATGAGCAAAATGCGATCGCCAAACTGCTCAACTTTGGTCGCAAGAAAGAAGAGGTTGCCGCCGAAGAATCGGAATACGCTGAGCATCCTCCTCTGGTTCTGTTCGGCTCCTTGCCTGACCCTGTCGTTACGCAACTCACCTTAGAGTTGAAGCGGCAAGGAATTAAAGTCAGTGGCTGGCTACCTGCCAAACGTTACACCGAGCTACCCGTAATTGAAGAAAACTACTACGTGTCTGGGGTAAATCCTTTCCTCAGCCGCACTGCTACTACACTCATGCGTCGTCGCAAATGCAAGCTGATTGGTGCTCCCTTTCCCATCGGTCCCGATGGCACCAGGGCTTGGCTAGAAAAAATCTGCTCAGTCTTCGGCATTGAACCCCAAGGTTTAGCCGAGCGGGAAGCTCAGATATGGGCCAGCTTGGAAGATTATCTCCAGTTAATTCGGGGTAAATCCGTCTTCTTTATGGGAGACAACTTGCTAGAAATCTCCCTAGCTCGCTTCTTGATTCGCTGTGGCATGAGTTGTCCCGAGATCGGCATCCCTTATATGGACAAGCGCTACCAAGCGGCTGAACTGGCGCTACTAGAGAAGACTTGTCACGAAATGGGAGTGCCGACCCCACGAATTGTCGAAAAGCCTGACAATTACAACCAAATTCAACGGATTCACGAACTCAAACCAGATTTAGTGATCACTGGTATGGCCCACGCCAATCCTCTGGAAGCGCGAGGCATCAATACCAAATGGTCTGTGGAGTTTACTTTCGCTCAGATTCACGGCTTTACCAACTCCCGTGACATTCTCGAGTTGGTAACTCGGCCCCTCCGTCGGAACAATAATCTAAAGGATTTGGGTTGGGATAAGCTAGTCCGAGAAGAAGCCAAACTCTAGTCTGTCAGCATCTACCTCCTGTGATCTATGCCTCTGCTCTGCCCCTACCCTTGGTGGGGGTTTTGTCTGATTACCTCTTCTCAGATAAATTCAATAGGGCAGAGGATTAAGCATTTTGATCTCACCCGCTTGCTTAGCGAATCACCGATGAGGCACCTATGGGCGCGACATTGCAACAGATTGCCAAATATTTAGATAACAAAGGTTGGACTTACGATCTTGATGAAGCAGACTACCGTATCGTTACAGGCGTTGAGGCAGATAATGTAGAAAACTTCGTCATTGTGGTTCAGCTAGACGAGGAGGGCAAATTCTTTAAGCTGTTTGCCCCTCAAGTCCTTTCGGACATCCAAAATCACCCCTACAAAAATGCCATCCTGCAAACCATGTTGTGCATCTCTTGGGAAACTAAGATGCTGCAATGGGAATACGATCCGTCTGATGGTGAAATTCGAGCCATCATTGAATTCCCTCTCGAAGATTCTCTATTGACAGAACGCCAATTTAACCGCTGTTTAGCAGGCTTAGTGCAAATCGTAGATGAAGTGGCGATGCCACGATTGCAAGCTGTGATGGAGACTGGGCAAGACCCAGGCTACGAAGAAGAAGGAGAGAGACTACTGTTGGCGCTGCAAGAACAAGCACCGGGACTTTTGGAGCTGTTAGAGCGAGCAATGGAGGCCCGGAAGCGACGCGGCACGTTTCCTTCTGAGTAAATAATAAATAAGGCGGAGGCGATCGCTAGTTTATTCTTGCTGATGTAATTCTCGTCTAATGCCCTAGATTAACTAGATAAGCAGAGAATTATTGGCATGGAAAGACGGCTATACTCCAAAGTAGTATCTTTTCTTGTTGCGAGTTGCCAAGGCCCGGACTATGACATCGTATGCAACCTCCACGACCAGAGCCGAGATGAGCGAACTCCGGCGTTTAAAAGCCTTGCTACCCCCTGAACTGCAAAGTTGGGTCATGGTGGAGGGAGCCACAACTGTTAACCCTCCCCTGATTACGGCTGAAGAGATTGGCAAGGATCAAGTTGAAATTCAGATTGACTTAATTCGCTGGGAGCAACTAGCGATCGATCAGCGTAACTTACTATTTTGGCACGAAGTCGCTCGCATCCAGAACGATACAATCCCCAAAGATGGTTGGGAAATGGCAGCTTTAGCCATTGGTCTGGGTGGCGCTGTAGGAGAACTTTGGGTCCAAGATGGGTTGCTGTTGCTGCTAGCCCTAGGATTGTGTGGGGTTTCGGGCTACCGCTTGTTCCAGAAGAACAATAACGAGCGTACAGTCCGAGAAGCGATCGATGCCGATGAGAAGGCGATCGCCCTAGCCACTCGATTTGGTTACAGCTTACCCAATGCTTACAAGAGTTTAGGTAGTGCCCTCAAAGCTTTAATTGATCAAACTCCCAAGAAGCGGCAACGCGGCAAGTACGAAGCTCGGTTGGAAGCTTTGAAGCGCAGTGCAGCGAAAGCTAAAGCCAAAGCCAAGGGTAGCCGTCCGGAACTGTAACAAATTCATCATTACGCCCCGTTGCCGAGACTTTTTGGCTGACTTAAACGGAGTTGGGGAAACACTCAGCTCCGTTTTAACTCATACCAACTCCCTAACTCTGCCTCACAGATTCTTGTAGGGGCAAACGGCGTTCGCCCTTACAGTTGGCCCAACATTTTATGAGTTTGGGGGACAACCCGAACTTGTTTTAAATAGCGCTTCATCAGAGTTTGCCAGGTCAGAACTTGATCGGGAGTGGGTGGCGAAAAATCATGACCCAGGGAGTGAGCAGCATCTAGGGGAGTTACAGGTTGAAGAAAGACTGGAATCGCTGGATCCACCGCAGCTACTAATTCAGCCGTCTGCTCTAAATCTTCTAGTTTGGTGGCTTGGGAGGCGATCGCCTTGACAAACACTTCTACTGAGGCATCATGACAGCGTTGGAGAAACTCGGCATGAGCTTGCCACAGAGTCTCACCACTGACGCTAGGTAGCTTTACATCCATGCCCACCGCATCTAGATACGGCAAAATCATTGCCAACTGCTCAGGGCGATGCCCACCACTTTCGAGGTAAATGGGCAGTCCTGTTTGCTGACGCACTTGAGGTAAAAATTCGGCTAGAAATGCTGCGTGCAGCAAAGGTTCGCCTCCTGTCAGGCTAATACTGTCGTGTAGCCCTGGCTGATTTTGCTGCTGCACCCACTCCAATAAAGTGGGTAAAGTCACTGGATTAGGATGCGTCTCAAAATCTCGTAGTCCAGGCGATCGCTCAATTTGACAAGTAGCAGGGGCCGTCCAGGTATGAGCGCTATCACAGAAGTGGCAACGTAAATCGCAGAAGGCAAACCGAATAAAAAGTTGGCGCGTGCCTACATTTAGTCCTTCGCCTTGGATAGCTGAAAAGACTTCAACCAAGCGAGCTGTGGCGGTGTCAGCGGTCATCTCAACAATTGCCGTTAGCAGGGAAAACCCATTGTAGACGACCAAACAGCGCAAAATTCGGGGTGTCTCTAGGTTCAGTGGCCCTACTCAGAAAAACAGCCACTTTTAGAGGAAAGGTTTATCGGATCTTTAAAAGAACAAAATCCTACAAAAAGATTCGCTGAAGCATAACCATTAAAGTTTCTTAAGTATGTGATCTATCGCTAAGTTGCTAGTGAGGACGCAGCAACATTCTAGAGTCCTATGCAATATAGGCAAACTCTGAAGGTGTGCGTTGGACTCGCAGCTCCGTAGAACGATCTAAGTTTAGCGACTATGCGAATTCTAATTTATTCCTATAATTACCATCCAGAGCCAATCGGGATTGCCCCCTTAATGACCGAATTGGCAGAAGGATTGGTGCAACGAGGCCACGAAGTTCGCGTCGTCACTGGCATGCCCAACTACCCCCAACGTCGCATTTACGACGAATATCAAGGGAAGTGGTATGTCACTGAAGAAAAAAACGGAGTTACAATCCAACGCAGTTTTGTTTGGGTGAAGCCAAAGCCTGGTTTACTCGATCGCATTCTCCTAGATGGCAGCTTTGTCTTGACCAGCTTCCTGCAAGCCATGCGCGGTTGGCGGCCTGATGTCATCTTGCTCACGGTTCCACCTTTACCCGTCAGTGTTCCTGCTGCGCTACTCGGCTGGATACGACGCTGCCCAGTGGTACTGAATCTACAAGATATTTTGCCGGATGCAGCGGTGCATGTCGGGCTGTTGGAGAGTAAGACCATGATTCGCGTCTTCTCAGCCTTAGAAAAATTTGCTTATCGCACTGCCACCAAAATCAGCGTGATTACGGAGGGGTTCGTGGATAACCTCACCGCGAAGGGAGTTGATCCAGACAAGATGGTCTGCATTCCCAACTGGGTGGATGTCAACTTCATCCGACCCCTGCCCAAAGAAAACAATGCCTTTCGAGTCGCCCATAAACTCGAAAACAAGTTTGTCGTCCTCTACTCTGGCAATATCGCGCTGACCCAAGGGCTAGAAACAGTCGTTGAAGCCGCTACCCGCCTGCGCCACATTCCCGAAATCGCTGTAGTGATTGTAGGTGAGGAAAAAGCGCTGCAAGGCTTGCGAAACTACTGCCAATCTCGAGGGGCAGATAATGTACTGCTCTTGCCATTTGCACCACGAGAGAAATTGCCGGAAATGCTCGCCGCCTCTGACATTGGCTTGATTGTGCAAAAGAGCAATGTGATCTCTTTCAATATGCCATCCAAAACCCAGGTGCTATTGGCGAGTGGTCGCCCCATTATTGCCTCCGTTCCTGACACTGGAACGGCTGCTAGAGCAGTCCAGCAAAGCGGGGGGGGTGTTGTAGTTGAGCCAGAAAGTCCTGAAGCACTGGCCGCCGCCATCTTGGAACTGCACGCCAATCCTGCTAAAGCCCAACTGCTAGGCCAGAAAGGTAGACAGTTTGCGGTTGAGCGCTATGCCTTTGACCAAGCACTTAACCAGTATGAGGCTCTGTTTAAGACTGTGGCAGCAAACGCTTCTAATAAGCGCCCTGTTTTACCAGAACTTGTGACTGAAAAATCTTTGGTTGATCTCTAAGTCTTCTGGGAGAGAAACTTCACACTGAAAACCAGTGCTAGCCCAGGTATCGTGGTATCTGGGCATTTTTGTACGGTTTACAAACCCCTAACTTTACGTGCTGCTACAAATAATTCAGCTAAAATGGGAGGCAGATTGAATAAATCTTTCCTCAAAAATTTTGCAGGTCAAACCATCTTCTAGTTTGGGCAATCGTCCTTCTAATCACTCTCCAAATGCTTCTGGCCCTCTCCCTCCTGGCATTGACTATCAGCCAGGTATAGTAGAACGCGAACGGGTGTTGAGTTGGCTAGCAGAAAATGTGCCTGACGCGCGGCTCAAGCATATTTTGAGAGTGGAGCAAACTGCTGTAGAGCTAGCTCAGCATCATGGTTTAGATGTAGAGAAAGCGGCCCAGGCAGGCTTGATGCATGATCTAGCAAAGTATTTCAAGCCCCAACGTCTCCTAGAAATGGCTGAAGCTGAGGGTTTGGAGATAGACCCTGTAGAGGCGGCCCATCCTCACTTACTTCATGCACCCGCAAGTGCCATTGTAGCTAGAGATGAGTTTGGGATTGAAGACGAAGAAGTCTTGCAAGCTATCTGTGACCACACATTAGGTAGACCTGGAATGGGTTTATTGAGTTGTGTTGTCTTTTTAGCAGATAGTTTAGAGCCAGGACGAGGAGAGAATCCTGAATTAGAGGCCTTGCGACAAAGCAGTTTGCAGGATTTACACCAAGCAGTTTACTTAACTTGTGACTATTCTTTGAAGTATTTTCTCAATACCCATCGGCTAATTCATCCTCGAACTGTTCTCACGCGCAATTGGTTCTTGAAACGATCGCATCCCACGAATTCTGTTATTACACAAGGAATTGAGAACTAAATAATGACCGATTTCAAAGTACGTTCTTACCCAGCGGTTGCTACTTCATCTCAACCGGCTGATGTGGCGAAGCAAGATACTAGTAAGCAATTGGCTTTGATGGTTGCTGAAGCTGCCGACGATCGCAAGGGAGCTGACATTGTCATCCTCAAAGTCTCTGAGGTTTCCTACTTAGCAGATTATTTTGTCCTAGTCACAGGTTTCTCCAGCGTCCAAGTGCGGGCGATCGCACGCTCCATTGAGGACAAGGTAGAGGAAGAATCCCAACGCTTCCCACTCCGCACAGAAGGCCAAGGCGATGGCACCTGGATGGTACAAGACTACGGCGATGTTATTGCCCACATCTTTATGCCAGAGCAGCGAGAATTTTATAATCTTGAAGCGTTTTGGGGCCATGCGGAAAAAATTGAGTTTTCCACGTTGGCAAAGGATTAGGTAAATTAAAGGGACTAGATGGCTCTCGGGTAGCCTCTGCACTTGCTAGTGTTGCCTATGGATATTTCTACCCCTATTTGTCCCGTTCCTTTTGAGCAGCAACCGCTCAACGAATACCAAGACTTGAAGGAGTCTTGGTTTTTCCGTTGGGCTACGTTACCTCTGCAAACTTACTTCACCACAATGCTCTGGATTTGGGTTTGCAGTTGGGTTGTGGTTGGGCCAGTGGCAACCTACAGCTTTTCCTGGGTGAAGCATCCAGTGCAGTTTGCGCTCAGCGGTGCAGCAGGGGCCAGCTTGATGGTGGCGCTGCCTTTACTCCGCCTATATTTGGGCTGGAGTTATATTCGCGATCGCCTCCTCAACGAAACTGTTTTCTACGAAGAGTCTGGTTGGTATGACGGTCAATATTGGCCCAAGCCGCCGGAAGTGCTGACGCGCGATCGCTTAATTGTCAGTTACGAAATTCAACCGATTTTACGGCGTTTACAGCGCAGCTTCGGAGGTCTCATCGCGCTTTTCTGTTGTGGTGGCATTGTTTGGCAATACCTCTAAGCCCCAAATTTAAGCCCCAGAACATTAGCCGACAAAATTAGTCCCACAAAAATTAACCAAAATATTGCAAGTGTTATAGCTCTGTAAGCTAGGCTTGCCTTGGGAACTGGAGTATGTCACAGTCTTAGCCATGACTAGGGGAAAACGAACTCAAGCCGCTGAGCTAGAAGTTAGATTACTGCGTGAAGGTTTGGTCGAGTCCAGCCATCACGTCCAAGCTGTCGCCTGTGATGACCGAGGGCGGGTGTTGTCAGTTGCAGGCAATGCAGAAACTGCTACCTTTGTGCGTTCTGCACTCAAGCCGTTTCAGGCGCTATCTATAACCACAACGGGCACATTAGAGCGCTACAACCTGACCGATCGAGATTTAGCGATTATTTGTAGCTCGCACAAGGGCACGATTGAGCAAGTGCGGCAGGCTTTTAATATCCTGTGGCGGAGCGACATTGATCCATCGGCGCTGCAATGCCCAACTCCTGAAGGCAAGCGCAGCCCATTGGAGTACAACTGCTCTGGCAAACATGCTGGGATGCTAGCAGTCTGTCAACAACGCAACTGGCCGCTGTCTAATTATTTACAACGCAATCATCCAGTTCAGAAGTTGATTTTGGCTAAGGTTGCCGAGCTGCTCCGTATGCCAGCCGAGGAATTTATAGGTGCACGCGATGACTGTGGTGCTCCTACTTATTTCTTGCAGTTGGGACAAATGGCGACCCTCTATGCCCAGCTTGCCTCTGGCAGCAGTTTAGATATGGAGCGAATTGTCCGAGCCATGACCCATCACCCAAATATGGTGGCGGGAGAGGGCGAGTTTGACACCGAGGTCATGCGTCTGACTCAAGGCGAGTTGGTCAGCAAATCGGGTGCTGAAGGCGTGCAGTGCATTGGTCGAGTGGGTGAAGGCTTAGGGCTAGCCATTAAGGTGGTGGATGGAGCTAAGCGAGCTAAATACGCAGCAGCAATTCACATTCTGAAGCAGCTGGGTTGGGTGACACCGGCGATCGCAGAGACTCTAACCGAGAGCTTTATTACCCTGAGTTCATTCAAGCGTTTAGACGTTTTGGGTGAATTATCCCTAATTTAGAAATTGGGGGTTGCAATCTCAGAAGCTTTTGGTTATATTAATAAAGCCGACGCGGGGTAGAGCAGTCTGGTAGCTCGTCGGGCTCATAACCCGAAGGTCCATGGTTCAAATCCATGCCCCGCCACCAAATAAAAATAAAGCTCTGTAGTTAATCGCTACAGGGCTTTATTTTTGTCTTGAATTTGTTAGCCACCCGACTACACCCTCTAGAAGCAGAGTCCTACCCGTAAAATAGAGGTATCAAGGGCAATGTGAAGGTGGGCAAGTAACACTTTTGGTCAGGCGTGGAATTTTTCGCCGCAGAAGTGATACTAGTCAGGCTAGAACTGCTAACAGAAACTTTTTATCAATTGCTGGTAATTCTATGACTGTCCTGTGGCGGCGACCTGTTTTAGTCGGGGGAGTAGGGCTTACCTTTGGGCTGTGGTTTCTAGAGAGTATGGCGCACTCGTTGGCAGAGGTCAGCGGTTTAGTCACCCTAGGAGCGATCGCAGCAGGGACAGGTCTTTGGTTTCTTCAGAAACCTAACGCTCAAATTGCTCCCATTTCTGCTCCAGCATCTCCTGTGAGCCGTCTACAGGTTGAGCAAAGCCTCAGGGAAGTTGAAGACAGAATTCAGCGGTTACAAGCTGAAGTAGCCACCTTAGACAAGGTGCGCCCGGAAACCATTGCCCGGATTCCAACCCTAAAAGCGCAGCTTCAAGCTTTAACTCCGGAACTAGAGCGGCAGGCACTTCGAGTTGCCGTGGTGGGGGGACAAGCGGTGGGCAAAACTTCTTTGGTTCACGTCCTGCAAGCACAAGGGTTATCTTTATCGTCATCTGTTTCTTGGCAAGATCTACCCGCTCTGCTCGCAGCAGAAACTTCCACCCTCGATGCCGATACGATCGCTGAGGCGCAAACCGCAGATGCAGTTATTTTTGTGGTGGTAGGAGACTTGACTGCGTCAGAGTTGCAGGTGGTGCAACAACTGGCTACAGCTAATCAGCACTTACTCCTAGTTCTGAATAAGCAAGATCAGTATTTACCCACTGAGCGATCGCTGGTGCTCAAGCAACTGCAATCGCGCACTCAAGATTATTTAAGTAGTGCTGATGTAGTCGCGATCGCGGCAGTTCCCAGCCCCTTGAAAGTGCGCCAACACCAAGCCGATGGGTCAGTGCAGGAATGGATGGAGCAGCCCCAACCCGATATTAATTTACTCTCCGAGCGGTTGCAGCAGTTGTTAACTCAGGAGAGTCAGAAATTGGTTTGGGCAACCACTTGGCGCAGCGCGATCGCTTTGAAGGCTGAGGTGCAAGCAGTTCTGAATCAGGTTCGCCGCGATCGGGCCTTGCCGCTGATTGAGCAATATCAATGGATCGCCGCAGCCACGGCTTTTGCTAGCCCAGTGCCCGCTCTAGATCTCTTAGCCACCAGCGCCATTAATGCTCAGCTAGTTCTAGACCTGAGTACCATTTATCAGCAAAAATTTTCCTTACAACAGGCGCAGACCATTGCTAAGACAATGGCTAGTTTGCTGCTGAAATTAGGTTTAGTCGAGCTATCTACCCAGGCGATCGGTACCGTGCTCAAGAGCCATGCCATTACCTATGTGGCAGGTGGGGCTGTGCAAGGTGCTAGCGCTGCTTATTTAACCCGCTTAGCTGGATTGAGTTTGAGTGAATATTTTGAGGAACAAAGTGCCTCGATTCGCTCAGAGGCGGAAAATCCCCTCAGTCTCGATCGCCTGACTCAAGTTCTCAAAACCGTATTCCAGCAAAACCAGCAAGTGAGTCTTTTCCAAGCTCTAGTGAAGCAGGTGACAGAGCGCTTTACTCCCAATCCCTCTCCTCAGCCACAACCTCAATTGCAATTAGTCGCTGCCACAGAGCCAGCCTTACCATTGGCATCTATCCCGTTGCCAAACCTACAGCTAGCTAGCCACGAATTGGAGCTGGTAGAGGAGAATAGATCTGCGGTCAGTCTTTCCAGTACGAGCCTTGAGTCAACCTCCCTCCTCTCAACCTAACGCCCCTAATAGCGCTCAGTCTGCTTCCAGTTCCGCTCGTTCTACTCCACAAGAATCACATTTCAGTCGAGCTAGAGCCAGCCTACGGGAAATCTTGGCGCGGCATACCCACCGTTTGCGGCAATTTAAGCTGCCTAACAATTTAGAGTTGCAAGCGGCTTTGCAAACAGAGCTGGAGAGCTTAGCTGCCACCATGAATAAGCTGGACCAGGGAGTGATCCGGATTGCCACCTTTGGGTTGGTGAGTCGCGGGAAGTCAGCTGTATTGAATGCTCTTTTAGGGCAAAAAGTTTTGCAAACGGGACCGCTGAATGGAGTCACGCAATGGCCCCGCTCGGTGCGTTGGGTGCCGAACGCAGACAGCAAAGTGCAAGTTGAGTTAATCGATACCCCTGGCTTGGATGAGGTGCAAGGACAGGCTCGGGCCAAAATGGCTCGCGATGTGGCTCGACAAGCAGATCTAATTTTGTTTGTGGTCTCTGGCGATATTACCCGGACTGAGTATCAAGCGTTGTGCGAACTGCGGGATGCTCAAAAACCGCTGCTTTTGGTGTTCAACAAAATTGATCTGTATCCAGATCGCGATCGCCAAGCGATTTATAAAAACCTACAGCAACTAGGAGCCAACACCAGAGATAGCCGACGCCTCCAGCAATTGCTCTCGACTGAGGAGATTGTGATGGTGGCTGCCGAGCCTGCCCCGTTGCAAGTGCGGGTAGAGTGGCCCGATGGTCGTGTCACTTATGAGTGGGAATCGCCACCCCCCCAGATTGAGCCGTTGCAAGACAAGCTGCTGACGTTGTTGAACCGGGAAGGGCGATCGCTCCTAGCATTGAATGCTCTGCGGCAAGCGCGGGAAGCCGAAACCAAAATTGCCCAAACGACCATTGAGCTATGCAGTCCGGAAGCGGAGGCATTGATCTGGAAGTTCACTCGCTATAAAGCAATGGCGATCGCCTTAAATCCAATTGCGTTTTTGGATTTAGCGGGAGGTGTGGTGGCGGATTTAGCGCTAATTCGGGAGTTGGCGCGGCTCTATGGCTTACCGATGACTCGCTATGAAGCTGGGAAGCTTTGGAAAACTATTTTGCTTAGTTCTGGCAGTTTGCTGCTGAGTGAGTTGGGCAGTGGCGTTTTGTTGGGTTTAGGTAAGAGTACTGTGGCGATCGCTTCGGGTGAGAACCCAGCCAACTTTTCTGGCTATGCTGGGGTAGCTGTGGTGCAAGCAGCGGCGGCTGGGTATGGAGCCTACGCGATCGGACGGGCAGCTCAGGTGTATTTGGAGCAAGGTTGTACTTGGGGACCACAAGGGCCAAATACAGCGATTCAAGATATTTTGAGCCAAATTGAGCCAAACACGATTGTTTATCGCCTGCGGCAGGAAATTGGGGAGTTTTTGGGGTAGCTAATGAAGCTAAGTTGCCGAGCCTTGGGGGCACTCGCCCCCAAACCCCCGCTGAGGGACGGTTGCGTCCCCCAGGCCCCCTCCAAACGAAGCTGTGCGTAGGAGTTTCGAGTCTTGGGTTGTGGTGGCTGTTGACTTTAGCTGTTAAGCTTCCAACTCCTGACTTCTAGCTGCTTTCTTTACTCCTTCCTTCCTCATCCCTCCTCCTTCATCCCCGTAAGTGCTTGCTGAGCCGCTTTGGTGAGCTGGACGATCGCGCCTAGGTCCGGGGTAGGAACGGAGTCACTCATGCTTAGCCATAAAAGGTATTCGATGTTTCCGGCTGGGCCTTGTAGGGGGGACCAAGTTAAGCCTTGGTAGTGCCAACCAAGGGCTTGGGCAGTTTGGATGACTTGGGCGATCGCTTCTGCTTGGTCTTTGGGGTCGCGGACTACGCCATTCTTGCCAACGCGCGATCGCCCCACTTCAAATTGTGGCTTCACAAGCAAAATTGCTTCTCGCGGTTCTTTCAGCAATTGCCACAGGGCGGGTAATACTTTCGTTAAGGAGATAAAGGAGACATCGGCAACTCCTAGATCGGCATCAGGCTGACCTTGCTCGTACAGCTCTTCTGGCTTTAAGTGCCTGAGATTGGTGCGCTCTCGGAGGACCACACGGGGGTCTTGGCGCAAGGTCCAGGCTACTTGCCCATAGCCAACATCAATGCCGTAGACTTTCTGCGCTCCTGACTGCAACAGACAATCGGTAAAGCCGCCTGTAGAAATGCCGCCATCTAAGCAGACACGACCAGTGATTTCAATGGGAAAGGCTTCTAGGGCTTTGGCTAGTTTTTCGCCGCCTCTAGACACGTAGGGCGATCGCTGCTTCACGGCAATCTGAGCCGTAGAGTCAATCTCGGTACCCGGTTTATCCACGACCTGCTGGTTCACTTTGACTTCTCCTGCCCGAATCAAGCGCTGGGCCTGCTGTCGAGAGTCACAGAGTTTTAGGTCTACAAGTAAGGTATCGAGTCGTTGCTTAGCCAAGGAACTGCACTAAAAAATTAAAATGAAGGAACACCTATAAAATAAAGCTTTTGAGGCCATCTCATCTTCCACCATGCCACCCGAAGGTTCTTCGCAGACGACCGTGAATCCTCCACCTCGCATTTTAGAGTCTCGAACTCAATATCAGCCTTGCCACATCCGCGTACCCGACTTAGACGCTCGCGTTGCTGCAATTCGTGTGAATGGTAAGTTCTACAGCCTACTTAAGCTAGTGAAAGAGCGACAGCAAGCTCTGGAGATCGCCAACCGCCTGGCCAACAAAGGTGAAGAAGCCGTAATAACGGCGACCATCAAAGGGGATGCAATTTGGGTCTTAGAGCGAGAGGCGTATCTAGATCTTCCGGCTCAGACTGATTTAGCACCCACGGCACAGGCAACGGGCATCAAAACAAGCTCAGCAACAGCTAAAGTTCTAGAATCTCGCAACAAATATCGTCCCTGCCATATCCGAGTCCCGGATTTGGAGCACCGATTGTCAGCCATTGCAGTCGAGGGACAGTATTACAGCTTCTTCAAAGTTGTTAAAGACCGAGCCCAAGCACTTGAGGTTGCTGCTAGGCTGAGCCGTCGTGGTGATCAAACTGTTATTACTAGCAGCGTCAAGGGAGATGTGGTTTGGGTATTAGAACCGGATGCTGAGTTAGACTTCCGGCACCTTTAATCCTGGCAACAAATGCCAAAACTTAAAAACTAGTAAGGGCAAAACTAATAGGGGTAAGCTCAGCAACAACCTTTGCCCACTCGCAAATCTTGCTCCCAAACCTACCCCTATCTAGCTCAAACCTGAATGCCAAGACTCACCCCAAAACCTAGGGGTTAATCGAGCAATTAAACGTCCTGTTCACTGAGTTCGCGAGTCATGTAGTCAAAGGGTTGATCCACAAAGGCAGGATCAGCAATACCAGCGGCGGTTGCTTGCTCTTTGACAATGTCCTTCATTAATTGGATGCCACGTACTGTGGGGCCGATGGGAACTCCTAGAGAGTTGTAGGTTTCCCTTAGACCTTCCAAAACTCGCTCATCCAAAACGTCCATATCTCCTGCGACCAGAGCATAGCTGGCATAGCGCAGGTAGTAGTCCATATCCCGCAAGCAGGCTGCATAGCGACGAGTGGTATAAGCATTACCACCAGGACGAATCAATTCTGGAAGTTCGTCAAACAGGCGCGAGCCTGCTTGCTTGACGATGGTGGCAGCATTCGCATTAATGACTGCTGCGGCCTGAACTCTAGCTGTGCCACTGCCAAAGTAGGATTTCAGTGAGTCAAGGGCATCCCGATCAAGATATCGGCCCGTAATGTCGTAGTTTCTAATCAGGCTTGTCACTGCGTCCCGCATGAAATGACTCTCCTAAGTGGTTCCTATACGTGTTTGCTATTTTTGACCCGCGTCAACCTGTCAATAGTCAGTCATTCTAGCTACTAAACGCTGACGTTTTAATAGGTTGAAGATGGCCCATGCAATTGCTACAGCTTACTGCACAAAATGACTCTGTACTCCTAGCGCAGCGCTGACTTCAACCGTGAGTCGGGCTGGTGCATTAGGATTTAGGGTTAAGTTTACCACGGCAAGATCAGCGTAATTGGCGCTGAATTCGAGCTGAATGGCTTCTAATCTGTTAAGTTTTATGTGCCTTATTTTCTACTATTCTCAACATTTAGAAATAGTAGGAATTAGTAAGGTTAAAGATTTAAGAGAAAACTTTGTCTTTAGAACGCTGACCGAATGTTGACTGCTGACTTCGACGGTTCGCTTGACGCGACACTTCACGATTTACCCGCCGTGATGCTTCGCGATCGCCCAAAGAACAAGCAGGATACTGAGTTTGTCCGGAGAAGCTCAGCCAATTGCGGCTCAGGGCTGGAGCTGGCAAAACGTGCAATTCTTCTGGGTAGCGAGGCATAGGGTCACTCACCAGAAAAATGGGCGGCACCATCATCGGGTCGTAACTGGCAATCACGTCCACCATACCTGGCTGATGCTTCAGCTCAACCTTCTGGCCTGGCCGATATTTCAGGGCCTCTTGTTGGTCAAAATCAGTTTCAAAAATCATAGTGATTAGAAATACAGAACTGTAGCTTCTGATACTATTTTAAGGGCCAACTCAGCCTAAAAATGAAAAACTGTCAATTCCGCTACAATTTTTCATTTTTCAAGAGAAGGCTGAAGGAGGACAACGATCAAGATTAATTTCGTCCGTATTTTGGTAAGCTTCAAGAGAGTTTGGTAGCAAAGGATACAAACTATCCCCAACCCTATTTTTAGGATGATTCAGGTATAACCAACCCTGCCGATGAGTGTGTGCTAAAAGACGCCGCAAACATTGCAAAATGCAAAGTGCCTCTAGAAATAACGAGTCGCAGGAATCATCAAGTAAAAGTTGTGACTGATCACCCATCAACCGCTAGTGACTTTGGGATTGGCTGACTGCTCATGTCTCGGCTCTACCTTTGTCACACCGTTGAGGCAGTGCAGTTCTGAATCAGGTTGTGCTCCATCTATATCACCTGGCTGACCTCCATCGCTCGCAGACCTCTCCCTTCCTAGATTTGCCCAGACATTAAGGAGTAATTCATGGCGACTGCACAAGACATCTTGAATCTGATCAAAGAAAAACAGATCAAGATGATTGATCTTAAATTCATTGACATGCCCGGAACCTGGCAGCACCTCACGGTCTATCATGACCAAATCGATGAGAGCAGCTTCACCGACGGGGTGCCCTTCGACGGTTCCAGCATCCGGGGCTGGAAAGCCATCAATGAATCAGACATGTCAATGGTGCTCGATCCAAACACCGCTTGGATTGATCCGTTCATGGCTGAGCCTACTCTCAGCATTATTTGCAGCATTCAAGAGCCTAGAACGGGTGAGCCTTACAGCCGTTGTCCCCGCACCATTGCTCAAAAAGCAGTCGATTACCTCACCTCCACGGGCCTTGGTGACACCGCTTACTTAGGTCCTGAAGCAGAATTTTTCGTCTTTGAAGATGTCCGGTTTGACCAAACCGAGAACGAAGGCTACTACCATGTGGATTCGGTAGAAGGTCGCTGGAACTCTGGTCGCAAAGAAGAAGGCGGCAACTTGGGCTACAAGCCTCGCTACAAAGAAGGCTATTTCCCCGTTGCGCCCACCGACACGCTGCAAGACATCCGGACCGAAATGCTGTTGGTGATGGCTGAGTGCGGCGTGCCCATCGAGAAGCATCACCATGAAGTTGCTACGGGCGGTCAGTGCGAACTGGGCTTCCGCTTCGACACTTTGGTTCGCGCCGCAGACCACTTGATGACCTACAAATATGTGATCAAGAACGTCGCCAAGCGTCACGGTAAAACCGTTACTTTCATGCCTAAGCCTTTGTTTAACGACAACGGTTCTGGTATGCACACTCACCAATCCATTTGGAAAGGTGGTCAGCCTCTATTCTGGGGTGATGGCTACGCCAACCTGAGCCAGATGGCTCTCCACTACATTGGTGGCATCCTCAAGCATGCTCCTGCTCTGTTGGCTCTCACCAACCCCACCACTAACTCCTACAAGCGTTTGGTGCCTGGATTTGAAGCGCCTGTAAACTTGGCTTACTCCCAAGGTAACCGCTCTGCTTCTATCCGGATTCCGCTGTCTGGCACTAACCCCAAAGCGAAGCGCTTGGAGTTCCGTTGCCCTGATGCGACTTCTAACCCCTACCTCGCTTTCGCAGCCATGCTCTGTGCGGGTATCGATGGAATTAAGAATCAAATCGATCCGGGTGAGCCTTTGGATGTGGATATCTACGACCTCAGCCCTGAAGAGCTGTCGAAGATTCCTTCCACCCCTGGCTCTCTGCTCGATGCCCTAAAGGCTCTGGAAGAAGACCATGAGTTCTTGACTGTGGGTGGTGTCTTCACCGAAGACTTTATCAATACCTGGATTGAGTACAAGCTCGACAACGAAGTCAACCCCATGCGGTTACGGCCTCACCCCTACGAGTTTGCGCTCTACTACGATGTCTAATCTCCTGAATGCCCTGAACATCTAGTTTTTTAGCTACCGCCCAGGGTAGTTTGTAAGCCACTCTACGGGGTGGCTTTTTTATGGCTCGCATAGCGCATCAATTTTCTAGGCTAAGCCAGGAATGACTACGCTAGGATGAGAGAGTTGCTTTACAAAACCACATAAAAAGTATGACTGTTGCTTATCCTCGCAAGCTGCTCAACACGCTGGGCGCACGCGAGATTTTGAGCCAAGTAGTGCGCGATCGCGAGCTACATTTAGTCACTCTCAACCGCTACCGCTATAGTGAGCAGCGCAGTTGCAAAGACTTAACCGATTTAATCGAACAGTTGGATGGGCAGCCTCCGGAGCTAATCCGCGATCTCTCTCGGCATATTTCTGATGAAGCTCGGCACGCTATGTGGCTGACGGATCTGCTGGTGGATTTGGGTGCCAATGTCGGCTTGCCACCTGGTTCTTCTTATATTCAAGAGTTTGAGCGCTTACTCGATAGCGAGGCTGTGGATCTAGGACGCGATCGCGATGAATTCTTGATTTCAGTTCTGGCAGCCATTAATGTCACTGAAAAGCGCGGTTGCGAGTATTTTTCAGCTCACATTCATGCTTTGAAAAAAGCTCCGCAAACTGAGGAAAATACTAAAATTCGGGAAACCATTGAGCGGATTTTGCCTGAGGAAGCGGGGCATGTACGCTGGGGCAACCGCTGGCTGGCAGAACTGGCTCGCAAGAGTCCAGAACATGCCCAGAAGGTAGATTTAGCCAAGCGCAAATATGCCGCTGTTGAGCAAGCTGCCTTTGAATCAGGCATGGACATTACGCTGGGGGCTGAAATTCGTCGGGTGGAGAAACTGATGGCGATCGCGGAGACCATGCCATTGTGGCAACGCCCTCAATACCTGATGGAGCGGTTGCCCCAAACCCTACTGGCACCCGATCTACAACAAACCCGGATTGACGTGGTGCAGCGGGCTTGGAAGCGTGACCCTCAAGCTTTCTTACAAAAATTTGTCCCCATGTTTATCAGTGGCATCAGCAAACCAAGCACCAGCAAGCCGGAAAACGCTAAAGCCACTGCCTAGCGGTTTGGCGATCGCCTAAACGCACACAAGGCATTGCACATTATGAAATGCTGCCTGTAGGGGCAATCCCTTATGGTTGCCCTGATGGGTGACAGGGTGGGCACAAGACCTACCCTTACCTGAATTATTCCGTGATTGAAAAATCCCTCACAAGCTACAGTTGGGGTAGCGACAACCGACGAGACGTGAGGTAGATTGGTACTTGCGTCACGCCGATCTACTCTACTGAGCAGGAACTCCTATGACTAACTATCAACCCGATGCGGAAGCTGTCTCAACCCAGAGTTTATCTAGCAATCAGCTGGTTAACGAGCTAATCGAGAATTCTACCCAGAACAATCACGCAGATGTGATTGAAACAGTGATTTCTAGCCTGGATCAAGACCAAAGCGCAATGGTCAATCATACCGAGAGCGGCCATCTGTGGAAATTTAAGTATGGTAGCGTCGAAGTTTTTGTCCAACTCACGGGCAACACGGACGACGACACATTTACCACTTGGGCGCAGATTTTGAAGCTGCCTGTGCAAAATGAAGCCCAGCTTTTACGCAAATTGTTGGAGATGAACTGGAGCGACACCTTTGAAGCTCGTTTTGCTCTGATTGATGAGCAAGTTGTCGTTGTGGCCACCCGCACCGTTGCAGAGTTATCTCCGGGTGAAATCTCCCGCGCCATTACTGTGGTCGCCTCTATTGCCGATGACAACGACGACGCCCTCCAAGCTGAGTTTAGTGCCGCTTGAGTCTGCAACTCCGTGGCGCTTCATTCCCCCATTCCAAGCGCCAGGGCGACTGCAAATGGCCTTGGATGCTTGGCTGTTTCATCAGCATTGTTTAGGACTTCACCCACCCACCTTACGGTTTTACACTTGGGCTCCAGCGGCGATTTCCTTGGGCTTTCATCAGCGGCAGTGGCCTACTGAGTGGCAAGAAATTACTTGGCAGGAAAGGCCATTAGAGTTGGTGCAACGACCAACTGGCGGTCGCGCTGTGCTGCATCAAGGCGACTTAACCTATGCCGTGATTACTTCCGGTTTTCCAGGCAACCGCACGCAAGCGTACCAAGCCATTTGCGAGTTTTTGATTCAGGGTTGGCGATCGCTTGGCGTTGAGTTGCAATACGGCGAGGCGGGCCGAGGCTATATTCACAATCCCAACTGCTTTGGCACAGCCACTAGCGCAGATTTAATTCTGCCGAACGGCGAAAAACTGATTGGTAGTGCCCAGCTACGCCGAGGGTCTGCAATTCTACAGCATGGTTCTATGCGCTTAGAACCCGATGCTACGCTCTTTGCCCAAGTATTTGGACCTGATAACCTGCATTTGCCAAAGTTGCCTTTATCTTTACAGGGAACAGCTTTGACTCAAACGCTCATAGAAGCCTTAGTCACAGCATTGCAACGCTGCTTTGGAGTGCAACTCGTGCCGCAACCGCTCTCAGAATCTGAATGGCAAGCCGTCATGACCCAAGCAGAGCTAATCAAATCACCCGCTGGCTCTGGGCCAGTAGCGGTTAGTTAGTTTCTAGAGAAAATGATTCTGCGGTAGTTCTAGCGATCGCAGGCAACGGTAAACCCGGAGGGTAACTGCCTTCTTCCTTAATTCGTTTAATTGCCGCTTCAGAAACTTGGATATTCAGTTTATTGCCAACTGCCCGGACAATATCACCGCGATCGATCACGCCTGCAACAGTACCTGCTGGAGACAATACGGTGATCCGGTTGAGTTGTTGAGTCTCCATCTGATTAATCACTTCAATCAATGCAGTAGATTCTTGGACCGCAGGAATTGCGGTCAGTGGATGCAGCACCGCTTGTAGAGCCTGGTTTTCCCATTGGCTCCGCTCCACTTGGCGTAAGTCATCAGCCGCCACCATTCCGCGATAGCGCCCCTCGGAGGCGGCAAAGTAAGTGGGGGGTCGGGCAACTTCTAGCAAATAGTCATCTGCAAACTGACGTAAGGTGAGATTGGCATCTACTACTCGAAATTCTCGGGTCATCGCATCTGCGGCTTTGATCTGCATTAAGGCTTCTTGCAAGTCAGTCATGCGATCGTAAGCGCTAGCATTCCGCAAGATAAACCAACCCAGAAAGGCTACCCACAATCCACTAATGAAATAGTCTGAGTCCAAAAAGACAACGAACATTCCGAGGATAATGGCAAACCAGCCCAAAGTTTGGCCAGATCGTACTGCCCAACGCACACCTTGAAATCGGTTGCCTGTCGCCTTCCACACCGCCGCCTTAAAGATTTGGCCTCCATCCAGTGGCAACCCAGGAATCAAATTGAACAAGGCTAAAACTAAGTTGATGCGGGATAGATCAGCGGTGACGACTGCAACCACGCTCTGAGTTGGTAGAATATGCGCGATCGCTCGCAACAGCAGATATAAGCTGAGGCTGACCGCAGGCCCCGCAACGGCAACCTGAAATGCTTTGCCTGGAGTTTTAGATTCCTGATCGATGGAGGCAATCCCTCCAAACAAGAACAGCGTTATTGAGTTAACTTTGATTCCCTGCGACTGTGCTACCAGGCTATGACCCAATTCGTGTAGCAGTACCGAGGTAAACAATAATAGAGCGAGCATGAAACCCGCAGCCCAAGCAAAAGCTGGATTCCAGGATTGTTGTTTGAGGTAGTTCTCGCTGTTGAGGATCGAAAAGAACGCGAGAACATACAACCAATTGGGGTCGATAAAGAGGGGAATACCAAATACAGATCCGATTCGCCAGCCTGCCTGCATAGGAATTTCCTAAATTGAGGTTGATCAATGCGGCCAAAACCCAGCCCCATTGTTCTGCGCTGCCTTTCCTAAATGTGCAGCTAAGTCAGGCTCAGTCGATGTATGCGGTACTAATTTTGTGAAACAACCATCTAGCTAGAGCCCTCTCCCTACTAGCATAGACAATGGCTCACGGAAACATCAGGCTAGCGGTGCCGTAGATAATCAGCAGCTAGAAAATAGGCAAAAAAAGTAGTAGTGCTAGCCTGTCAAGAAACTTCGCAAGGCTGAGCGCTACTACCTGAACTAGATTGAGAGTTTCAAAAAGTGCGGAGTCTAGAGAACACCTGCGTTGGTGAGCCCCAGGATGACACCTGCACCTAAGATATGACCAAAACTCATGGTGGCGAGTAACTCAGGAACGCCAAAATTGCTAAAGAGAGCAGGCGTTTGGACAGGAAGTTTTGGACCTACACCCTTCTTTCTGATCGCAAAGCGACCGATCGCAACTGCAAATAAGCAGCAAGCAGTCATAATTAGCCCGATAGTGGGGCTCCAATCAGTGGAGCGAGCCGAGGCCACCTGTAGCGCTACCAAGGTCGGATAAAGCAAGATTTCGTCTCCTGCATTGATAAACTTATACAAACAAGAAGGATTATAAAAAGAGCCTTCTAAACAATTAGGATTTGTCTTAAGAGTTAACAGTCCACTAAACTTTTGCTACAAATCCGCAACAGTTTCGGCAACCGATCGCGATCGCAACCACCTCGATCAATCCTGAACCTTGGTTAAATATCTTACCGACAACCTACTTAACGAGTTTACAAGTCAGCATGCGGGTTAAAATTTGCGGCATTACCAAACCAGACCAAGGACAAGCGATCGCAGAACTAGGAGCTACGGCTTTAGGGTTTATCTGTGTTCCAGCTTCCCCTCGCTATGTTTCGGCTAACCAGATTCGTCAGGTAGTAGAACAGTTACCCCTTCATCCTCAAACAGGTCACTTAGTAGATCGGATCGGCGTGTTTGCCAACGCAACGCTAGCTGAGATTAGTCAAGTCGTCGCGATCGCTGGCTTGAACGCTGTTCAACTGCATGGCGCAGAAACCCCAGAATTCTGTGCTCAGGTACGTGAGACATTACCAGACACAGAAGTGATTAAAGCGCTCAGAATCAAAACGGCAGCAGCACTCCAGGAAGCCGCCGATTACTATAGTCACGTTCATACCCTTCTATTGGATGCCTATCACCCTGGGCTCCTAGGAGGCACAGGTGTCACCCTGGACTGGCAAAGCTTGCAAAAATTTGCGCCCGCTTGTCCTTGGTTTTTAGCTGGTGGCTTAAACCCAGACAATATTACTCAGGCACTCGCTCAGCTACAACCCGACGGTATCGACCTCTCAAGTGGAGTTGAGCGATCGCCCGGTGACAAAGATCTAGCTCAGGTGGCTCACCTCTTTCACCAACTTCAACAAACACAGAAAATAGGGGTCAGTTAGACTCACCCCTACCTTTTTTATTTTGCTCCCCTTCCCTGCTAAGGAAGGGGCTGGGGGTTAGGTCACCCAGAATGGTGCTTTAGAAGAAAGAAGGACGATGACGAATCAGGTTGAGAAACTCTTCACGAGTTTTCTGGTCATCCTGAAACACACCGACCATCGCGCTGGTGACTGTCCAAGAGCCTGGCTTCTGAACACCCCGCATCACCATACACATATGAGTCGCTTCTATGACAACAGCCACACCTTTGGGATCCAAAATCTGTTGTACCGCTTCAGCGATCTGACGAGTTAGGCGCTCTTGCACTTGTAAGCGACGGCCATACATCTCAACGATCCGAGCTAATTTGCTCAGACCTACCACCTTTTGGTTGGGGATGTAAGCAACATGCGCTTTGCCCATAAACGGTAACATGTGATGTTCGCAGAGACTGAAAACATCAATGTCTCGCACCAAGACCATTTCGTTGTGGCCTTCATCAAAAATGGCACCATTCACCAGTTGCTCTAAAGACTGGGTATAGCCACTCGTAAGAAAGCGCATAGCATCTGCCACTCGCTTGGGAGTTTTCAGCAATCCCTCTCGCTCCGGATCTTCTCCCACCCCTAGCAAAAGAGTCCGGACGGCATCCGCCATCTCATCCTTGAGTTCGTTATCCGCAGGAGGAACTACTTTGGCCTCTTGACCATGAAGTGTATTGCGATCGGGCCGAACTTCAGGGGTTATGGAATCAGACACAGTAGGTACGTTAGAGCCGGTAGCACTGTTGGAAGAAGCAGTAGTCATAAGTTAGAGATTTTGTAGCTGCAAAGTGGGTGTTGCCGAATCAGGAGTGGGAAAAACTTAAAACACTCCTGCGTTGGGCATCAAGGTTAACTCTTCCATCACAGCCTGCTTGGGTAAAAGCACGGCTTGTAGAATTACTTGAGCCACAACTTCTGGTGTTAACATCGCCGAGCGGTCGAAGTCAGCCTGAACAGTCTCAGTATCCCAAAGTGGTGTGTTAACTGAGCCTGGACAAATAGCAGAAACACGAATACCGTTAGCTCGTTCTTCAGCCGCTAGGGCTTTGGAGAGGGCCATGAGGCCAAACTTACTGACGCAGTAAGCTCCCCAGTTGGGAAAAACTTGCTGTCCTCCAATGGACACCACATTAATGATGGTTCCCTGTTGGCGATCGCGCATGCTAGGCAAAATGCTTTGGATGCACTGAAACACACTTGTCAGGTTGAGATCTAGCACTTGTTGCCAGTCATTTAATGGAGTTTCCATTAGACTGCCGGTGTAGGCGATGCCAGCATTATTGATCAGGATGTCTAGTGGGCCAAAATCTGCTGCGATCGCACTCATGCGCTCTTTCACTTGGTCTACTTGAGACAAGTCCAGCGGATAAGTTTTCACTGTAACGCCTGCCTGTCTCGCCTCATCGGCGACCGCCGCCAACTTCGATTCAGAGCGGCTGACTAACGCCAAATGAATCCCAGCTTCGGCAAACGCTAAGGCCGTTGCTTTGCCAATTCCACTGCTCGCTCCTGTAATCAGAGCGTGCCGTTCTATTAGAGAAGCCATGAAATATCCTGATTCGCTCTCATCAATTCCAGCAATCTAAGCTATCGGAAACTTGAGATTCGCTGATGCAATTTTTAAGTAGTTAGTAAGCAAGTTAATCGTTGCCGCAGCACAACCACAGCTTTAAAACCAACCGAGGGGATTCCCTGTTTGAGACCATTTCACTCCCGTTGAATTTTGAGAATCTCTCTTGTCTTTAAGCAGTTAGTGGTTGCAGGTCGCGACCAGAACGAGCACTTCCATGGTGAAGCATTTAGAGGCCACCGAGGAAATGTAAAAAAATGTTACCTCGTGAATTATATCACTCAGAATCAAGGCCGCCTACTCATAGGCGATCTAAGCTCCCTAGCTAGGTAGTGGTTAGGGCAGATTTGTGCCTTAAATTCAGAATCAAGGTTGAGCTAATCAATCTGGAATCAACTATGCCGTGGCCTCTAAGAAAACACCAATATTACGGAATTTTTGATAACGCAGTTCTCGCCGTTGCTGATTCGTCATTTGGCTCAAATCTTCCAAATGCTGTAGGAGAGCCTGCTTTAAAGTTGCCGCCGCTTCCAAGGGGCTAGAGTGCGCGCCCCCAATGGGTTCTGGCAAGAGTTGGTCCAAAATGCCTAAGCTCTTCAAGTCCCAGGCCGTAATTTTTAGGGCTTCTGCGGCTTGAGGAGCTTTACTAGCATCCCGCCACAGGATTGAAGCACAAGCTTCAGGGCTAGCCACGTAATACACAGAATGCTCGAACATTAATAGGCGATCGCCGACGCCAATTCCCAGAGCACCACCAGATCCGCCTTCGCCAATCACGGTACAAATAATTGGCACGTCTAGCCGAAACATTTCCCGCAGGTTATAGGCGATCGCTTCCCCTTGCCCAAACCGCTCGGCATCCAACCCAGCCCAAGCTCCAGGTGTATTAATGAAGGTTAAAATTGGCATGCCAAAGCGATCGGCATGCTCCATCAATCGCATGGCTTTGCGATAGCCACCGGGTGCTGCCTGACCAAAGTTGCGAGCCACGTTGTCCTTAGTATCTCGCCCCTTCTGATGCCCCAAAATCACCACAGGCCGACCCGCGAACCGAGCTACACCTCCGACCAAAGCAGGGTCATCGGTGCCTCCGCGATCGCCATGCAACTCCATCCACTCGTCACTAATCGCTTGAATGTAATCGAGGGTGCTAGGCCGACGAGGGTGACGTGCTACTTGAAGCCTTTGGGCAGGAGACAAACTGCTGAAAATTTCTTGGCGAAGTTGCAAAGCTCGCGCCTCAAGCTGACGGATCTGATCAGACACATCGACGTCATTTTCTTCTGCAAGTTCACGAATCTGATGAATCCGGGCCTCTAGCTCTGCCAAGGGCTTTTCGAAATCTAAAAGAATAGGTCTGCGTTCAGTCGTTGCCATGCCAGCGCCACACTACTCCGAAGTAACAGTTACAGAAAGATCCTGAGGCTTCGCTACCCTGCCTCTCAAACCAGGCTACACCCTCTTGCACCCTTAATTAAATGTGGTTCGCACTTCCCAATCACCTTTAAATACAGTTCAGTAGCGAAATATCTACTACTTAGTGTCTTTGAATTTCCTGGCTCTAAAATTATTACTAGATTCCATTCTTGTGGATGCAAAAGGGTACTCGTAAACATCGACAAGGGAAACCAGCTACTTTACATGACTGGCATATCAGAATCACCTTACTGCGCAGCAACATTCACGGCAAGATCTTCAGTTTCAGCACCTTTA
The DNA here is from genome assembly GCF_014695845.1 of Trichocoleus sp. FACHB-591. Lineage (NCBI taxonomy): Bacteria > Bacillati > Cyanobacteriota > Cyanophyceae > Leptolyngbyales > Trichocoleusaceae > Trichocoleus > Trichocoleus sp. FACHB-591. Next base: position 117,245 of record NZ_JACJPA010000119.1, read on the forward strand.
TCATCAAACCAAGCTACTCCCTCCTGCACCATTGTCAAGCGCAATATATATTTTCCAGGAACGTCAGGAGCTTTAATTTTTGCATTCAAGAGAATGGATTCTTGAGGCGAAACCTCCAAAGGCAGCTCAGTTCGCTCTCCATCCCATACCGCTACTTTGCCATCCCGTTCAATCCAGTGGTAGGCAAAACGCACAGGCTTTAAGCCTCTAGCCGACCAAAGGAAGTTACTGGTATTTTTGACCCTAACGGGCAGCGTCATCACTGAACCCAGTTTCAGACTATTAGGAGGATTAAGCACTTCTATAGCTTGCGCAAAGATTTGAAAGGGGAGCTGAGCTGAATAAGAAGTAAAATTGCCCGCAAAACTCCGGTATTGAATTTTTCCATGGGGGGCAATTACAGATTTCACTTCTGTGTAATCTGTTGGAAGAATAACGCACAACTGCCCCTTAAAGTTTTTGGGTAACAATTTGGCAACCTGGTCTAAATTCTTACGAGGTTCATTCGCCATAGAACCGTCATAGCCAGGAGGCGTCCAGCCTGAATATCCATTAATCACAGGGACATTAGCTCGAATACCTGCTGCCATCGCAAACATCTGTTGCGACCAAAAACTAGGGTCTGCAGTCGTAGCTGAGACATAAGCAACATCACATCCTTTTTTCATCACCTCCTGCATTTCTAGTTCCACTTGGGTAAAAGGAGCCTTTTCATAGCTCATTAGGCTTAAAGTGATTTGCTCAGACAAGCCCAAAAGACAAACCACACCTGCTAGCAATACTCGCAATCTTCGAGATTGACTTGCTTTTTTAATGTACGAATCAAAGCAGACAATTACCGCAATCAATAGATAGAAGTAAAGAACAAGCGATATTCGAGTTACTGCTCGAATTGCAGAGCCTCCAGGCACAATTTCATAGATAGTTCGCCAAAGAGAGAAATTACCAATTTTGAGCGACAGAATAAAGAGAATAGCAACGACTACCAAGCAGGTCTTAATTAGCAGTTCCCTTTCGAAAGTCAGTACTTCTTTCTTTCGCCAAAGAACATAAAGTGAAAACCCTGTTAATAGGACAACTGCAAAACCTAAAAATAGATGATGCTCAACAGGCCAAGGCAGAAAATTCTCAGGCTGGGAAGATAATAAAGGCCACCATAAACTACCAGGAGCAGGACGTAGCCAAGAAGTAAACTTGGGCAATATATCTGCTACTTCTGAATAAGGTCTTCCCCCAATTAGCCTTTTCGTTTCTAGATAGGGGGCGAATAACCCAACAATCAAGATAGACCAAGCTAAAACTGCGGCAATAAAGACTTTGTAGTTTTTTCTAAGATACTCAAATAAGTTCTGTTTAATATTTTTATCTAGAAACCAGGCAACTGAAAAAACAAAAGTTAAACTAAATAATAGAAACCAACCTAAATAAACTGAAGCCAATAATTGAAAGTAAATAAATAATAGCGTTAAAATTAAACGTTTGTTGGTTGGTTGACGAATAAAATCCCAACAAAACCAGAAAGCAAGGGGTGTAAAAAATTGAGGTAGTAGCTGTTGGTGACCTAGCTGGGAAACTCTTGGCATACCAAAAGTAAATAAGAAAGCTCCAAAAGCTGACAACCAAGAGTTCACCTTATAATGCTGCATTAATAATGCAAAGCAAACGAAGCACAGTATTAAAACTACAATCATCCACCATTGAAATGCTAATACAGAGTCAAACAAGGCTCTGAATAACCAATAAATAGGTGCTGAACCAAACATATTCTCTGAAAAAGCAAGAGCATTTTTCAAGGGAAAAAAGAAAGGAGGAGACCATAATTCCCCAACGTAATCTTTGTTCACTAACAGCTGAAAAGAATGCTCCAACACATAGTTAACGAATCGAGTATCGCCTGGGTCAGGCTGCAAGCGTGAAAATCTGCTTATGAGTGTTGGATAAAAAGTTGTAAGAACACCAAAAACTATTCCTATGCCGTAAGGAAGGAAGGAAATCATCCTTCTATAGAACACTAGTAAATGATTCACAGTTTAAGGCCTACCTATTTAGAAGTACAGTAAAAATCAACGCTTTGCACAAAATTCCTTTAAAGCTTCTTCAGTAATTTGACATTTAATTATAATCTTGGCTTCATAAGATTCATATTTTGAGCTGCTTGGAAATTCTCCAATTCCCTCTGCAATCAGATCAAAAACTAGTCGATATGAACCTAGTTCTTTAGGTAATGCTAAAGCACCGATCGCCTCAGCGATATGGTTTTGCTCTACGATACCACTCACAAAAAGGCGAGTCTCGAGCACCTGGGTATTAATATGATCAAATACCCTTAAGCGAACTCTTGTCTCCCCTGGTATAACCCCGATTTCATAACCAAGCCATCTAGACAGTCCAGTATTTCTCAGCTTAGCCCTTAAAATTATCAACTCACCTGGAGTGGAAATATCTGGTATGGGAACATATTTATTTAACTGTTGCGTATCAATTTTCTCAACTTCTTCAATCGTTCCTGCTAGCTTCTGAGAATATATTGCTATGTTTTCAATGGGTTTAGCAATCTGAAAGAACAAACTTTTGGCATGTCTAGATAACTGAGTATCTTTCAAGTCCCAAAGTCTCACAGGATAAGTGTCAACATTAATCGGCAATCCATTCCATTCTGCTTTACTAAAAGCACCTAGCACTTGAGAGAACGTAGAAACCACCAAAAAAATCAGAAAAACAGTTAGACTTGAAATGAATATTTTTCGATTGCTTGAAACAAAGTTGAATTGGCTATCAATAAAATATCCTATCAAGTAGCAAAGTATTGGATTTATATCACTAATAAATCTCGGGCCATATGAACCTCCAGCCCACCAAATTGTATAAAAGCAATAACTAAAAAACAAAATTATCCCAGCAATAGCTAAAGATGCAATTAGTCTTTCATCTTGACAGTTTTTGGATTTCTTGAAAACTTGCCAGAAGCCAGGAATACAAAATATGACTATGGGTGAGAAGACAAAAACACCTCTACTAGGGCTAAATAGCAATCCCAAAAACCCTTGTAGAAACTGATTAAAACTAAATCTATAAAATGTCACCTCGTAAGCACTTCCTAAAGCTGTATATCCACCTAGGAAATCACCAAAATTGTAGAAGTTCCAAGCCATTCCCAAGAGGCTAACAGGAAGACCCAAAAGTAGAAATAATGCTGTTCTTCTATATATTGAGACTAAATACAATATCGCCGCAATAGAAAAAAGTAAGTTAGTAGGTCGAATAATAGGTAACAATCCACAAAAAAAACCTGCTAAAAACAGCAGGAATCTGAGGTGTTTTTTTTCGGTTCGATTAGCTTTTAGCAAGCATAAGAGCAGACTTGCCAGCACTAAGTTAGTCGCAGTATGTTGCCATAAAGCTTGAGAACTAGTCATCCAAGTGTTTGTGGCAAAAGCATATATGAAAGTAGAAACAAGAGAGGTGGCAAGAGGAAATTTCAGACGACTAGATATATAAAAGATGACAACTGACAGGGAAGTAGCTAGTGTTGCCGCAAGTTTTTCAAAAGCTTGTCTATAAGGTTCAAAGCTTGCATTAGCTAAATTAAAATCAAAGGGAATACCTGTAATGTTAGTTTTTATAAAAGCTATTACATCTAAGTAAATCGAAAAAACTAAGTAAATTGGCAAACTAACAATAGCAGCGCCAATTGGGTAGACAGAAACTAGATGATTGCTTTTAGACTCTGCAAAAAAATACGGTAGACCATCATAGTCTTCAAAAAAATAGTTATTTCTAAAAGAATCAAAGTAAAGAGTATGGTTCTTTAGCCAATTCAACGCTAGTAATGAATTAGGTAAAGAATCTCCAGTACTTATTAATTTTTTATTGGCTAGATAAACGACACAACAAAGCGTAAAAACAAGGAGGCACTCAATATATAAAATATTCTTTGATTTTTCAGCCTGCATCTTCTGACTAGCTCAGAGCTAGAATCAACGAAATAGGTTGTACTTCAAAATACAGTAAATGGCTCGAAACCCATCCTTCCAGCCAATTTTTTTACCTTCTTTATAGGTTCTACCATAGTAGGATATGCCAACTTCGTAAATACGGCAGTCCATCTTAGCAACCTTTGCAGTCACTTCAGGCTCAAAGCCAAAGCGATTCTCTTCAATCTTGACCGCCTGAATTACCTCACGTTTGAAAGCTTTATAACAAGTTTCCATATCAGTGAGATTAATATTAGTCAGCATATTAGAGAGAGTAGTTAAAAACTTATTCCCTAACATATGCCAGTAGTAGACAACTCGGTGGGGTCGGCCTCCCATAAAACGAGATCCAAAGACTACATCTGCTTTGCCGTCTAGGATGGGTTGGATCATCAAAGGATATTCTTGAGGGTCATACTCCAAGTCTGCGTCTTGCACAATGACGATGTCTCCAGTAGCCGCTTGAATACCACTACGTAGGGCGGCTCCTTTGCCATAATTCTTCTTGTGGTAGAGCACCTGATCAACTTGCGGCTCTATAGCGGACGCTAATAGATTCCTAGTGCCGTCAGTGGAACAATCATCTACGATGATGATTTCTAAGTCTTTGATTGGAGAGGCCTTCACTGCTTTAACGATCTGCTCAATACTACCTAATTCGTTAAAGCAAGGGATTACTACAGTTAGCTTCATCTGTTGACGGTTCTATTTAACAACAGTGCAGAAGTTGTTCATCCAAAGCTGAAAATATTGGTGATGGAAGCTACGAAAGTTAGTTTCTCCCACAAGCACCTTCCTCAACTTTTGTCGGTTATAGTACCTTTTATGATCTCTAATCTCTGCTTCAGATACAATTTTTAATTTATATGCTAAGAACTCCAGAATGGGTTGTGCCCAAATGGAGGGTACAGTGATTATTAGCTTACCGTCAGGCTTTAAAACCCGATGAATTTCTTGCAAGATTTGATGCTCGTATTCGATATGCTCTAGCACAGCTAGCATCGTTACTACGTCAAAACTGGCATCTGCGAAAGGCAAGGAACCATCAAATTTGAACTGTAGAGTTTTGATGTTTTTGAACTCTACAGTGTCTACTTTGAAGTCTACTCCAAAGCCCTGGGCAATACGAGGAGCGATCGCTTTTAAGAAAACTGCTGCTCTACCACATCCTACATCCAGAACCGTGGAGTTTGGAGCAATTCGAGAAACGACTCTCTGAAGCCGCATCCATCGCAGTATAGGCTCTAAAAAGGGTTCACTCATAATTTTAGAGAGCATTTCTCCCAAGATATTTTGATGCTTTTTGGAAAGGCAAAAAACATCCGACAGCGCATCAATTATCTCAAGATCTGAGCCAATTATTCCATTTAAAGTAGTAAAGGGCGAAATCCATGTTTCATTGAGGCATTTCCAATCTGATCCATTTTGTCAACCGTAATTTGGTTGCGCCCCCAGGAAAAATTGGTATGCCATTTCTCAAATTCTAGAAGCATAGATTCTGCAAAGCAGGCAAACAGTTGACGTGCAGGAGCGTCCATACTGACGATCTGCATAATTCGCCAATCAATGTCGAGGGAATGCTCCACAATGCCGCCGTTCAAAACATGCACACCAGGATGCTGAATCTTAGTCCCTAAGTTTTTCGGGTAGCCACCATCAATCAGCAAACAAGGCTGCTTTAAGGCAGACGGATCAATCTCTACACCTTTGGGCATACTAGCCACCCAAACGACAATATCCGCTAAGGGTAAGGCTTCGTCCAGCTCCATGACTTTGCCACGACCCAATTCTGCTTGCAAATCGAATAAGCGCTCTTGATTGCGGGCAATGAGCAACAGTTCTGCCACATCTGTCCGAGCATCTAGCCAGCGGCACACGGCACTGCCAATATCTCCAGTAGCTCCACAAACCGCAACTGTCGCTTTCGAGAGTTCAATCCCTAATTGTTTTGCTGCCTGTTCAACTTGACGACAAATAATATAGGCGGTGTGAGTGTTACCAGTGGTAAAGCGCTCAAACTCCAGCTTGATATTCCGGACCTGCTGAATTTGATTTAGATTAAAATTCTCAAAAATGATTGAAGAGAATCCACCTAGAGCCGTGATGTTAAGGCCATGCTTTTGAGCGTGGGCCATGGCATTAATCACTTTGCGAGTGGCTGCCTTGATGCGTCGTGTGGCCAACATTTCAGGCAAGAAGCAAGATTCAACGTACTTGCCTTCAATCTTTTGGCCCGTTAGGCTGGTGACCGTGATAGTGTCAACAATTTGCGGGGGAGCACTACACCAAAAATCTAATCCTTGATCAGCGTACTCTGGGTAGCCTAGCTCTCTGGCAACAGATTGGGCGTGTTCTAAACTAGTGAGGTGACCGATAAGACCAAACATGGACGGTTGGGGAGCCTACGATTCAGGCTAGCTTTAGGTTAGTAGTAATTGAAACGGGTGATTGCTCAAAGCACTCAAAAATACTACATAAATTTGCCGATCAGTTGGTAGGTTCTGATCGGCAAATTCGTGCATGTACTAAATAGCGATCGCTCAGTAGAAAACAACTGACTCTGATCAAAAGGAAAGGTTGGCAATGGGTTGCCTCATCAGACTCCTGAGGTTGCCTGAATGTTCCTAACTTAGGCAGCAGCAAGACCGTAAGCAGACATACGCATGATATCGCGAGTGCTAAAACCAATGTTACTCAGCGCTTCGCCATACTGGATCATGAAGTCTTCTACTAAAGCTTCTTTTTCCATGCCCAAAACCTGAGCGTCTTCTGCGACTTGGTTCAACATGCGCCAAACCAAGGGTAAGTTCTGCCGATTCGCTACTTCTAGCTCAGCTTTGGCAGTTTCAAAGTTAGCTTTGAGCCATTCTTCCCCGTAGTTCAGATGACTGTACTCATCTTTGACTACGCCTTCAGTGATTTTACGCGCGAAGTCGTCGGCAACGGGAATATAAATGTTGTAAGCTGCGATCGCAAAGCACTCAATAATGAGGGATTGAATCAACAAGCAAGTCACAATCTGGTTGTTTGCCGCTGCGACCTGAAAATTACCATGCAGGTCAGAGAAGAACTGACGGGCAAAATCCATATCTGGCGTGACTTGGAGATTACGACCACAGGCTTCAAAGCCTTTCTTATGGCGATTCTCCATTCTGGCTAAACTCACCAATTGATCGTGATTGTCCGGCAGCATTTCAGCCAGCTTTAGGTAATTTTCGTGAGCCTCTTGTTCGCCTTCAATCACAATCGCGTTAATCCGACTGTAGGCATCTTTGTAGGCTGCGCTATGGAAGTCAATTTCTAGACTGGCCTCAAGCTGCGGCATGGATCTCTTGTCTCCTCATCATGAATCAGTCGGTGATAGTTCGACTTGGTAGAACTATGGACTAAAGATTGTGACGGCAGAATGTAAATTATTAATTTACAACCTTAAGTTACTTTAACCTTTTTTAATGGCGGATCGACCAAGCAGAAAGTGGGAATATCACAAGTTGACCCGTGAGTCGATCACTAAGCAGTTGCATCGAGACTCACGCTACTGTCTATTTATGACCTTACAGCATGAATAAGTAAGAAAACTCACCCAATGGTCATATTTACCATAACTATAAGCGTACAGTACTCCTAAACCAGCGCACGAGGCGAACCGAGCGTGAGTCAGAATTTACCTAAAAAACTCAATGTCCCAGTCTCTCCCTCTGTCAAACCTGTCTGGAGTTGGGAACGGACTTTAGCGTGGTTGAATGGCCTGCTGCTGCTCACTGGGGCTGCGGTTATTTTGTCTCCCCTTGCCATCGTTTTCTGGACTTCCTTGACACCGACTCCCGCACTCAGCAACGTAGGTGAAAACCTCGCCTCAAGATGGTCTTGGGACAGTTATCGGGAAGCTTGGCAACGAGGCAACTTTCTGTTGGCTTTCGCCAATTCGACGTTGGTGGCGATCGCCGTAACAGGGCTGCAGACTCTCACATCCGCTTTGGCAGGTTACGCTTTGGCTCGCTTCCAGTTTTGGGGGCGGCAGGCAATTCTCTTGCTCGTCTTGGCTACACTCGTGATTCCGTTTCAACTGTTGGTGATTCCGGTTTTCCTGATTTTGAAGTGGGGTCACTTAATTAATACCTACGGAGCGCTGATTCTACCCACAGCAGCCAACGGATTTGGCATTTTTTTGCTGCGCCAGTATTTCCAAACGATTCCGGTGGAACTAGAAGAAGCTGCAGCTTTAGATGGAGCGACTCGTTGGCAAATTTTGTGGCGAGTGATGCTGCCGTTGGCTCGTCCAGCCTTGGTGACGCTATTCCTGTTTACTTTTATTGGTGAGTGGAATGATTTATTCAAGCCGCTCGTGTTTACGACTCGTCCAGAATTACAGACTGTCCAGTTATCTTTGGCCAGTTTTCAAGAGCAATTTACAAACAATTGGCCTTTGATGATGGCAGCGGTGGTAATCGCAACTGTTCCAGTGGTGCTGCTGTTTTTGGTGGGGCAGCGGCAGTTCATCCAAGGTATTGCCACTACAGGAATCAAAAGCTAGATGGTAGTTTCTACTACAGACTTGAATCTTCAACAGTGCATGAAGCGGCCCTTATACTGAAAGACTGGGGTTGCAGGAGTCAGATCATGCAGAAGTTAGGCTGGGTTTTAGTAGGGGTGTCGTTTTTGCCCTGGGCCGCGATCCCGTTGGTCTTACCCCAGCTACCAATCACGACAACGCAAAAAACCTTACTGATCCCTGCACTGCTGGTATTAGCAGAGATTTTGTTTTGGCTGGGGCTGCTGATTGTGGGGAAGGAGGCGGCGCAGCGCTATAAACAGTTTTTTAATTTCAAGGCTATGTGGCGATCGCTGAAGCGGGGAATTAATCGGTTGGGGCGCAGTTTGAGGTAATCCGATCCTTGGGGGCACTCGCTCCCAAACCCCCGCTGAGAGACGGTTGCGTCCCCCAGGCCCCCTCCAAACGAATCTAAGTATGAGTGTTTCGATGCTCTTGCTCTTTCTGTGTCTTACTCCTCACTCCTCACTCCTCACCCCTTCCCCTTCCTCATCCCTCAAGTCTGTTTGAATAGTGAGGCGGATGGTTCGGGAGGATTCTAGGCTACCGATTTGGGTTTCGACGACTTCTCCGGAGAGGTGGTTGAGGCAGCTAAGGAGCGATCGCAGGTGGGGGGTGCTGGCTCCGCTGTCTACGTAGAGGCGATCGACTAAGCCTGTGACTCGTTTCCAGGTGGTGTAAAGCTTGGCAATCGTTTGTTCGAGCTGAGCGGCTTGGTTGACTAAATCAGCGGTGGAGCTAAGGGAGCCGATGCGGAGAGCTTCTTCTAAAGCGGCTTCTAGGTCTAGGGACTCGTTGTTGAGGGCTTGGACGTTGGTGGCGGCTTCTAGATATTTGGCTAGGTACTTGGCTTCAGAAGTGACTTGCTTGAGGGTGTCTACGTCTGGGCTTTCGGCTACCGCTTCGCGGAGTTCCGCTTGGTGCGACTCTGGCAGTTTTTCCATTTCCCGCACGAATGGCGCTAGATAACGCGAGGGGATGGAGTTGGCGGCGGCTTTTTCTTTGATGACTTCTGGTAGCAAATCGGAGGTCATGGCGGTCCATTCGTCGGAGAGCTGCCGCACTTCGCGCCGGGTAATGCGATCGCCCCTTCTCGCGGCGTCACTGACCATTTGTTGCACTTCCGGAGCAGCTTGGGCTGTTTCGACAAAGGCGCGTTTGCTAAAGCGCTCGACGGAGTCGGTGTCGAGATAGCCGCCTTCTAAGAGAGTGTCGGCGCTATCGGCTACCTCAATCAAGGAGTAGGCTTGGCTTTTGCTGATTTCTCGGTCTTGCAGCCACTTGAGGAATCCGGTGCCACGTCCTTCACCTCCCCGTTTTTCGCGATCGCGGACGGTTCGCAAAATTCGACCTCGCCAAATGTCAGTCTGGAGGTCAAAGCGATCGCAAACTTGCCAAGCGGCTTCTACACGTTGCTGAAATTCTAAATCTGGAATCTGCTCATCTTCTGGATCAGGCAGCTCGAAATTGAGTTCTAGTCCACCTTCTAGAGCAGCAGCGGCAAGGTCGGTGGGAAATTGAGGAGCTTGAACCATGAGAAACCATGTGCAGAAAACAGCCGGATCATTATGACATGCCTACAAGGGGTTGCCATGAGAAAAACTGACCAAAGTTGGTGAGTCTGCGATCGCTCAGCCCCATTAACAACCCATCACTTGTCCTTAGCCACCTGTTAGTTGTCGGAAGAGCCAACTGAAGACTAAAAAGCTCAGTGTCACCACGCCAATAAATACAATGAGCAGTCCCAGCAGTGCTGCAACGACAACCCAGCGGTTCACTGAGCGGGCATTAGCGGGAGCAACCCTGAGGTGATCTTCAAGCAATGCGACGTTTTTGGTATTAGCTTTCCAAGTTACGTCTAGGAAATCCCCCAGTACAGGCACCGTGCCAGCTACCGTATCAAATAGCACGTTGGATACCATGCGGGTTAAGGTTTCTTGAGACACGCCCAGTTTGGCACCTTCCCAAATAATGTAAGCCGAGAATAAGAAGCTCGCTAAATCTCCGCCACCGGGTAAAAGCCCTAGGATGGGGTCAAGGCCAAAACGGTAGCGAGTCCCCGGAATCGTAATAGAGTTGTCGAGCAGGTGACTCAGGCTACGAATTCGCTTGAGTCGAGCAGTTTTGGCATCCGAATCGAGACGCATGAGAGGTAGCCAATTAGGTTGGCAATTTAGAGTACTAGAATCCTGCTATCTTGTCACGTCGCCATCCTAGGATTATTAACATTTCTGATACCAACTCATGCAAACAACACATAGCAAGAGGTTGTATCAAGAAACACTAGTAATGTTTGGCATAACTTAATTTCTCGAGTCAGAATATAAAACAGCTTAAGTCAAACATCAGGGAAGATTATGGACCCTTTATTAGGTGCGCTAATCGCAGCAGCTACTGTTATTGCTCTACAAATTGCGACTTACAAACCACCCAAAGAAACTAAGAAAATTAGTGTAGTAATTAGTGGTAAGACGTACGAGATTACTGAGAAATAAAGCTTGAAAAAACTGTTAATCACCGGAACCAGCGGTTTTTTAGGATGGCACCTGTGCCAAATTGCTCAGCGCCAGTGGGATGTCTACGGCACTTACTGTTCCCAAGCGATCGCAATGGCTGGAGTCACGGCTCTCAAAGTCGATATCAGCGATTTTGTCGCCCTCAAGCACTTGTTTGAAACCGTCCAACCGGATGCAGTCATCCATTTAGCGGCGCAATCTAGCCCCAACTATTGCCAAACCCATCCTGAAGCTTCACATGCAATTAACGTTACGGCTTCCTGCAACATTGCAGGGCTTTGTAGCGATCGCGCCATTCCTTGTGTGTTCTCTTCTACTGACTTAGTGTTTGATGGCCTCAATCCGCCTTACCGCGAAACCGACCCAGTTAATCCGGTGAATCTGTATGGGGAGCAAAAAGTATTAGCTGAGGCAGGAATACGATCGCGTTATCCTCAGACTGCTATCTGCCGGATGCCCCTGATGTTTGGAGCCGCTAGCCCCACTGCCAACAGCTTCATGCAACCCTTTATCCAAATGCTTCGGGATGAGCAAGAGCTACGCCTGTTTACTGATGAGTTTCGCACGCCTGCCAGTGGTACGACAGCCGCTCAAGGACTCCTGCTAGCGCTCGAAAAGGTGCAAGGCTATGTGCATTTGGGTGGGAAAGAACGCATCTCCCGTTATGAGTTTGGCCGCTTACTAGTAGAAGTGCTGGGATTACCAGAGACAGGACTCAAAGCGGGCCGCCAACAAGATGTAAAAATGGCTGCGCCTAGACCACCCGATGTTTCGCTTGATAGTTCACTGGCATTTTCGCTCGGCTATGCGCCATTGTCTCTGCGAGCAGAATTAGAGGCATTAAGAGGTAAGGTCTAGGCGATCGCGTTAGGGGCTGCTATCACAAGCATGAAGCGGATCTGTACCCTTAACCGCTTTGTTGAGCAGCTTTCGCGGCTTTGTATTTTTCAAGTTCTGCGATCGGTAAAAGCAAGGTATCTTCAATTTCTTGCCGTACTTCCCGGCTAACGTAGCAATCGCTGTTGAGGCAATCGACTAATAGTTCATTCGCATCATAATACTGCCTCAAAAGCTGTTGTTGCTGCTCACTCAATTGCCAGTTGTGCCCAATGTCACAATTCTCTATGACTACACTTGTAAATCGATTGGCCCAATCCTTGCCATTAATTCTCCACCAGTTTAAGAAATCAATACCAATATGACTATGCCTAAACGAGTTATATAATTGCTTGCTTAACTTTGGCAACAAGTCTCCAAGCGTAGGATCAAGTCTGGATGCAGTTTCAATATCTACATATAAACCTTGATCAGGGGGAATATTGAATGGATGCGAATGCTTGCTATCGTATTGCTTCAATGATCTAATATTGATGGTTTCAATTAATCTTAGGGCGTGGCTTAGAGAATGATCGAGAACAAGTTTAGGGATATGATCAATTGACTGAATGCTATTATCAATTTTGTTTGAATATGTTAAAAAACGGTCCATGTCGGAAGAAGCATTATATGAAATGCCACGATTAAAACCAATATTAAAATAGAAAAATCGAATGGCAGCTGATTTATAAGGTGTATCAAAGGATTTTGTGACAATCCAACATAGAAAATCTTGTAACTTTTTTTCATGATTTATTAGTTGATCAATATTCCTCTTCATCATTTGGAGCCAATCATCAGCTTTTCTCATCATGCCTGTTGCAAGTAGAAAAACTTCTCGCCAACGTCTTTCAGTAACATGAACTATTAAGTTCTGGTATACATTATTAAAAACTATTTCTCTGGCAGTGAAATACTCATGAAAAGTAAGGTGTGAAAAAGAATAAATTCCTCTAGCTCTCTCCACCAAAAGACCATGCTGGCTTTCAATCGACTTTAATACCGCTTCGCTATTGAGTATGAGCATCTCTAGGTCATTTTGGGCATCGGGTAAGTTGCTAATATACGCAGCAATATGGCCCTCAACCGTCTTCTGCTTAAAGAAGTAGTCCTTCTGCTCGAAAGTAATGAGCGCAATTTGACTGAGCAAATCTTCCTTTCTTTTGAGAGACAACCGTTTATAAATCTGGTCACGCTCAATTCGACGACTGGTGTCCCATTTACTTAATAAAACCGCCAACCCTCTCTCGTATAATTCAGCCCGATTTGTCGGAAATCCAAGTAGCTCTTCAAATTCCAAGCATAAGAGGGTCAAAAGTAATGGATTAGTAGCCAATTCCTTGACTGGCTTACTTTCTTCGAGTCTCTCAATTAGCTTTTGGGTTAAATTCTTAGCGCTCTGTGGCTCTCGGCACTTAAACCAATTCTCTACAAAGGTATGAATCTGCTCATCATCAAAATCTGCAACTTCAACCTCAGTAAACTGTTGAAACGTGTATTCTTTGGAAGCAATCCGACAAGTGACTACGAACTGATTAGTATAAAACTTCTCAGAAAAATCCCGAATCTGTCGTAAAACTCTCGTCGTATCTTCTTCTCGCACCTCATCCAAGCCATCCAGCAAAATTAACAACCGTCCTTTCTGAATAATCGATTGGCAGGATTCTAAATTAGATCGTTGAAATAAATGCTGATTGGTTCTAACAGGATCGGCTGTTATTGACCGTTCTATATGAGCCAACAAATTTGGTTGAGCTTCATCCTCAGCAAAGCTTTTAAGAGTAATAAAAATTGGGATGCGATCAGCTAGAAAATTCCCTACAATGCACTGCATCGCCAGATATTTCAAAAAGGTGGTTTTCCCTGCTCCAGGTTTGCCCAACACCATCAACTTCGAGTAATGCTCCACTGCTGTTAAGCCTGATACGCGTTTTTCAGTGACTCGGCTTAAACCCAAGCGATCGAACTCTTCGAGATCACACCCTTTCAGCAGTTCCTCAATTCCTAACCGCCTGCGCCCCGTAATCTTCTCCAAAATATTGACGTTGGTATAAATCCCCTGCTTCCCGGTTAGCGCGACTGGCTGGGTCATGTCCAGCACCCGCATTGTCCCGCATCGCTCTTTAATTAGCGGCTTAATCTGCTCCCGTACCGCTTGCACCAAAGTATCAATATCATTACCTGCCTCATCTTGTTGGGCATTACCAGCAGGCTTCCATTTTTGAAGTTGCCCAACCAAATAGTCTTGTAGCTTTTGCAGTTTGACGGGGCCGCTTCCTTTTATCGCAAATTTCCCGTAAATCTTACCGAGTCTGGTACTCAACGCACTGTCAGAGATATGCAAGCTATCTGCAACTTCCTGCCGACTCTTGTTGCTACCAAATAGCTCAATTAGTACCTCGGTTTCACCTACAGACAGTTCTTTCTCACGAGCAGTCAGAGCCAGAAATTCACGAGGAAGTGGCATTTGCGGGGTTTGCAATCACATTAAAGCCAGTGTAACCAAAGCCTCTCAGCAAGTTTGGACTTAAGTCACGCCAAGTCAGCCCAAGTCAGCGTATGTGCAATGAATAGCTACTAAAGAGAATTGAGACAGTGACTTCAATAAGTTCACCGAGGTCACGGCAATGGTTGAAAGTTTGGTTTATCTAACGCTGCGAAAATCTGCTGAAGTTGTTTTCGGTCTGCTGCTCAAGAAGTTTTGGGAATGGGCATTCAGCGATCGCAACCTCAAATACTCCAGCAACTACCTGAAAATGCAACTGCTGATTCTCTATCTCGATTGGGTGCTACTAAAAACTTCGCTCAAGTCTCTGCCACCTCAGTCCAAAGCAGATGATTAAGCAACTGTGGCGATCGCTCCTCCAAATACGCAAGGGGCGATCGCCTTCAAAAACATAGCCAGAGAAGAAGTTTGCAGATACTCCTCTCTGGCTACGATTTTTAAGGATAAGTTGCGATCGCGCTTACACAGTTACTTGAGCGCGACTCACAGTCGCTAGTGCTTCTACCAAGCTGCGAACGACTGCAATCATGGCAACTTCGCTGTTGAGTTGGTTCACCGCAGAACCCACACCAACACCAGCCGCCCCAGCCGCGATCGCCAGAGGTGCGGTGACGCTAGACAAACCAGAGGCACAGAGAACAGGCACGCTAACCGCACGAGAAATTTCTGCGGCGGCTGCCAGGGTGGGAGCTGCTTTCTCGATCAAGCCCAAGGTGCCAGGGTGAGCAGGAGCGCTGCTGGTGCCGCCTTCGGTCTGGATGATGTCTGCGCCAGCTTTCACCAATTCTTCTGCCAACTGCACTTGTTGGTCGAGGGGCAGAATGTGGGGAACGGTGACAGACAAAGTGATGTGAGGCAGAAGCGCCCGGGTCGCTTTAGTCAAAGCCAACACTTCCTCTGCTTCAAAGCGACGACCTTGAGCGTAGAAGCTATCAAAGTTGCCAATTTCAATTAAGTCAGCACCTGCCTCAACTGCGGCTACAAATTGCTCAGGTTCTACCGCAGAAACGCAGATCGGCAGACTGATAGCTTGACGCACTTGGCGCACGAGTTCAGGATCAGCAGCGATATCAACGAACGTCGCGCCACCTAGCTCAGCCGCTTTAGCCACTGCTAAAACGTTCTGTGCATCAAAATTATGCAAACCGCTGATAATTTTGAGCGCACGGCCTTGCTCGAAAGCGCTTTGTAGCGTGGGAAGAATGGTCATGATCCATCTCAAGGTAAAAAACGTATGGATCATTTTGGCATTCCTAGTAGCTGGATACTAGTCCCTGCTGAAAGTTACATTACAAGCAGGCTGAATATTCCCACCCTATAGGGCAGGAGCTACTCTATGAATCGCTTAAATCGTTTGGTGCGGCAATATCACCGCAAAATTGCTTTGGTTTCGGCTTTGCCCCTGCTCCTGACGGTGCTAACAGGGATGGCGTACACGATCTTGGTGGAATGGTTTCAGCAAGGAGCGATCGCGCCAACTATTCTCAGTCTGCATAACGGTGAGATTTTTCGTTTAGGCGGCATTTACCCGATTCTGAACGGTTTGGGGTTGTTAGGGTTGCTGGCAACAGGCTTACCCATGAGCAGTTTGTTTTCCAAACGGCGCACACAAAAAGAAGCCAGCGATCGCTAGCTTCCTTGGCATTTCATTCATAAATTGAGGAGAAAAAGGAGCGAGGGCTTAGAATCCTTCTTCTTCGTACTCAGGCGCTTTGGTCTTCTCAGGAATGTTTAGCTTTTGAGGCTTGTAGGGCTTGTCATCGGCCCAGGCATCTTCTACTAGCTCTTCTTCGTAGGTGCCCGCAAAATCATCTTCGTAGTCATCGTCATAGCTGGAGGTATAGCGATCGCGATCGGTGGCTTCGCTCCAGTTGTCCTCTTCGTCGTAGTAAGCAGGCTCGACTTGGCGTTGCTGGCGCAGTTGCTTCGGAGCGGGTTGACTTCCCCAGTCATCTTCACTCCAAGCTTCTTCCACTACAGGCTGAGGCGTCCGCAGCGGTTGCTGCATCGTGGGAATCCGCACGCCACTACCCAACTGGTTTTCGGCGGGAGTAGTGGGCAGAATGTAATCTTCCTCTTCTTCGCGCTCCCAGGGGGCACGACCAATGCCGATGCGCTCTAGCAGACCCACGGTGAGCTGAGTCACCCGTTCTTCTGCTCCTTCAAACACAATCAGGCGATCGGGACCACTGCTGACAATTTCTTCAATCGGCAACTCGTAGGTACTAACGACTTGGTCAGGAATCAGCGGCACTCCTAAGGTGGCAATAATCAGGGAATAAACTTTGCCATCCTCAACGTTGAAGCGGAAACCGCGTACCCGACCCAGCATTTCACCCGTTTCTGTAATCACTTCACTGTTGATCAGGGTGCTATAGCCGTCAATATTGATGTCATCAAGGACGGTGTCGTTATCGACCAGGGCCACATCGCCAATCTGACGAATGCTGCTCAAGCTCATAAACTGAGGCATGTTACCTAGGACGCCGGAAAGCAGGTTTTCCCGGAGGCCGAGCGCGACGACTTCGCGCCGATCCACGTCAACCCACAACTGACTGACGACTCCCAAACGCTTACCGGTATCGCGGGTAATCACTTGAGTGCCAAGGAGATCGGAGCGTTGCCAGATTTTGTCAGATGTCATTATGTCCGAGTCCTGATCGTGAATCCTAGCTATTAAGTATCAATATTACTAAATCATACCGAGGCACTTTGAGGCTCTAGTTTAATGCCTATAACTTGAGTATGCGCCCCACGAGCTTGGGTAACGCCAATCGTGCGCTCAGCAGACTCAATCATAGGACGGCGAAGACTCACCACAATAAACTGCGCTTGTTGGGCCTGTTGCCTAATCATTCTAGCTAATCGCTCCACGTTTGCTCCATCCAAGAACATGTCCACCTCGTCGAAGGCATAGAACGGCGAGGGACGATAACGTTGTAGAGCAAAGATGAAACTGAGGGCTGTCAGAGATTTTTCACCCCCAGACATCGAGGCGAGTCGTTGCACAGGTTTGCCTTTCGGGTGTGCAACTAGATTTAAGCCACTATTAAATGGATCT
This sequence comes from Trichocoleus sp. FACHB-591, assembly GCF_014695845.1. NCBI lineage: Bacteria > Bacillati > Cyanobacteriota > Cyanophyceae > Leptolyngbyales > Trichocoleusaceae > Trichocoleus > Trichocoleus sp. FACHB-591. The sequence goes on from NZ_JACJPA010000119.1 coordinate 134,730, forward strand.
TGGTGATCATCCAGTTGCAAATGCCCGTCGCCATCGGAGAGTTCGGCAAAGATCACTTGGAAATTCGCATTCACCGCATCGAACGCTTCTTTGAAGGCTCGTTGTCGTAGGGTAGTGAAGTTCTCAATCCGCAATAACAGCTCGGTGCGTTCTTCTTCCAGAATGGTGAGCTTTTGCGTTAGTTCTTCCAAGCGAGCTTGAGTGCGATCGTACTCTTCTAGAGCCAGCATGTTGACAGGCTCCATTGCCTGAATCCGCTTTTGCAGCGATCGCAACTCCTGCTGTAATTGCTCTAAACCTAGATTTTCCGGCAGTTCAGGTAATGGATCGGGCAGGTCTGCTTGTTGTTCGGTGAGCTGTTGCTGAAGTTCTGCCAACTGTTGCCGCTGGGCGAGGAGGGTTTCTTGCAGTTTTTGCCGCTGCCACTCTAGTTGTTGTTGAGCGGTTTGTCGTTCGCGCAGTTGTCGCTCTAGGCGATCGCGGGCTTGTTTAGAAACCCCCAACGTTTTCTCTAGGGTCGCGAGTTCAGCTTGGCTTTGGGCAATCTGTCGCTGGAGCGCGGCTTGTTGTTCGCTTAGGCCAGCTTGCTGATTTACTTGGGTCGTTTGCTGAGTGCGATACTCTTGCAGGCGGGTTTGGCCTTGCTGTACTTTTTCTTGCAAACGTTGTTGTTGATTTTCCAAATCTTTGAGTCGCTGTTCCGCAGCACGCAACGCTAACTCTCGCTCATGCAATTGGGCTTCTTGAGCGCGGATTGCCACCTGGATTTGTTGCCACTCACTATGCGTCTGTGATTGCTCTAACTCAGCCAAGGTTTGCCGCCATATTTGCAGTTGTACTTCTTGGGTGGGAATGTCAGTTTCTAGAGTTTGTAGCCGTGTTTGAGCTGTGGTTAACTCTTGAGAGTTTTGCTGAAGCTGGGTTTCCAGTTGCGATCGCTGTTGTGCAAGGCTCTTTAATTCTTTTTGCAATTGCTCGACTTGCAGTTGGTTTTCCCGGTGGGCTTGGCGAGCTTCAATTAGTTCTTGCGATCGCTGCTTCACGGCAACTGAGGCTTTGGCGATCTCATTGGTGCAACGGTTGAGGATGCGATCGATCTCTTGTAAGCGTTTTTTCAGCTCTATAATTTCCGCCGATTCCATAGGATCAGCCTTACCGAAATGGATCGCATAACGGCTATCGCTACTGCCCCCGCTCATCGCACCACTAACTTCTAGCAATTCGCCATCTAGCGTCACTATGCGGTGCTTCCCTAAATGACGCCGCGCATCCTTCAAAGTCTCGAAGACGATTGTGTAGCCAAACACATAGGCAAACACATCGAGATAGCGCGGATCGCACTCGATCAGATTCACGGCGTAGTCCACAAAACCGGAACCAATCCGTTCCCAAGGCGCATTGGAAATCCGAGGGGCTTGAATTTTGTTGAGCGGTAGGAAAGTGGCTCGTCCGGCGCGTTTTTGCTTCAGTAGCTCAATTCCAGCCGCCGCCACAGCATCATCTTCCACAACTAACTGGCCTAAGCGACCACCTGCCGCAGTTTCTAGCGCTAACTGATACTGTGGCTCTACTCGACCCAGTTGCGCCACCAGACCACAGACACCAGGCATCCCCGTTTGCAGAATCAGCCGAGTCGCATGGGTTCCCTGAGATTCCTGGGCGGCTTGAGCTTGGGCTTCTAGTTTGTCCAAGCGGCGATGCTTCTCTCGTTGCTCTTGTAATAAGCGGGTTTCGGTCTCTTTTTGGATTTGTAGATTTTGCTCTGTATTGGCAACGGCTTGAGAAAGCTCCTGTACCTGCTGAGCAAGGCGATCACGGATTTCGCTCTGCTGGGTGGCGATCGCTTCCTTCTCAGCTATTTCCTGAACGACCGACTGCAATAACTGAGTCTGTTCTTGAATCTGCCGCTCTAATTGCGTCGTCCGTTCCCGTAACCGCGCTTGTTCGGTGCGTTGCGGCTCCAAAGTTTGCAGCAGCGTATCTATTTGTTGGTGCAGACTGGTTTGCTGCTGCACCCAAACTTCAGAGGCAGAGGCGATCGTACTAGCTGCTTCGCGGTTTTGATTTAAGGCACTTTCAGCCTCATCCCGCGCTTTCTGTAGAGGGGCTAGGCTTTGCGTTCCTGCGGTTTGCTGCTGAGCCAGGTTCTCTAGGGTCTTGAGATGTTCCTGGATTTCCTGCTGCGTTCTAGTCAGATTTGCCGCCGTTTCTTGACTGGCTTTGGTCAAATCTTGCTCTTGTCTTTGCAGTTGCCGTAACTCAGCTTCACGGGTAGCAAGGGTAGCTTGGAGGGCGAGTTGTTCTTCCTCGCCTAAGGCTTTCACCCGACTGTTAAGTTCTTCTAATTCTGCTGTGGCTTGTTGTACTTCAGCCGCAACCGTAGTCAGTTGTGCGGCCAGTTCTGTTGTCTGGCGATCGCCTGCTTCAATTTGCTGATGTAGTTGCTGTGCCTGCCGTTGCTGCGTGCGCCAAGCCAACACGCCTTCCCACTGTTCTTTGGCTTGCAGGTCTTTCCGTAATTTTTGATATTTCTCAGCTTTGACGCGGTCTTGCGCCAAGCGATCGCGCTGCACTACTAATTCATTTTCGACAATGCGAAAGCGGTCTTCTCGCTCTTTAACCGCATCCAGCTTGTCTTTGGCTTGAATAATCTTGCGATCGAAGGATGCCACCCCAGCTAACTCATCAATGATGGCGCGACGCTCGCGGGGGTTCATCGAAATGATGCTGGTTACGTCCCCTTGGAGCACCACGTTGTAGCCTTCCGGGTAAATCCGTAGCCGATTTAGATGCTCATGCAGTTCAGTGAGGGTGCAAGGTTCTCCGTTGATGTAGTAGTTGGAAGTGTAGGTGCCTTGCTGCGTCACCCGGAGCTTTCGCGTTACGGTCCAGTCACTCGACTCCGGACTTTGCAGCTTAAACTTGTTCTCCGAGTTCGGGTTCTCAGCCGCTAGATTCGACAGCTCGTCTTCGAGATCAAAAGTGACAGTTACACTGGCTTCAACGGTAGAGCGTCCGCGTGCAGTTTGCTGGTTGTTCACCAAGTCAGGCAGTCGCTCAGCCCGCATTCCCTTGGAACTAGACAAACCCAGAGCAAACAGTAGCGCATCCAAAATATTAGATTTCCCCGATCCGTTTGGCCCTGAAACCACAGTAAAACCAGGGAGCAACGGAACTGGGGTCGTGCCGCCAAAAGATTTGAAATTAGAGAGTTCTACCCGCTTGACGTACACCACTAGCGAAGCTTCTAGCAAGTACAAATTTACTAACTACTGTACCAGATGACAATCACCAGATGACAATAATGTCCAACAGAGTAGCACGAGGCTATTCAGAAGCAGTCAAAAATTCAACAATTTCCTGGAGCCTTACAGCGATCGCGCCAACTGAGCTGAATTGGCATCTGTGAGACGAATCTGTACTCGCTCTCCTAACTTCAGGCGATCGTATTCCTCGCAAGGCAGATTCCATGCTCCTGATTTGGCTTCAGGTTTTTGAAACCAACCGTTTTTCACTAGGTAGCTCCCAGATAAACGGCAAGTGGCACGAGTAGCTGAAATTCTTTGAGGAGGCAACTGTACTAGATTGATGTCGATGGAACGTCGCTCAGCCGCATCCTGACCCACTCGCTGATGGGTCTGTTGGGGCACCCACTCTTTGACACGATAAGTCATCCAGGTGTCATGCACTGGAACTGTTGCCATAATGGGCTTTTGCACAGGCACGACACGAGTGCTAAAGATTGGAACTTCACGCGTATGCTCCACTTGGCGAGTGCTGTAGACTGGGACTTCGCGTCTATGCTTCACTTGGCGAGTGCTAAAGATTGGGACGGTACGAGTGCGGGGAATTTTGCGAGTGCTATAAATCAGAATAGTGCGAGTGCGGGGAATTTTGCGGGTACTGTAAACCGGAATCTCATGGCAAACTCGCTTGCCCAGCCCGTTACCTTGACTGGTGACTTTACACTCCGACTTAGTACCCGATTGGTAGCGCTCCGAATCGTAATAAGTCTCAGTACGAGTGCCGCTTTGATATTCTTCCGAGTCGTAATAAGTCTCGGTGCGAGTACCGCTTTGATATTGTTCTGGTTGAGTATAAATCTCAGTACGAGTGCCGCTCTGATATTGCTCTGGTTCGTAGTAAGTCTCGGTGCGAGTGCCACTTTGGTACTGCTCGCTCACCATGACTGTACGCACACCTTGCCGTTTTTGGCTTACCCCTCGCTGTTTCCGAATGGATTTGAGAATAGTGGCATTGGTTGGAACCGACTCATCCCAGCCTTGGCGAGTAGATGTCTTCTGTGTTTGCACATCTACCTCGACGGTCCACTGCAAGTCAGTGACCTGCACTTTCAGCAAGGTAGGGTCCTTGGTGCCCACAGACTCAACTGCACTATTCCAGAAAACGCCACTTACTACAGTCAGTCCTAGGGCTCCAGCTGTTAGCCAACCTAATCGACTATTGTTTCCTGAAGGGTTAAAGCCGTTGGAGGGTGAGTGGTCCATTGAACGTGAGGGAGCAATGGTAGGAGGCTCGCTCTGACGCTGTACTAGCTCTCCAATCACGGATAAACTTGGGGCTTGCTGATCTGCTGCTGAATCGCCGGTAATGTCTCCCACCGCAGAGATTTGATAGCTGTTGCAATTACTGCACTGTAAAAGCTCGGCAGACAGCCCTACATCTTCATTGACGGCTTCACAGACCTTACAAACCCAAAAAGGCGGGCGATTGATTAAACTGGGGTCCGTAATTAGCTGACTATCTGACGCTTCGTACAGTTTTACGGCTTCTGTACGCCAATAGAAACAGCTGGGGCAGCGATTCCCCTGAGAGTTGAAGACAGCACTGATATGAAGTTGTCCACAATGAGGGCAATCCCAAAACAATTCTACGTATTCAACTGTTTCCATAGAGCTTAGGGAGCTTGAAGTTGGTAGGTGCTACAAGCCAATAACTTCTGAGAACGGAAAAATTCTCGTTTAGGTGTACTAACAATCGTGAATTTTCGTGAGCAAGATTTAGTGGCTACGTCGAGTGTTTCTATAGAGAGCGATCGCCCCCAATCTCCTAATCGCATAGCTTTTAGCTTTCAGCTAAGAGAATGATAGTGTCTTGAGACGAAAAGGTGATGGGCTGGTCTTTTTTGGGATTGATTACCACACCGTAAGTTCTAGCCACATTATTAGCATCAGCTTTGCAACGGTAACCAATGGCCGATTCCCCTCGTTGTCTGGCTGCCTCAACCACGGTGTAGAAATTCACAGGTTGAGCGATCGCCACATAGTCATCCGCTGGCTTCAGGTAGATCTCGGAGCCTTCTGGGTTGAAGAGGTCAGCAAAGACAGCATTCAGGCTTTTTTGTTCTGCCACTTGAGCCAGCATTCGGCTGATAATCTGCTCACTAATGACAAAATCATCGGGCCGCGCCACCTGAGCTAAAGCTTGGTTCCGTACATCCAAAATTTCTGTGACAATTTGGAAATCGTGGTTGTGGCGATTAGCGATATCCCGCAGGTGCAGTAGTCTGACAAGCGTTTCGGCATCCGATTCCTCAGGATCGAGATCCGGATTGCACAAAACCACGACATGGTCATATTGAGTCAAGTTCAGGCTCTCCAAGACCCGACGATCGGTGGGGTCTCCAGCGCGATACTGCATCGTTTGTTTCTGCAACTTGAGGGTTTCCGCTGAGAGGTCAACCTCTGCTTCCGGAAACCCAGGAGCCACGGTCACTGTAGAACTAGGGGCAACGTATTGATCGAGCTGCTGGATGATTTCAACGACGCGATCGTTCCAACCCAAAATTAAGGTATGTTCGGCGGCAGCTGGAGGACGATTACTCAACTGAATCGCTGATACATTGATGAGTGGCTCTGAGTGAGTAGAGAGCTGCATGGTGTCGTCATCTTCGCTAATCAAGATGAGTTGCTCACCTGGTTGGAGCGGTGTTTCTACAGGGGGGTTGAGCTGAATGGTGCCATCAGTATGTTTAATCCCAATCACCGTGGAATCGTTGTAAGCCAGAAGCGCTTCACCATAGGGCTGTCCTTGCAGCGTTGGCTCGGTTCTGAAGTAGATTTCGTTGCCGCTGAAATCGAGCAGATCCATGTAAACAAGGGACAAGCCTGATTGCCGACAAGTTTGCACCACGATGCGCGAAATTAGATCGTTGGTCAGCAGTATCTCTACTTCGTTCTGCCCTACCAAGTTAATGACATCCAGACTCTTGGGATTCTGAACTTGGGCAACGATGTGATAAGGCTGAGGCAGCGATCGCGGAATATTAGTAATGGCAAGCAGAGTCTTAACGAGTTGCGTATCCGCCCGTTGGTTGTGGGGGCTGAGAATAATGATGGAGCGTGCGGTTTGAATACTCACCATGCCTAGGTCTGCCATGCTACTAGGGCTACCCGTACGACAAACCAGGCGAATCCGAGGCAGCTTACCCAACGTATCAACTAGGGCAATATCCATCTGCATCTTGTCTTCTTCACTCAAAACGACAATGCAGGTATCCGGTCGATTGGCATTAGCTAAAGCTAGTTCCGAGATCAGTGTGAAGACTTGAAGCGACCAACCCAAAATCACAATATGGTCAGTCTCAATTACCCGCGATCGCCCTTTACGGAGGTCTTCTAGCTTGGTGTCGATACCACTACTAAGCAAACCAATCAGGGTACTGACCACAAAAATGCCGCCAAAGGTGACAAACAGCATTGCGAAGCGGAAGACCCAACCTGTATCACCGCCTACGGTGCCTGAGTCTAAGGTTCGCATCAAAACTCCCCAGATGGCTTCGGGGAGACTAAGGCGACCGCCACCCTCTGGAGCAATCCCACTCAAGCTAACCAGGAATGCCATCAACAGGATAAATGCCAGAGACACCAACGCCAGTCCACTAATGAGGGATACGGTACCTCTGGACATGAAGTTGTCGAATCTGTAGCGCAAGCGGTCTGTGATGGCAGTCTTGCCCATTGTGATAACGATTCCTTAACAGCTGCGAGGGAGTTTTACACGTTTGACCTTAAGACACTAGACGCTGGCTAGTGTTACAGGTGCTCTAAAAGATCAAACAGTGTAAAAAGTATTCCCTGTATCATCCTCATTTCCACGCAGCTAGGGCAATTCTTGAGAGTTTGTAATGCTCCTTTACGCCCAGGGGGGTGAGAGCGATCGCAATTCTACCTATCGCGTTTGTGGCAATTCAGGTTACGTCGCTGCTTTGCTACTAACCTATGTCACCCGCAAGGTTTTTCTAGCTTAATCTCCCAAGCTAACCAATCTGCTTGAAAGATGCTCAGCATTATAATTCAGTACTTTGCAACGCTCAATTGCGATCGCAATCAAATCTTTAATAGCTATTTCTTTAACTCTAATGTCATTAAAAACCAAAAGTTCACGACTGACACCCCGCGTAACAATCCAAACATGGCGAGATTTACCCAGAATTTGAAGTGTTTTCGATCCATGCCCTCCGTCAGCTTTTCTGGTCTCTATAGTTAGTTGAGCTTTATTACTCAGCTTATTAATATAATTTTCGATTTGATCCTTCTTATACTCTTCAAATGAATCTCTTAAAGTGCAATCATACATAACAGCTAAATTCTCTACAATAAAGAATCCATCAGCCTTTCCAGCTTGTGTTTTTCTGTCGTATTGATATACAGAGTGAATTCCAAGAAGTCTTAGCAGCGAGAAGACAGCATCCTCAAACTCACCACTGTCATTAATTTCTTCTACTAAGTTTAGAGAATTGCTTAATGCTTCCAAAAAGATTTTATACGAAGGAGAGCGAACCTTTAATGCAGGTTCTGGAGTAGGTCCAGGCTTAGGAGGAGTTTGGATGACTTTTTTTTTGCGTATGTTACGAGCGATCCATTCTATCTCTCCATTTTTGTCTTGCTTCTGATCTAAGACAAACTCTAGTTCCATACCGTTTTGCAGTGACTCGAAATCCAACTCTTCCAAGTCACCCTCGAAAAAGACGACATTCTTGTCATAGTCAGGAATTGGAAATTTAGGTGTAATGTAGCCTATTCCCTTCTTTCCTTCACTCTTATGAAAATATTTAACGGTTCCTTTCTGCTGCATGACCTTGCCAGTGCTACGCCTACTGAAGTATCTAGAGTTCTATCTGGATTGATACCCTAGCGTGTAGCTCACAGTGTTCCCTAGGATTCAGACGTTCTAAACAGGTTTGCCGCTTTATTAAGCCCCCAAATGATGAATTGGCAACCATTTATAAGACTGACCAAATAGTTAGAGAGCGATCGCCCTTCTCCTGACAAAAAGAGCGATCGCCTCGTTATTTTTAAGAATTAGAAGATTTGCGATCGCGCTTGGGGGATAACGCTGTTGCTACAACGCCGAATGATAGTAAGCCAACTATGCTGGTAGGTTCAGGGACGCTGATGGGGGTGTAGGTGATGCCGATCGGGCGCTTGAGGTTGGAGTTGGTGGCAACGAAGACTGCATTAGTGTTGCCAGAACTGGGTAAAGGTTGGCCTGTGGTGCCGTCGTAGCGGAGGATGGTTCCGAAGTTGTTGTTTAAGAAATCAAAACCAACCGTGTAGAGTTTGTTGTCGGGAGTGAAAGTGAGGTTGCCAATGAAGTTACTGCTGCGGGTTTGGCCGTTGTCGTTAAAGGTGGCGTAGCTGGTAGCAATCGTTGATTTGAGCATACCCGTGGCTAAGTCGTAGCTGCGAATGCCATTGGCGAAATCGGTAGTGACTAAATCTCCGTTAGGGGCGATCGCCAGTCCTAAGAAACTAACAAAGCCAAAACTGAGAGGCAGCGGTTGCGGTTGGTCAGCAAAAACAGTTGGAGTGGAGTCTAGCACGCCATTCTGATTGGTGAAGCGCAATACTTGGCTAGGCAAACCAGGGAAGTTAGCTGCAACCTCACCGGGTTCTACAACGCCATCGCCATCACCATCGCCTGAAACGGCCACACTACCCTGCGTGGTGACATAGAGATTACCAGCCGCATCAAACAGCAAATCGTTAGGCCCATTCAAGCTGTTGACTTGGCCACTTCCCACCGCAAACACATCGATAAAAGCTCCTGTTTTGCCGTCATACCGAAGGATTTGATCGCTTAAGAAGCTACTGACATACAGCTTGCCATCTGGCCCAAACGCAGAACCGTAGGGACGAATGAGCGTTCCTCCTTGATCAAAGCGACCTAGAAACTGCCCCGTTTTGCCGTCGTAGCGCAGAATTGCCCCTGAGAAGTTGTTGCCACTGCTGACATAGAGATCGCCATCTGGGCCAAAGGTGAGATCATCTGGGCTAATCAGACCCCCACTGCTGGCGGCAATAAATTCACCACCTAGCTTGCCTGTGCGCTCATCGAAAATGAGAACATTGTTTCCAGCGGTGTTACCTACTAGCAAAGCAGCTTGAGCTGAGGTCTGTTGTAAACCCCAAGCGGTCAAGGCGCTGACCACTGTAGCAGCTTGATACGCGATCGCTCTCCATTGCATAAACCCACTCCTCCATTCACAAAGTCAATTCATTATTAAGGAATGGATGGAAGCAGCAGGAGAACTTCTATAAATTCTTCACTCTCTTTTGGTTAACTGCCTAGATGCTGCGATCGCCCTGCTACAACAAAAAGAGAACAAAAAGAGCGATCGCCACTGTTGAAAACTAACTTGCAAACGAATTGATCCAGGATCGAATTAGATCGTTGACCTGATCCGGCACTTCATCGTGGGGACAATGCCCAGCATTGAGGAAATGCTCAGTTAGTTGCGGGTAATACTGGCGGAACTTGACGCTGCGGGATCTGGCGTTCATCCAAGGATCATGCTCGCCCCAGAGCATCAGTAAAGGGCACTGGAGTTGTCCTAGCAAGACATCCACCTTGTCACCTTGGGGCGTTTTGAAGACCGCCGCAAACACATCTGCGGCACCAGGGTCATTGGCTGCTCGCAAAATATCATCGACCAAATCATCGGTGATGGCAGTTTGATCGAGATACACTTTCTGCAACGTTTGGCGCACCACAGAACGCTGGCGGGTGTATTGAAACACGAGATAGCTGGCCCAAGGTTGCTGAAATAACGACTGCACAAAACTGCCGAACACTTCCCGGATCGGGTCTTTCTTAGGTGCAGGCTGAGCATCGCTGAAAGGCCCCGCACTGTTAAACAAAACCAAACCTGCGGCATCTTCGGGGTGTTGGGCGGCAACAGACAAGGCAGCATAGCCTCCCAAGGAGTTCCCCCCTAAAACGGTCGGCTGGCCGATCACCTCGGTAATGAAGTCGTGGATTTGGTTCCGCCACAGCTCGCCACTGTATTGCATGTTGGGTTTTGCCGATCGCCCAAACCCCAGCAAATCGATCGCCCAAACTTCAAAGTCGTTGCTCAACCCCACCACGTTTTTGCGCCAATGAAAGGTTGAGGCTCCGAAGCCGTGAATCAACAGCAGCGGAGGACGGTGAGGCTGGCGATCGCCCGCTCGGACATAGTAGATTGGCTGGCCCCGCCACTGCCAATACTGACCAGATACGGGAGCGATGCTGCTGGCTTGGGTAACTTGCATGGTGAGGAAGCTGTAAAGTATCTTTAAATATCTTAACTTTTAAGCCTAAAGGCTTGGTACTGTAACGGTTGCACCACCTTCTAAAGGCAGAGAATTAGACCTGCTTTCGCGACTCTATAAGATGCTGTAGGACTGAGTCAATGGTGATCCCTACGGATTAGGAAGGATGAGGGGCGAGGGAAGAAGGATGAAGGGATGGGAGTTAGATAAAGTAAGGCTCTTTTGGGTAGCTTAAGTTACTAGGGCTTTGGGCTTTAAGAGCCTGAGTTGAGTAGATAAAGTTCTTGGAATAAAATTGCTAAAAATTAAGAAAAATCTAATATTCTTATACGCAGAAAATAGTTCAGATCGTTATCTGCATCAGGGTCATTTCGTGAACATGGCAATTCAGGAACTCGCCGATCGGATTTTGGTATCCCGTCGCATTAGCCGTACTGACCAAAATCGCTTCATGTCAGCACTACTCGCAAAAAATTCTTTGAGCACAGAAGACCAACAGCAAATTACTCGCGTTTTCGATGGTTTGCAGACGGGCTTGATCCGAGTGGTGGATTAACGGCATTGCTAGCAAATTAGCGATCGCCCAGAATTGCATCTAACAATAAATCGGCGCGGAACCGTACTGGATCAGTACAAGGTAAACCTGTTTCTTGTTGAGTTTGCTCAATAAACTGCTTTGCAGTGGCTGTATCTAAGTGAGCTGTGTTGAGGGCGATCGCGACCACTTTGGCGGGCGCAAAGGCTCCTCCGGCGGTTGCCACGGTTTCATACAGCTCCACCACCTGTGGTAAGGGTGGAATCAGCACATGTGCGAAGTTGCGAATATGAGTCTGTCCTGCCCGATGTACCAGCACCAGATGAGTCGGCTGAGAGCCACGCAACAATGGCAAAGTGGCGGTAGAGGCGGGATTGAGCAACGAACCTTGGCCTTCCACAAACACAATGTCTTGGTCGGCACCCAAACGCAGTACCAACTGTTCCACAGCACCAGAGGCAAAATCCACCCGAATCGCATCAAGAGGAATGCCGTCTCCTGCCAACATCATGCCAGCCTGCCCCGTCGCCAGAAATTTAGCTCGTAATCCTCGCTGTAAAGCCGTTTGGTGCAGCTCCAAGGCGGTAGACATCTTGCCCACGCTCATGTCGGTGCCTACCAGCAGCACCCGCAAGCAATCCAGCGATCGCGCCTGTCCCGTACCAACCGTTAAACCTGTGGGTTCTTGGCGCATATCCCAAATCCACTGATCTGGGCCGAGGAGAGCTTTGAGTTCTGGGTCTTGAGCCAAGGGAGTATGCAAGCCATTCGCTACAGAAATACCTGCCGCGATCGCCTGTTGAATTTCTTGTCGCCAAGCCTCTGGCAAAATGCCACCAGAAGGCGCAATCCCGATCGCCAACACATCCGGTTTGTAAGGTAGAGCCTCAGCGACAGATGCCACGATGGGGGCGGAACGTTGAATGCCAGTTAGATCGGGCAGAGATTCTCCAGCGCACTGCTGATCAATCACGGCCACAATGTTGGCATCGCTGTAGCGCAGTAGAGATAGCCCTGTTTTTCCCTGAGAGCCGCGAATCCCCTCGTGGAGCAGAATCGCGACGCGATGTTCAGGATTGAGGCGCATAGTAAACTCCTAAACCAGGCAAATCGTTGGGTAGCAAGCGGCCATCCTGCAAGCTGGCACCGGAGAAAGGACCGTCGAGTAGATTCAAGTGGCTATCGAGATCCAAGTGATCCGCCAGAGGTGAGAGCTGAGCGGCGGCAGTATTCAGCAAGCCACTGTCAGAATAGCAACCAAACATAATCTGGAGGCCACAAGCACGCGCTGTATGCACCATCCGCATCGCCTCACTTAACCCACCCGATTTCATCAGCTTGATATTAATGCCGTGGACGCGATCGCTGAGAGCAGGAATATCTCGACTGGTAAAACAACTTTCATCAACAAAAATTGGCAAAGGCGATCGCTCGTACAGTTTGGGTAAGTCTTGCTCTTGCCCCCGACGCAGTGGTTGCTCGATATAAGTCACGCCTTGCTGCTCTAGCCACTGGCTTATTTTGATCGCATCAGTCAGGCTCCAACCCCCATTGGCATCGATGCTGAGCTTCACCTGGGGAGGAGCAACTTCACGGATAGCTAGCAACATGGCTTGATCAGCAGCAATGCCATCGGGACTCCCTAGTTTGACTTTTAGCGCTTTAGCACAGGTGAGCTGTAACCAATCTTTCACTCGTTGCTGAGCTACCTCTGGCGGGTTAATGCCAATTGTGACCGAGGTCGGAACAATGCGATCGCGATTGAGGCCCCATATTCGCCACAGCGGCAACTGCGCTTTTTGACCCAGCCAATCTAGCAAGGCGATATCTAGCGCAGCATGAGCAGCGGAAGAAAGTTGAGCTTCCTGCAAAACACTTTCAATTTTCTGGCGATCGAGGGGATGAAGCGGTTCTAAGGCAGGTGTTATCTGCTGCAACTGTTGAGCGATCGCTTCTGTGGTTTGTGGCGTTTCTCCCACTGAAAAAGGAGACCCTTCTCCCCAGCCTTCAATGGCATCTGCTTCCACTCGCACCCAGACATTTGTCGTTTGAGCCGTTGTGCCTCGGCTAATAGTGAGCGGAAATCGTTTGTGAACAGTAAATGTTTCGACGTAAATTCGCACTTTCGGCTGCTAACCCTTCAGATTAAACGGGCTTTCATAGACTCGATGAATCTCAAACATAAGCTTCGTTTCACCGTTTTCCCAGGTTAGCTGACGAATCACAATATCCGCATAAGCCATCCACTGTTCATCCACCAACGGTAGCGGCACATCCATCGGCAGAATGCGATACCCTGACTTGACGGTTTGATGTTGCGATCGCGGTACCAATTCAGCGGGATAGCCCTGATTCAAGTTGAGTTTCAAAATACTGTTTACTTCACAGGGCATTCCCATCACTTTCACCGTTCAATCCATTACAGACAGTCGAACTTGATTTTACCCACTGCCTGTCCTGAAAACCGATGAGTGATACTCCGTCTGAGTGGTTGCTCCCCGCTAGGGTGCCAAAGCTATGACAGGTTAGCTGCAATTAAAGAAGATTTTGTTGGCGGGTAAAACATAAGTGTCACTCTGAAACTTATTAGCGATCGCCTTCTTTTTAAGTGCTTCTGCCTCGGAAAAAGATAGATTACTACCTACTACTAAGGCATGTCTAGAATTGCTAGCTCTGGGTACGCAAGTTCTGGCATTGGGAAACTGTTGATTAAATGACTCACCAACCAGTTTCTGGACGCGGCTCAGTTCGTTTTGCACATCTTTAGCTCTCAGCGAGGAGGCTGCAATTACGAAGTAGCGCTTGTCTTTATAAGACTGGGTTAAGGCTTGCGCGAATTGAGACCCACTCTCAGTCGTCGCCGCTTGTTGGGCTTTGGTTGCCACGGGAAGTAGGGAAGCTCGAACAGATTCCTCAATCAATGACTGAATTCTAGGGTTATCAATCGTAGCTTTAGCAACTTTGTCTTGAAATGCCTGATCTTGATTTAATGACGTAATGACTTCTCTGGCAATCCTGTCCTTAAAGGATTGGTCTTGCAACACTTCTTGCTTAATATCTTTTCTAGTATCATCAGACACTTGGTTACGGAAATCTTGATCTCTGATTAAATCATTTTTAACTTCTCGACCAATATTTTGAATTTCGTTCTCTTTAATATGTTTCTCAATATCTTTGACTAAGGATTGGACCGAAACAAACCCGAATAAGCCCACAACTGTCACTAATCCAACCATCAAGGCAGATAGTTTATTACGGGCCTCAATATAAAGACGGTAGGGATAAATTTCTTCAGTGAGGGTTTTTAGTTCTTGGCGCAGTTCAGCATTTTGTTGTTCTAAGCTGGCAATCTTTTCCAAGTTGGGGCTGTTGGCTGTTTCGTTCATGGGGCTCTCTTCCCTGCTGAATGCGATCGCGCCTGAGTTGGCTAATTCAAGCTTCACAACTCGTACCCCGCTTATCGGAAAACTTACGGTTGACAATGCGATCGCCCCAATAAGGACCCAATAAACAAGAGCCTCAGGCGTTCACCCAAGGCTCCGACTCCAGTTGATTTCTAGCTTGTATGCACCTAGAACGGTGCTATATCAAAGCTTAGTAGCGAGTGCGAGTGGTCTCAGCAGGATCACGGTAGGTCGTGGTGGTCTCAGGCTTGCGAGTTAGACCAGCCAAACCGAGCAGACCGAGCAGACCTAACCAACCCCAGTCGAAGTCGCGATCGCCAGCAGTATCTGTGGTTGTGGTCGTGGTCGTGGTGCTAGGAGAGGTGGTAGTACCAGTGGTGCCAGTTGTACCAGTGGTGGTATCTGTTCCAGTTCCGGTAGTGCCAGTGGTGCCAGTCGTGCCTGTGCCAGTGGTGCCAGCAGTACCAGTCGCATCGGTTCCAGTTCCGGTGGTACCTGTGGTGCCCGTGCCAGTTGTACCAGTGGTGGTATCAGTGCCGAGGCCTGTGCCAGTTCCGGTGGTGCCAGTCGTGTCAGTACCGAGACCCGTGCCAGTTCCAGTGGTGCCAGTTCCGGTGGTGCCAGTCGTATCAGTACCGAGACCCGTGCCAGTTCCGGTGGTGCCTGTGGTGCCCGTGCCAGTCGCATCGGTACCTGTGCCAGTGGTGCCAGCAGTACCAGTCGCATCGGTTCCAGTTCCGGTGGTACCTGTGGTGCCAGCGGTGCCAGTCGCTCCGCCTGTTGCATCTTGAGCCGCAGCAGGAAGAGTAATGGGGAGTACTGCCAAACTGAGGGTGAGCACACCTGCCCCAACAACCTTGGATAAGCCTGAAGATTTCATCTTAAAGTTCCTTTTTTTGTAAAGCGTTTACAGCCTGGACAAACTCTGAATCCTTGCTCTGAATTCTTTGAGGTCCGCTTGAATCAGTTCAGGACACACCTCTCGTAGAACATTAAGAGTTTTAACGGATTTGGGAGTCATCCTTGAGCTAGAAGTTGCGCTGGCTTAAACTCCCCCCAAGGAAAGAAACTTTTTCTTACATCTATAGAACCTCTCAAGTTGCCTGAGTTAGGGTGAGTTCAAGCCGCTTCAGGTCAAGTAACGCAACCCCCTTCACGCTTACCGTTGAGCTAGAGGGAAACAACTGAACCAAATGCCCTGTAGTCGGCGATCGCGCCTCAACTATTTGCAGATTGCAGGAGTGCTGAGCATGACAAATGCGACTTCAGAAGTCCCGGTTGCTCTCCCAACGCCGGGAACTCACGAAATCTTAGATGTGCGACCCACAAATTGCTGCATTGTGGGCGGTGGGCCTGGGGGTGCTTTCCTCGGCTTACTTTTGGCACGTCGAGGCATTGCTGTGACGCTGCTAGAAGCCCATCGAGATTTCGAGCGCGACTTTCGGGGTGATACCTTGCACCCTTCGGTGATGGAGATCATGGAAGAACTGGGTTTGGCAGAACACTTGTTACAACTGCCCCATACTAAGATGCGAACGGGAACGTTTACGGCGCAAGGGCAAGCCTTCCTAACGCTGGACTTTAGCCGCCTCAAAACTCACTATCCGTATATCACGATGATGCCGCAAGCACGGTTTCTAGAATTTATTACGGATGAAGCGAAACAGTACCCTAACTTCCAGCTCGTCTTAGGGGCAAATGTCCAAGAGCTGATTGAGGAGAATGGTGAGATTAGAGGGGTGCGGTATCGAGGTCAGGGAGGCTGGCACGAAGTCCGAGCCATGCTAACCGTAGGTGCAGATGGTCGTCACTCTCGCATCCGCGAACTGGTAGGCTTTACCGCTGTCGGCACCTCACCACCTATGGATGTGCTGTGGTTTCGTCTACCTCGACACGCAGACGAACCGGAAGGCGTGGTTGCCAAAGTTGGCCGAGGCAAGATGATGGCCTTGCTCAACCGCTTTGAAACTTGGCAAGCTGCTTACATTTTTCCTAAAGGCGGGTATCAGCAGTTGCGGGGAGCAGGTTTGGAAGCGTTGCGCCAGTCGATCGCGGAAGTGGTGCCAGAATTGAGCGATCGCGTCCATCACTTGCAAGAGTGGTCTCAGGTGGCGTTTCTCTCAGTAGAGTCTAGTCGCTTATCTCGTTGGTATCGCCCTGGATTGCTACTGATTGGCGATGCGGCTCATGTCATGTCTCCGGTGGGCGGCGTGGGCATCAACTACGCGATCCAAGATGCCGTGGTGGCAGCCAATATCCTGACCCAGCCGTTGCAGACAAAGCATTTAGAGGTGCGGCATCTGGCAAAAGTGCAAGCACGACGGGAATGGCCCACTCGGATCATCCAAGCGCTGCAAGCGTTGATTCAAAAACGACTGATTGCGCGGGCGCTTGATACTAGCCAGCCCTTCCAGCCACCCGCCTTCCTCCAGTGGCCATTTTTGCGGGATCTGCCGCCTCGGATCATTGGGTTCGGGGTGTGGCCTGTGCATGTAAGGCAGTAGCTAGAACTAACCCCAACTCCACATCACGGGGCCTTCGTTGGCTAGTTGATCGGTGACGATTCGACCGATCGCGTCAATTTCTTGCAGTTCTTCCGCCGAGAGCTTCACTTCTGCGGCTTGAGCATTTTGTACCGACTGCTCGGCGTTGCGGGCACCCGCGATCGCGTTGGCTTGGGGTTGAGCGATTAACCAAGCTAAGGCTAGGTTTGATAGTGTGCATTGGTGCCGTTCGGCGATCGGGCGGAGTTTGTCCAATGCGGTTTGGGCGCGTTCGTAGTTCTCGCCCTGAAATAGCTTATTTTTGGCGCGATTATCGGCGGAGTCAAAGGTGTGACCTGGCCCAAACTTACCAGTGAGCAGGCCTTGAGCTAAGGGAGAGTAGGCCAAGATCGAGATGTTGTGCTCAATGCAGTAGGGCACAGCATCAGTTTCGACATAGCGCCAAAACAGCGAGTAAGGCGGTTGCAAGCTATCAATGCGGCCATACTGGGAGGCTTCTTCTAGCTGAGCGCGCGAGAAATTCGACACCCCGATCGCCCGAATTTTGCCTTGTTGCTTCAGGTCATTCAGCGCCCGCATCGTTTCCTCAATCGGCACTAGCTCGCTGTTGAAGGCTCCACAGGGCCAATGGATCTGGTACAGGTCGATGTAGTCGGTTTTGAGGTTTTTGAGGGAGCGATCGCAAGCTTCGATCACTTGGTCATATTTGAGGTGGTTGGCAAAAACTTTGGTAGCATAGACCGCTTGATCTCGCACATCGGAGAGGGCTTCCGCGACGACTTGCTCTGAGTGGCCTTCTCCATAAACTTCGGCGGTGTCAATGGTGGTGATGCCTGCCTCAAATGCCGCTCGAATTGCTTTAATTGTGTCTGCATCCTCAATCCCTACCCACATGCGTTTGCCCGCTTGCCAGGTACCCATGAGAATGGGTGAAATTTGGATGTCAGAGTTACCGAGCGATCGCGTCTCCATGTGGGCTCCCTGAGTTGCTACAACGGATTGGTTTGCTGACAAAATTCCTTCTCACTCTAACAACCTGCTCTTGATGTGGTGCGATCGCCCTATGAACACCTATTCTCACTTTTTGATGACGGCTGCCTTGGACAAAACGCTGCCACGAGTACCCATCGTTAAGCGAGCCTTCTTGCTGGGTTCTGTAGCTCCCGATTTGCCTCTGTGGGTGCTGTCGATCGGGGGCATTGTCTACTATCACTTCATCAAAGGTTGGAGCTTGGCGGATACGGCTCATCTCCTGTTTGACGAGCTATATTTTCACAACCCTTTTTGGATCGCGGCACATAATACCTTGCACGCTCCAGTGCTGTTGCTGCTGGGGCTAGCTTATGTGTGGCCCCGGCGACGGAACATTGGCTCTCGCACTCGCTGGCTGTTTTGGTTTCTGCTCGCCTGTTTATTTCACACAACCGTAGACATCTTGACTCACGTGGATGATGGACCGCTGTTATTCTTCCCGCTGAACTGGACTGTTCGCTTCCACAGTGCCATCAGCTATTGGGACCCTCGCTATTACGGCCACGAATTTCAGTGGTTTGAGCAGACCTTAGATCTCGTTCTGTTAGTCTATTTGTTGCGTGAAAGGGTCTGCCAATTCTGCCAATATTTACGCCGATGGAAACCTGTCTGATCTCAGTGGCGATCGCTCTATCAGCCTGAAATTGTTTAAGGTACTAAAGTGCTGCTCATCACATATTTAGCCTGGGTCTCAGGATAGGTGAGAATGAGCCCTAATGTTTCTATGATCTAGAGAGAGCGCTCAAAGAGCCCCACCGCCCAGAGGAGAATGGCAATCTATGCATGAAATATCACCACAAAGTGCAGAAGCTGCATTGAGACATGCAGAAATTGCTAAAAAGCATGGGGAATCGATCGAGACGGTCGGCAAGATTTTGCAAGGCCAAGAGGGTGCGAGCGCAGACGTAGGACAGGTCATTGAAGAGCGGGGGCAGTGGATTCAGGAGCATGCCCAAGCGTCTAAGGAGTATGCTAAGCTCGCCCAAATCAACAAAGCTGCCTCTACCGAAGCTTATGTCATGGCTACGAGTGAGCATGGAAAAGCGGTTGAGGAACATGTAGCAGCCGTCAAAGCTTATCTTGCTGTAGCCCAGGAAAATTTAAGACAGAGAGAATCGGAGTGGGTAGAACATAGAATTCTCATCGAGCATGAGCAGGCGTAACTACCACTCTGTTACACAAATTGCTACACAATCCTGAGTGAGCTAACGTCGGAGCCATACTAGCAGTAACAAAAATTACTGAGAGGGTAGGCTGTGAACCGCTTATCTCACCTAAAACCTAAGTCTTCGTTGCTGTTGAGTACCTTGTTTAGCAGCGCTTTGTTTGTTAGTTGTGCTTCAGCACCTTACCAGACGATGGAGTCGGCTTCAGCGCCAATGATGGCCCAAAAACAAACGGCCACCGATTCTGCCAGTGGTAATTCTGGCAGTGATAGCAACACCAGCGGCTCTGGAGGAGAAGCAACATCAGGACAAGCGATCGCCGCAATTCCCCAAGCTCGACCCCAATTGATCAAGCGGGCCGAGCTGAGCGTGGTGGTCAAATCAATTGACGCGAGCTTAAAGTCAGTCGCAGCGATCGCTCAACGTCAGCAAGGCGATGTCGTCGGTCTACAAGACCAAAAACCGCAGGATAACAGTACTCGCCACACCGCTTCGATGCAGATTCAGGTGCCCCAAGAGCGTCTAGAAGCAACGCTAGCGGCATTGGCAGAATTGGGTAATGTGCAGTCTCGCTCCATCACCGTAGAAGATGTTTCCACTCAGCTCGTAGATTTTCAGTCTCGGTTACGCAATCTCCGTCGCTCTGAGGAAATGCTGCTCAAGATTATGGAGCGCTCTGGCTCAATGAATGATGTGCTGCGTGTAACCCAAGAGTTGAGTAACGTACGGCAATCAATTGAGCAAATAGACGGACAACTCAAAAGCCTCCAAGGTCAAGTTGCCTTCTCTACGATTAACCTGAATTTGGCCGAGCCGATCGCCGCCTCGCCGCCAGCCGAAAGCCCAGTCGGTTTACGCATGCAGGAAACCTGGGGCCAAGCCACTCATTCGATGGGCAAGCTAACCGTTGGGTTGCTGAACCTAAGTATTTGGTTGTTTGTCTACAGCCCTTATCTCTTGCTAGTTGGCGGATTAGGGGCGATCGCTTACCACCGCTGGCAAAAACCCACACCTCCCTCGCCCCCAGTTGCAGAAACTCCTCCAGCCTCTGACTCGCTCTAGCCGATAGGCCACAATTAAAGCAGAACCGCAGCTTGAGGAGCAGGGTGGATGGAGGCACTACATCAACCGCAGGATGTCATTGGCGATCGCTACCGCATCCTAGAAGTCTTGGGTCAGGGGGGCATTGGCACCACTTACAAAGCTGAAGATCTACAAACCCAGCAGCAAGTCGCCCTCAAAGCCCTCTCCCTCCGGCGCATCACCGACTGGAAAGTGCTGGAACTGTTTGAGCGAGAAGCCAGAGTGCTGTCTTACCTGCAACATCCCGCTATTCCGCGCTATCTCAATTACTTCCAGGTGGATACGCCAGAGAATCGCTGGTTTTATCTGGTGCAAGAATTGGCAGAGGGGCGATCGCTGGCGCAGTGGGTCAAGGAAGGCTGGCGGATTGGAGAGGCCGAAGCTAAGCAGCTAGCGATACAAGTCCTTGAGGTGCTGAGTTACCTGCACTCGCTTACTCCACCTGTGATTCACCGCGACATCAAACCCCAAAACATCCTACGACACGCTGACGGGCAAATTTTCTTGGTAGATTTTGGAGCGGTTCAGGATACCTACCGAGACACACTAACTCAAGGCAGCACGGTTGTAGGCACCTATGGCTACATGGCCCCAGAGCAGTTTCGGGGTAAAGCCGTTCTCGCTACCGATCTGTACGGCTTGGGGGCCACGTTATTGTTTTTGCTCACTCACCAATCTCCCGCTGATTTGCCTCAGCGCCGCCTCAAAATCGATATTCGTGCCTGTACACAGCTCTCCTCCACTTTTGCCAATTGGCTAGACCAAATGCTAGAGCCTGCGATGGAGGATCGCTTTCCGTCTGCCAAGGAAGCTTTGGCTGCATTACAAGCGCCACCTCGTCATCAGGTTGAGTTAGCAAGCTCCGAGTTCCAGATCGAGCGGCAACCTGCTGGCAGTCGCATTCAGCTAAAGCGTACAGCCCAGGAGGTGCTAGTTGACATCCCACCCCAACGTTTCTTATCTCGCAATCTCGGTTTATTCGGTTTTGCGTTGGTTTGGAATGGTTTTATCTTTTTTTGGACAAGTTCGGCGATCGCGATGCGTGCGCCCATCTTTTTTCCTCTCTTCTCCATTCCCTTCTGGATGGCAGGTTTAACTTTACTAGGCAACGCTTTAGGCCCCATTACCATCCAGACGTATGTAGAAATCAATCGCCATCGTTTTCGGCTCCAGCAGCAGTGCTTGGGTTGGCGATACCGTCAGGTGGAAGGCAACACGGAGGATTTAGAAACAATTCAATGGTTCGATAGCCAAATGCGAATCAACGATCAGCCTGTGTATACCTGTGCCTTAATCGAGGGAGTGCGAACTCACCAATTTGGCTCGGCGCTGACTCATACAGAGCAAAAGTGGCTGGCACAGGAGTTGTCAACCTTTTTAGCCAAGGTGCGATCGCCAAAGGCTTAGCCAAATATTTAACTCTGCTGACAGTTTTTTACTTCAATCAATCTTTAAAGAGCGAGGTACGGAGAAGCCAAGTCAGCTTCAGCAGGCTGCTATTCAAAGATGTGGGGCGATCGCTGGTTTAGAGAGCTGCACCGTATCACCGCAACTCGTGCTTTATATCACCATCGCCATGCGTAGACGTTCCTGATTCACTTGAGCCGAGCTGAAAAGCGAAATAAGGTGCTGTTCTGTCA
Organism: Trichocoleus sp. FACHB-591; assembly: GCF_014695845.1. Lineage (NCBI taxonomy): Bacteria > Bacillati > Cyanobacteriota > Cyanophyceae > Leptolyngbyales > Trichocoleusaceae > Trichocoleus > Trichocoleus sp. FACHB-591. The sequence goes on from NZ_JACJPA010000119.1 coordinate 156,650, forward strand.
CGGTGCAATCTACTCTTATACCCAGGTTTAGGCCACCCAGTTTAGGCAGACCCTTCTGACTTGTTCACCTCAGCTATCTGGAAACGCTGTGAATCATCGTCGCTGGCGCGAAACTGCCGAATATTTCATGCTTGCAAGCTCAGGGGTTGGAGCAGTTGCGGCGGCTGTCTCGCAGCAATTTCTGTTTGCGGCTGCCCCGATTTCTTGCTTGCTGGCTCTCAATCTAGTCAACCGACAACGGTTTGAGCAAGAAACCAAGCAACTGACCAAGTTGACCATCACCCGACTGGACAGTCGCGTTACTAGAGAAATAGCCTACCTCCAAGAGCACATTGAAGGCTTACCCAGCGTCGTAGAGCTAGACAGCCTCAAGCAAAACTTCTTTCGGCGGCACCGTGAGTCTTTGAACAGACTCTCAGAACAGTTACAAACACTGCAATGGGAAATGCAACGCCAACTGGCTCCCCTGAAAGCTCAAGATGTTGCAGGGCTGCGTCAGGACTTGGAGCAGATGCAAATTCAGCATAGTCAAGTTGCCACTGCCTTAGAACAGGTGACAGACCAATTGGCTCAGTTGACGGCGCATCCTCAAGCAGAGCAGACAGAAGCCGCGATCGCCCGATTACAAGCAGACATGGTACAAGCCCAGGCTGATCTGAAGCTCCTCAGCAACGAGCCTATGAGCCAGGTAAAGGGGTTGCAAGATCAGGTTAACCACATCAACCGTCGCCTGAATCATTTACCCACTCCCTTTGATGCCAGTTCCCTCAAGCAAGATGTAGAATCCCTGATCCGAGTCATTGCCGGGCTAGTACCCCGGCGAGAATTTACTCGCGCCTTAGTAGATTTAGAAAATCTACAGCACAAGTATCAAGGCTTAGAGCAGTCTGTCGCCCCTTTGCGGCTGGCAATCACTATTTTCCGCAAACAACTAGATGTCCTCCACAGTAAAGTTCATGCCCCTGGCGAAGCCCACCTCCTTGAGGAGTTGAGCCAGACGGTCGCTGCAATGGAGGCTCGGCTGAGCCAGTTGCCAACCTTGCCTGACTTGGCAAATTTGCAAGACCAGATTCAATCTCAGGCAAGTTTAGGCCCTGAGGTGGCTCAGCTCCGCCAACAAGTCACCACCGTACAACGCAATACAGAAGCGCTATACCAACAGCACAAAGCCCTGCGCGACTGGATTCATCGTTTACCGCAACTGTTAGACAACAGTGCCCTGCAAAGCCAACTCCAAAGCTTAGCGACTCGCCTGGAAGGTGTGGAGGGCAACATGGTAGAAGTCCGAGGCGAGCTAGAAGCAACGTTGCAAAAGCGGTTGGGCGGTATCAATCAGCAATTGCAAGCTTTGCCGGGAATGCCAAACCATGAGCTAGTTATGGCGCTGCGTTTTACCTTGCCAGCACCCAGCGATCGCCCGGAACCACTAGCGGGTAGCCGAGCCTTTTTAGAAGAATTACTCGACCAAGCGGAAAATCAAGTGATTGTAGTTTGGCCATGGCCCAACCCGTTTAGTTTAGATGCTGCCTTGCTAGAGAAGTTTAGAGCGTTCTTGCAACGCGACGGTTGCCTATCGATGGGGTGGAGCCATTTAGGCATGACCCATCAAAGCTACGCCCCTCGCTATATCAGTCCGCGATCGCCCATATCACCCCCCGAAAGAAGTTGGCTCCACAACACGCTGAAGCAACTGGCGCAACTGAAGCAGGAGTTTCCGCAACAATTTAAGTTCAAAATCTTGGGAGCAGATGAGAATTTTTTAGTGTGCGATCGCCGCTTAGCCGTTCTCAAAATTCCTAACCTACCCGTCTCTAGCACCGTCTTTCCAGAACTAGAACTCGGACTTCGCACCACTGATACTCAAACTATCCAAGGGTTAATCGATCGCTTTGACCAACCGCTGTTAGATGCCAATGATGCTACGGCTTATTTTCAGCGGGCGGCTACCCGATACGAGATTGGTGATAAATCAGGGGCGATCGCCGATTACACCCAAGTCTTACAGATTGATCCACATAACGATGTCGCCTATACCAACCGGGGCGTGGCTCGTTATGACTTAGGCAACTCAGCAGAGGCAATGGCAGACTTTGACCAAGCAATTCAGCGAAATCCTGACAACAATGTTGCTTACTGCAATCGTGGCTTTATCTGTGCTGAGTTAGGCGACAAGCTGGGGGCAATTGAAGACTACAGCCAGGCGATCGCACTGTCTCCCGATGATGCGACTACTTACTTCTACCGGGGAGTAGCTCGAACCCGCATTGGTAACAAACTAGGCGCAATTGAAGACTACAGTCAGGCGATTGGACTCCATCCTGAAGACGCCACTGCTTACCTCTATCGCGGTCTAGCTCGTGCCAAGCTAGGTGATAACCCAGGAGCGATCGCCGATTTACAGCAGGCAGAACAGTTATTTATCGATCGCGGTGATTTACTTAATCGTCGTAAAGCTCAGGGTACTCTGAAAAAACTACAACAAGCCGTGGTAGATGCCAACCTGATTAACTGCTAAATAACTGACCTGAACAATGGCTCAAGTTGATGCTAGGGAACCATCGTAAGCGCATCGTCAGTATCAGTCACGTTAGAAGTTACTTGCTGAGCAGGCGAGGGTGAGAGCATCATCTGACCTGCAAAGCCATAGCCCAATAAGTATAGGAAGGCAAATCCAGCTAAGCCCATCTGTACTACTCTGCCCAGCGACCACAGTTGAGGTGGCTGTTCTTGGGGAAGTTGGGGCTTTTTAACTGTTTCAAGCATTGAGTCAACCTGAGCTGCGTCTTGTAATCCAGTAAACGGTTTTTATCCGCTGTATCAGGCTACCTTTGCAGTTGCCACCTCAATTACTATCAAAAGGGTGAGACTCAGGGCGGAGTGAGGGTGATTTTTGATTAAAGCGCTGATTTCTCCCACTGCACTCGGTAGAGAATATAACGGCTATCCTCATATACTTCCTCATACCAAGTTTTTACTGCTTCGGGTTGGGCGATTGCCAGAGTATCTGGAGGCAGTGACTTGAGCTGTTGCTTATCGAAGAGAATGTGGGAGATTTCTGACTTCTGTAAGGACTGAAAGGCTTGTTTTTCCTGTCCTCGTGCTGCTCCCCAAGTCGCTGGGCGGGCGATCGTGGCGTCACTCCACAAGCGATCGCGATCGCTATAGAATTGGTCACCATCACTAAAGGTGAGAATTCTAGCTGTTTTGGGTAAGTGAGCATTGATATATTGCCAAGCCGAATAGGAAGGGACTGTTTTCTGTAAATAAGCGGCTTCTGATGTTTGTCCTACTACTACTGGCAAAGGTAGCTCACGAATCACATGGGTTAACCAACCAGTCCAACCGACGCGATTGCCTTCGTGGAAGGGTAGAAATGGCGGCAAGTTGAGTGGAAGAAGCACAGCTAAGCCTGTGTACAAAGCTAGACCACCCCCTCTCGCAAAAGAGTTGAGCCAATGGGCAAGCCCTTCACACGATGCTGCTGCCAGAATTGCCAGAAGCGGAGTAATCGGCACTAAAAAGCGCATTTGGAAGCTGCAAAAAGGAGAAGCCCAAAGGACAACGTACAACAAGACGAAGCCTGCAAACCAGGACGCAGCTGAAGAGTAGCGACGGATAAAAACCCATCCAGGTAGAAACAAGAGAAACAAAGGGCCGAGGGTACCACCGTAATCAGCCGCATTCACCGTCATATCCCAAGGCAAGGTGAGCAGATTTAAGACAGAGTCGGGACGCCCAAATTGCTCTAAGAAATGATCTAATCCTCTTTCGGAAACTGCATCCCAGCGATCGGCAGGGGCACCAAACAGACTGAACAGTTCTGGAAAAACTGGATTTCCTGAAGCGAGCCAGCTGCGGAGATACCAAGGAAACGGTAACACTAGGCTGCCTACACTAAGAGCGATCGCGGGGATGACAGCTTGTCGAAAGTTTTTCGTCTGGAACCAAAGCTGTAGAAATAGCCCTATCGCGGCTAGTGCCAGCACAAAGAGCGCCAAGTGTTTACTAGCCAATGCCAAGCCTAGGTTCAGTGCTGCTAAGACTAACCACTGCCAATGTCGCTCTTGTACATATTGCCACAGAGCATATAACACGAGTCCTACATGCAACGCTAAGGCTAAATCAACATAAGCGCTGGTGGCCTCCCACAAAACAATTGGAACAGTTACTAAGAAAGCACTAGCGAGCCACGGAGAAACTCCAGCAACAAAGCGGCGTGTGAGCTGGTAAGTCAGAAGAACGGTCAGGGGCAAAGAAACAAAATGGAGTAATTTGGCAGTGATCGGTCCGCCTAGGGCCAAACCTGCCCCAAAAATCAACTCCCAAGTCATTGGGTAAAGCGAAACATACTGAGCTGGCAGGTCTACTAAATATCCTGCCTCCAGCCACATTTCTGGAAAACTGAGGTGGTAACTGAGCGCATCAAACTCCTGCTCTGGAGCCAAAGCACACACAAATGCAATGGCGATCGCGATCAGAGTAACTCCTTGCCAAATTCGATCAGCAGGGGTCACGGTGGGAGTGAGGCGGGGTTGAGCGGCTGAGCGAGGTTGCAATGAATTGTCAGACTTGAAACAGTAGCCCAGCCACAAACTACCTGCTGCCAAGACAGTTGCGACTAAAATTTGAATACTCAAACGATAGTAAATCCCTAGGAACGCGAGTCCTAGAGAGAGATAAGCCAGCGCACCTAAGCCAATTGCACTGTGGTAGAGCCAGCGATCGCGCCAGTCCTGAAACTGCCAACGCAACAGCAATCGACAAACTCCTAGTCCCAGAAATTGAGCCGCTACCACCGTCAAGCCAGCTCCTACGATTCCTAGGACACTACGCCCAACGGCTTCATGAAAGTAAGGTAAACCTGGTAATAAAACCCGGCGGATCAAGAGATAAGAGAGAGCCACATAAATTGTCAGTCCACCAAATTCAAGCAAAGTGCCATAAAGCAGTTGGGATGGCTGGGTGAATTTTTCCTGTCGTAGCAGTTGACTAATTTTTCTGCCAACTCGCTGCGCTAAAAACAGTAGTAATGCTGCTCCCAAGCCGATCCCCAGCAGTGGCAGTAGATCGACTAGATTGGACCAAACTAAGGCTAAATTTTCTGTGGGTGACAACCAGACTTGGCGGTAATAAATCAGAAGTAGCCCCACCGTCCAAGCTAACCATAGAGCAAGTAGGCAGTACTGCGACCCTCTTTGGATTCTCATAGCTGATTTGCTCCTCTTAGGATGCTCGGCTGGCTTAGTCTGAGAGAATAAAAGAAGAGCTAGATTTAGGTTGCCGAGTCGCGATCGCCTAGTAGCGTGTCCCTAAAGCTGGCACTTGGGCAGGGCTAAGCCGCCAGCGATGAGGAGAAGACAGAATTCCCTTTTGCTGAATGGGTGAACGAACCGATAAAGGATAGGCATGCCAATGGTAGTCGTAGGCATAAGCCCAGTTCTGCTCATAGATGCCCACATCCACAAAGTAGTCTCCTCCTACTAAATCAAGGCGATCGAGATGTAATGTGATTTGGTTTTTGCCGTCGAGCAGAGGTAGCGATCGCCCTAAAGTTTCGGTACTGATATCAAAACAAGCTTGGCCGTCTTCTCGGCTGATCGTCACGCTAATAATTGGAGATTCTACTGGCTGCTCAGCTTGGTAATGAATCTCGATAGCTAAGGGAGCTCCACTCTCAATTTCACCTTTAGGTAGCAAGCGTACATTGGTAATCTCAGCTTCTAAAGAACCGAAACGGTTTTCGTTGACTCGCAACTCAATGCCTGAATCAGTGAGTTTGGGAGGACGTGTAGGAGTTCGACGCTGGGTTTCGGATCGCATTTCAGCCACGTACTGGCCTGCAACAATTCCTGGCTCGCCATAGGCGATAATTTGGCCATCGCGTAGCCAGATTGCTTGGTCACACAGTTCTTGAATTTGTTCTGCGCTATGCGAAATTAGGATAATAGCACAGCCCTGCTCTTTCAACTGAGCAATGCGATCCAAGCATTTTGCTTGAAAGGAGATATCCCCAACCGATAAAAATTCATCTACTAGTAAAACTTGGGGGTCAGTATGCACCGCAACTGCAAAGGCAAGCCGCATCTGCATACCAGTACTGTAGGTTCTGAGGGGACTGTCAATAAAGGGAGCTAGTTCGGCAAACTCAACAATGGCATCGAAGCGACGCGCCACTTCCCGCCGAGTTAATCCTGCGACTACCCCACTGACAAAAACATTCTCGCGTCCCGTTAGATCCGAGTGAAAGCCCGCTCCCAAGTCGAGCAAGGCTCCAATCCGACCATTGATTTTTACTTTGCCTTCATCCGGTCGGCCCACCCCCCCAATTAGCTGGAGCAGGGTAGATTTTCCAGCTCCATTTCTGCCAATAATTCCCAGCATTTGTCCAGGCAGAACGGTAAAACTGATATCCCGTAAAGCCCAGAACTTCTCAACGGGTTGCATGCGGCGCAAGCCAGATAGAACTGCTTCTTGAAGGGTTAGTGGGCGATCGCCATGATATCGGGAGAACTGCTTGCCTAAACCCTGGACCGAGACTGCGTAACGCATTTACAACTCCTCCACAAAGCGATCGCTCTGCCGTCTGAAAATCTGGTGTCCAATGGGAAGCAGCACCACACTCAACGCACTCAAAATTCCTAGCGCCATCCAGTCTGGTTGTACGCCCTGGATCAAAATATCTCGGTAGGATTCCACCAAAAGCACAATCGGATTGAGGTGATAAACCAAACGTAGATTTTCCGGTACACTTTTCAGGTCGTAAAACAAGGGTGTGAGATAAAACAACAGTTGCAGAATCACCCCAAGAATGTGCTGAGTATCCCGAAACGTGACATTGACCGCGGCTAAAGGATAGGTGAGGCTGACTGTGAGTACAAACTGCAACGCTAGTAGCAGCGGCATCGCCAAGATAATTGGCTTGAGTTCGATGCCATCAATACTCATAAACACTAGCAAGATGGGCAGCGCTAAAGTAAAGTGAATCAGCCCAGTCGTGACAGTGACTGCGGGCAAGATTGCTGCGGGAAAACCAGGTTGTCGAATTAGTGCCCGGTTATTAGTGATCACACCTGTAGCTTGAAAGAGAGAGCTTTGGAACCAGTTCCACACCAATAAGCCGCTGAACACAAATGAGGAATACTTAGGAACATTAACTGGCAAGACAAGCTGGAAAACAAAGGCAAAAACAGCCAGTTGTAACAAGGGGTTAATGAGCGTCCAAGCCAGACCCAAAGCCGATCGCTTGTAAAGAATTTGGATATCACGAATTACTAATTCGCGGAGGAGATCTAATCGCTGCATCAACTTCCCCTGACGGCGTGATAGGCTAGCTGTTCTCACGACACTGCCTCTGGAGCGCTAGCTGAGTCAAGCAGTACTTCAACATCTATGTTCTCGATGCGTTGACTGCGAAGTCGATCAAAGCTGTAGGAAAATGCTCCTACTAACAGACCTAAAACTTCTAAAGCAATCAGAGAACGAGAGAGCCGATTGGGACGCAGGAAGCGCCGCAGCACTGATTGTAAGAACCATTGGTACAGCATGACATGCCCAACAGCCAACCAATGCACTCTACCCTTACTAGTAGAAGCGACTAAATGAGCACCAAAACCGCAGTTATCCCTGAAAATCTCTCGTCGCAATTGAGCTAGGCTCGGTTCAGCCGTATGCCAAGCGATCGCAGCAGGTTCATATACCAAAGTATGCCCTTGGGCTAAAAGACGGTGGAACATTTCCAACTCATCGCCACCACGGCTAGGAGTGCCATCTCCTAGAGCTCCATCAAAACCGCCCAGCTCGCTAAAGATAGAACGGCGGAAAGCCATATTGGCGCTTGTACCCAGCAAATTTGTCCATAACAAATTCCGGTTTGGCACCTCTGCATTCACAATCCGTGATTCTGAAAACACCGTCTTGCAAACAGTACGGCGCTGCAAGCGTTGCTTCATGCCACCATAGTGCAGCTCATACAGGTATTGTGCTTGAGTTTGTAGTTCAGCAGGTGCAGCCAATCCGGTAACTGCCATAACTTTGCTATCAGCAAAAGCTCTCGCGATCGCTTGCAACCAGAATTTATCCACTGTTACATCGTCATCAATAAAAGCGACGAGGCCATGACGTGCAGCCGCAATGCCGCGATTGCGCGCCCATGCCAATCCGGGCTGGCTTTCGCGGACATAGCGTACTGGCAACTGAGCAACGAGTTGTGCTGTGTCATCATTACTAGGGGTTCTATCGACCACAATGATTTCGTAGCTGGGATAGTCCAGTGCCAGCAAGGATTGTAAACATTGGCTTAAGGCAGAGGCGCGATCGCGGGTGCAAACGATGATGCTAATTGGCTCAGCCATAGTTGCTTGTGGCTCAAGCTCTAGGAATTGTTGCTCAACTGTCGCTGCCATCAACTCCCAGCCCAACTGTTCGGTCGCAGCTTGCTGCAATTGCTCAGCTGTCACAGCAATCTGATGACGCACAGGTAAGTAGATCCAACCCAGCGGTTTTTGGTGGTAACGCACCAAAACTTGCAGTTGATGAAAATCTTCCAGATTCCAAACAGAAGAAAGCGGTTGGCTAAAGTCTAAATCAAGTACCTTAGTTGACATAAACAAGCTCCGGAGACTGAGAAGGTTGAGCTGGAAGTTCGTAAGTAACTTGAGGCGAGGAGTTAGTGACATTAACAGCCTTGTCTAGGACCAATGCTGGGATCAACGCTGGAGCCAAAGTCGTAGCTAATGTCGGACGTAGGTGAGCGGCATGTAACCTTTCTGTTCCAGGGATGGCTGGAATGCGACCGATGATTTGTTTGCCATAGCGGAGACGAACTCCAGTAGGGCGCTCTTGCTCTAATCTGCACTCAGCCTGAGCTAACCCTGCCTTGAGATCGATTTCGATATCTAAGAGGTTGGGACTGGAAACAGGGCGAGAACCTTGTAAAAAGGTAGTTAGAGCCTGTTGAGTGCTAGAAGCTTCAGCGATGCCACGCAAATACCAGTAGCCTAAGAGGCGATCGAGCAAAGTGCGCCAGTAGCTCCGTAAGCGCATCCACTCTAAAAGATCGAGCGATCGCCGTAGTCCTTTGGCCAGCAGATCGCCAAGGGCTGGCATTTTGAATATTACAATCAGGGCCATTCGGTCAACCCAAGAGCACCGAGCGATCATGGTTGACACTAATAAGGTGGGCTTTAGCTCTGGATATTTCTGTCCCAGCTGAACATCTGCCTTGCCTTCTTGATATTTGCGCCGTAACGAGCGATCGAGATCAGTTAACTCGTGGTGATAGCCCATCGCTGCTTCAGCAAACGTAAATTTTGCCTTAGCTTGCAATAACCTCATGCCTAGCTCATAGTCCTCATGGCAGCGGAACTGAGGGTCAAATTTGCCAACTGCGGCAAACAAATCTGCACTGACTGAGAAGTTGCCACTGAGCAAATCGCAGTAAGCGAAGCGATATCCAGGCTGACGCATTCTCTGAAACATAGCTTCCCACCAACCCCGTAAGGTAATTCGGAAGAAGCCTGTTTGAGTTTTTAGGATAGTGGGTAGGTAACCCAATACCACTTGATTAGCTTGTTTCTGGTGAGTTTTCACATGAGCTGCGACAAACCCTGGAGAAGCCTCAATATCATCATCTAGAAAGATGAGTAACGGAGCTAATGCCAAGGCTGCCCCTTGATTGCGGGCAACCGCAGGTCCCTGGCTCGGTTGCTCAATCACCTTAAGCGTATAAGGCGCTTGATAAGCCTTGAGCATCTCGCTGGTGTCGTCGGTACAACCATCCGCAGCAACGATCACTTCCATATCGGACAAAGGATAGTTTTGCTGAGCTAGGGCATCAAGGGTCCGTTTCAGAACAGCACTGCGGTTATGGGTGGGAATAATTACACTAACAGTCGGCATGGTTTTAACGGCTTAAGGAGAACTTAGGCAGATTGTTTGCGAGCAGTTAAATAAGCTTTGGGACCAGCGAGACAACCTTGGAGTTCGGCAAGGGCGAGATCTAAGGGCAAGCTATTTGGCAGTCGGAAGATAGCGCGAAATAGATTAGGGAGTTGGTCGTGAAGAAACCATGCGATCGCAGGCTGCACCATCACCCATTCTTTTTCCACAAGCAAGGTGCGAGTCCAGAAGGCGTAAACGCCTACACCATAGCCATACAGCGCTCGACGCAGTTCTTCCCAAGTGCGACGATGGCGATGCCAACTCAGTGCTGTAGGTTCGTAGACAATGCGGTAACCTGCCAGCAGGATGCGAGCAAACATTTCATGGTCACCGCCAGAGCACGTAGCAGTGCCTGCATCCAGATAGGGATCAAATTCACCTACTTGTTCAAGTAAGCTGCGGCGTACCGCCATGTTAGCCCCAGCACCCACTCTGCCTGTTGCCAATGGGTTCTGTTTAGCACTCTCAAACACAACTCGGTGGAAGCCTTTGCCAAAGGGACTATAAGTTTCAAACCACTCTTGAGCTTCCGTTTCTAGCTCCAGAGGCATGGTTAAACCTGTGGTGCAGATAACGAGGGGGTCGTCAAAATTAACTAAAAGCGATCGCAACCAATTTGGGTCTGGAGCCGCATCATCATCGGTAAAAGCCACAATCTCGTGGCGAGCTTCTCGTAAAGCTCGGTTGCGGGCGTTGTTCAGTCCTGGGCGATCTTCACGCACATACCGAACTGTGGGGTAATGGGTAACTAACTCCTGAGTGGCATTAGTGGCAGGGCAGTTATCAATAACTAAAATCTCTTGACCGTCGTCTGGCAACTGCATCAGAGCATCCAGACATCGCTTTAAGTCATCTGGGCGATCGCGGGTACAGATGGCCACTGTAGCTAGAGGCAAAGCAGAAATTTTACTCTGCACTTCATCCCAGTCTAGATACTCCCGCAGCCACTGTTCCCAAAGTTGAGACCCAACAGCATTGACCAACCGTTCTCGCAACTCCAGACCACTAATGTGTCCTTCTGCCACAGGCAGGAGCGCTTTGCCTAGCGGTTTGCCATTAAAGCGAATCAAAACTAATGCTTGATTGTATCGTTCTAAATTTGTAATCTCAGCGGGTAACTGTTTTAAGTCAATGTCTAGGACTGCGGTCGCCATTATTTCCCCCAAAGTGCAGTCAAAAATAGTAGATTCTGTTTTCAAAAAATCCGGATAATAGTTAAAAAATTTCACTTATTCTTCAGCCATCTAAAGACGTATTGAATTGATTTCCTTGCATCCACCGATGGAGTGATCTCTCTATTAGTAGTTTTATCCTGATATCAGCCTTCGAATTAATAAACTCTGGTGAAGTACTGACTACTTTTCTGTTAAGCCTAAGTGAACTTGTTAATCTAGCTCCTCGGAAGCACTTAGTAGCAAGTGAATCAGTAATCATCCCGAAAAAATTCATCATCAGTAAAATATAAAATCCTGGTCTTAGTAAAGAAGTTGTAAAGTCTATCTTGAAAGCTGCTGTCAACCAGAACAGCGAAGCTAGATAATTTTTACCTTGGTAGCTTTGACGAGCTAAGTACAGATAGAAGCTACTGCTCGACAAGCGGTAGATTAAAGCAGGGATATCAGAATATTTTTGACGGATTGCCCGTAGCATCAAGGCATGAGATTTGGCCATTGAAGTAAAATCACGGGACATGCTAGCTGGAAGCTTGCGATATCCAACTAGAAATTCTGGAACAACTCGAAATTGGTAATGTTCAGCAATTCGCAGATATAAATCCCAGTCTTCACAGCCCTGAGCATTTTGCTGCTTGAAATTGCAGTTGTAATTGCCCACCCTCTCTAAACAGCTGCGCCGAATCAAGGTTGAGCTAGCATTCCCTAAAAAATAGTGGCAAAGTAGGGTTCTAAAAACAGAACCTTCGATCAGAGAAGCTCGATATTCCCCAGTTTGCCAGTCAGCCTCATCAATATCTGCTGACCAAGAATAAACGAGACCTACTGACGCAGGGGCCTGCAAAAGACAGCACACCTGTTTTTCTAAATTAGTGCGATACCAAATATCATCAGCATCAATGGGAGCGATAAATTCTCCCTTAGCTGTTTGAATCGCTAGATTACGAGCTGCTGCCACTCCTAAATTGGATTGCTGTAGTAATACAATGCGGCTGTCGTTTTGGCTGATTTGATTAACGATCTCAGCAGTGCGATCGCTAGAGCCATCATCAACCACTAACACTTCAATACTTTTGTAAGTTTGGTTGATTACAGACTCAAGCGTTTTAGCGATAAAATGTTCAGCATTATAAGCCGGAATAATTACAGACACTAAAGGAGTATCAGTCTCCTGGCAGCGACTCATCTTTGCAGCCTGATTAAAAGATTGATTAATGATCAAAAAGTGTTTTAGTCACAGCTCGGTCCTTACCGAGTTGCTCTTGCCAATGCAGATAATTTCCTATTAGAAAAGCAAGGCCGCTATAGATGTAATAGAGCCAGTGCATCAAAATTGCTTTTAGTGTGAAACTCAAGTCCCGCTTTTGTCTGAAAAAGCGATATACGTCTTGATTCAGAATGAGAAGGGCGATCGTCACCAGCAAAAGTCCCCATACAGCCTGAGGACTATAAAAACTGCTCAGCCCTAGCAACAGAAGTAAATAAACTGCCACAACACTAAGACGGCTAGAAACTTGAAGATTGAGATCGTTAGCCATCCCAGAGCGACTATTGAGCAATAGTTGCGTCCAAGGAATACCGCGATCAAACAAGTCCGTCTTAATTAAGCTGTTGAGCTTCCAGGCTTTGTGATGTTTCACCTGTACCTGTTTAGCGAGAAGGATTCTGCCGCCTGCTTGCTTGATTCGGTAGCCCAAATCAATATCTTCAATGCTGGGGCGAGGATAGCGTTTAGTGTCAAATCCACCTACAGCCAAAAAGGTAGAACGCTTCACCGCACCGCAGCCTGCCCAAAAAGTGGAAGCATCTTCACATCCCGTTTGATGAGTATAGTGATGCAGTAAGTTTTTATACTGGGCTACAAAGTTAGGGGCTTTAGGAGCGTCATCGTAGGAGCCAAATACAGCGTCTAAATCTGGGTGGCTCTTTAAAGCTTCAGCGAGACGACTTAAAGTATTCAGATTCGCTTCGCAGTCAGCATCAATGAAGCACAGATATTGCCCCTGAGCAGCCTGCGCACCTAAATTACGCGCTACCCCTGGGCCACTTTTAGGTCGATGAGTCCTTAGAACTTTGGCTCCAAATTGGTGAGCCACTTGAGCGGAGCGATCGCTAGAGCCGTCATCAACTACAATCAGTTCCCAATCTCGGAAGGGCGAGTGTGTAATGGCGCTTAAGCAAGCCTGGAAAGCTTCACCGCCGTTGTAGACCGGAACCACGATGGAGAGAAACGGGTGAGAAATGCCTTTGAGTGGTGCTGGTTTTCGCATGATTATTTGCACTCCTACATCCAGCGACCCGCAGCAGTAGCCAAGGGCTGTACTTCCAAAGCCCCTTCCGGAAACAATTTTTCGATCAGGTTGAATACATCTTCAATGACACCGTCACTATTCATGTAGTGAAACGATCCGGTTCTACCTACCAAATGAAGGTTATCCCACTGATTGAGATAGTCCTTTACATTGCGAAGGGTAGGTTCGTAACCCACTCGGTAAACTGGGTAGGCATAGGGAACGCGCATCACCCAACTTTTGTGAACATCTGCTTTGCTGACCCAGCCAATCTGATGCATTTGCTCAATCACCTGGTCCAAGATGGCATCGTCCGACATTTCCCACGTCGGCTCACCTCGGCTGGAGAAAATTTCGATCGCCAGAGAGGTGTAGTCATTGCTAGGAACCATTTCTGGCGACCAATTTTTAGGTTCATGAGTGCGACCAAAAATCAGGTCTTTCATGGGAAAGTAGGTCCAGCTATCCTGGCTGACTTGTGGGCGTTTGAGCGCTACAAACAAGCAGATGATGTCTCGGTATTCCAAGTTATAACTCTGCAAAATCTCCTGGCTACCAAGCTTTTCGGGAATCGCTTGCAGTAGAGAGTTCAGTGGAATCGTAGAAACAATTTGATCTGCTTTCAAGGTCAGCGTAGTGCCGTCTTGATGACGAACATTAACTTCAAAACCTTGAGTGAGGGGTGTGCAGCTCAGCAAAGCAGTATGGGTATGAATTGTACCCCCCATTGCCAAGATGTTCTCACGCAAGGCATCTGGAATCATGCCAAACCCAGCGCGTGGGTAGTAGAACTCAGAGATGGCAGTGGCAGGCGTTTCTTTAGCTGGAGCGATCGCCTGCTTCACCATTCGCCATAGGCTAGGAATGCCAATCCGTTGAGAAGCCCAAGTTGCAGAGAGCTGGTCGCAGGCAATACCCCAAACTTTCTCGGTGTAGGGTTGAAAAAATACTTCGTACAGTGCCCGACCGTAGCGTTTAATTACCCAATCTTCAAAAGAAATATCCTGACGAGTCTTTTCAGTAAATTTAGCTACTAGGTAACTAAACACCATCTGGGCTGCTTTAAGCGGCGAAAAGATGGATAACGCTCCCGGCAGTTGAATGGGATAGTTAACAAATTGCTGGTTTAAATAGATGTGGCTAGTGCGAGGTACTACTCGTAAATCCTTACCTAATAAATCTTTGAGCCATTGCACAACCGTGGGATTGTTGCTGTGAAATCGATGCCCACCGATATCGAAGCGAAAGCCATCTTGCTCGAAGGTTCGTGCGAGTCCTCCCACTTCAGCGCCTTGCTCAATCAGCGTGACTTTGCAGCCTCGCTTTAAGAGTTCCTGAGCTGCGGCCAGACCTGCAAGACCACTCCCTAAAATCACAAAATTTTGCCTAGCTCTCGTTCCGAAGCAGACGGTTTCAGAATCTATGGCATCTCTCAAAACTTTCGCGGCGATCATCCAGGTAATACTCCAGCAAAGTCAGTGTTCACAGTCAACTTGTCCACGCTGAGACTGTAGCTAAACCCGAAAGCATCAGAAATTCTGGCACAGGCCAACCCTGCTCCGAAACTTCCATTAAGGGGTAGAGTTCTCGCGTTAAATTTTTAGGAATTCTGGGACTTAATCACTGAATCTCCGACCTCGGTATAAATCTACCGATAGGGTGAGGCTCTGTAGTCCTATCAGGGCTGATAGAAATAACTTTGGCACTAAGCTCTAGAGTTTCACAGGGCTGCTACTGAAAGTTTATTAAAAGGAAATATGCCTAGCCATACATACTGAGGGGAAAAATTGCTTAGGCTCTTACTGATTCATAGCTTCAAGCTCTTTGGAATATTTTTTCAGTATGTAAAGTTGCGATTAAATGCTTAAGGCACGGTATTTACTGAGCTAGGAAGCACTTCAGGCTTGCGTACGAATCCTGCAGGAAGACCACGGACCGGATCACGTAGCCATATATTCTTAGCAGGTTGGGGAGAGCAAGGTATCTCTGCGGCCCAACAAGCTCCCTTGGAGTTTTGAGGCGAGAAATAAACAACATTGTTAACTTGTTGTTGTGTCAATTTGGTCTTAGGCAGTGCAGGTGGTAAGACAAGACGCGATCGCACTGGGGGCTGACTCAAAGCCACGAGTACTAAGGTGCCCGAACACAACAACACCCAAGATTGCCATCGATATTTTTGGCGGTGGGGATTAGCCGTAAATCGTTTGTTCAGCTCAATACAACGGTTTTGCAGCTTGGCATGAAACAAAATGGCAACGGACAAGACAGGTAAAAGCACAACGTAGCCAATCCCAAATCTTAAGAGGGGAGACTGCAACATCATGAAGCTGGTGCCAACTACAGCTAACCCCAACACCCAAAGCTGTCCCTGATTTTGTTGCGAGATGACAGTCCGAAAGACATAAATCATGGAAACGATCGAAAGCCCAATTAATAAAACAATTAATTTGCTAGAGCCGATCGCATTGAACCACTGCCAAAACAGCCACAAAGTCGCAGAAACTCCGGTAGGAGCTGAACCAAACCAAGTCCCCCACCCACGCGTCACTTCGGCCAGTTGCTTTGCCTCTTGCACCGTTTGGGACCAGGGCAAATCAAGGCAGAGGAAAGTAGAGGGATAAAGCGGACATCCAGAAGTCACAAGGCTAAATAGCAACATGGGTAGCAGCAAACCTGCCAAAACCGCACCACCCACTAGTAACCGCTTGAAGCTTGGGCGCTTAGCTACTAGATAAAATAAGCTAGCAATTAATAAAATTGGCAACGCAGTCAGCTTAATCGTGACGGCTCCAGCTGCCAAAATTAGCGGAATTAGTTCAGGCTCTAAAATACTTTTTGGCCCTGCATTCACAGAATCGGTTCGTTGCTCAGAAATCACTAAAATACTCCAAGCTACGACTCCCGTTAAAAAAATGACGGGGATGTCTGGCGAGGGAGATACCAAAATGACTGACAGCAAGTGGGTAAACAACAGCGGTGGCAGCACTAAGCCAAAAAACAAGGTGACAAACCAATCGCTGAGCTTAGCCTGAGTTGTGAAGCTTCGAGTCAAGCTGACCCAGAAATGGAATACGGCTAAAAGTATGGCAAAGCCATTAGTCAAAGCGCTAACACGTCCTCCTAGACCCACTGGATTCAAAGGAGCCGCCAGAGCGAACCAAGCTGAAGCAAAACCGAACTGTTTTTTCAACAGCGCTAGACCCGGTACTGTACCGAATTCGGACAACCAACGAATGCTGCCGTAGTGATAAATGCCAGTATCGATCCAAGTAACCTGTTGAGTGGTAATAGCCGCGATCGCCAAGGCAAGGATTGAAATTCCTAAAATTAGCCGAGGTGATAGATCGACCCGCCAGGCTACAACTTCTTGACGGGCTGATCGCGGTAAGAGGGAAGCAGCAACTAAAGCAACGGTAACCAACCCACCGACTACAGGAGATAGGGGCAATAAGAGAGAGGTGGCTAGCAATGCGACTGCCAGAACTATCAAACCTAACCAAAGTGCTGCCATCGGGCGATGGGGCGATCGCTCAAAACAGTCTGCCTGCAATTGCAATAGGTTTAGCAGAGCTACACCAATCGACCAGCAAGCCATACTTAACACAGTCCAGGCAGCAATGAAGTAAAGCATGAAGGCTAGTTGTGAACTAAGGCTAGGCTAGCATTGCCGCTTGGTTGAGCCTCTAGCTTGAGGAGATTCAAACCATTGCCTTATAAAGGTTTTTGTTTATTCAATCGCAATCAAGCGCCTCAAAGATGCAGCGATCGCGACTACTCTACTCGGTCTACGGTCCTTGCTCAAACCACAATGCAGAGAATGATGATGTCTTCGGAGGCATGGTGAGAACCGTGTTTCAGTTTTAAGCAGGTATATAACCAGTTATCTAATCAGGCGATCGCCTAACTCTGGAAGATCGCTCCGTAAGCTTTTAACTAGCTGCGTGGGGTAGGAGCCGTCAGAGCGGGTCGAGTATAAGCACGCAGCAGCGTCAGGAACGTTTGCTGATTAAAACTGCGGGGGTCTTTGCGAGATCCAGAGCGATCGACTGCTTGATGGGTGGTAATCCTCGATTCGGGCACAGCGGCTCTTGCAACTAACCAACTCAGCGATTCATATTGAGCAGCTGTGTAACCGCTGTGACGGTTGCCGTTATTGCGACCATCGGGAGGCGTTTCTAAGGAGATATGGTAAGCGAAATTATTGACAGAGGGCGGAAATTTGGGATGCGTTTTCACTGCCTCTGGACCATTCGGGCCATTAAACACCGAGTTGCCTGCCCCAAAGGCTCGCTTATCGGGGGAAACGAGATACACAATCGTCCCATCCTGAGTGATTAAGGCGTGGTAGCTTGCTTGGTCTTCGTCTCTAGGATGGGGAGTTTGAAAGAATGAGATCGTGCTGTTCGCCGAGCTGACAGTTTCATGGAGCACGACAATCGGTGCATGGGCAGCAGAACGACCATACACATCCTTGAGCACTCGCTCTCCATAATTCGTGGGATCTGCAAAAGCAACCAGTTCTCTGGGTTGATAAGCCGGGACTGCGGGGGGTCTTATCGGTGGCTGCGCGGAGGCAGGGGGCGCAGGCTGCGATCGCACGGGCCGAGAGACTTGCGGCGGCACTGGCTGAACGGTGGGGGAAGCGGACAGCGGGACGGTAGGCACAATGACACTAGACTGAATGCTAGCTCGACTATCAGAAGGTCGCATTTGGCTAGGCGGCACTTGGGCGATCGCAATTTGCTGAGGTTGATTCGCCAGAATCTCGGCATCTCCAGGTTGGATGGTTGTTACGGCGTAAACCAGCCACACCACACTAATCACAACAGTCGCCAAGACAGCTTTTAATTGATTATCAAGACTCTGAAACCGACGTATAAAATTCATAGAGTTTTGAGTAAGGGTTAGGGAGTTGCCAATAGAAGAACACTGCTAGTAGTTTTGAGGCCTAACTTATGTTTAACGCTCAGTCTAACCAGGCTCAGGACAGAATGGCAGAGATTATTGATCCTGAAATATTGCAAGCCTAAATAGTTTGTGAGAGGCGCACTCCATCAGCTTACGGCTGGCGACAGAGCCATTGATTTAGACATAAGAAAACCCCATCCAGTTTCTGAAATTTGGATGGGGAGATCAGGCTAGTTTAAGAACTTAGGTCAGTGGTTGAAATAGCTAACTTTGGCAGAATTCAGCAAATAGATTTTCGCTGGGTAAGCAAAATAATCTATCTACTTCTAGTCGTTACCCGTCACTTTTTCAATTAGCTGCTTTGCCCCTTTGATAATTCCTGAGTTTGGCTGCTGCTCTTGATAGGATTCTAGATTTTTTTCGTACTCTTGCTCCAAAGCACTGGAATCTTTAGCGACTTTGGTGGCGTTGTTGTAAGCTTGCTCACGCTCTTCAACCGACTGCTTCTCTGCCTTAGATGGGTTGACTTGGTCAGCTCTGAAGTTAGGTACGTTTGCGTCGCCCGCATAGCTAGCTTGCGAAATGATTAGGCTCGATAAGCTCAGTAAGCCAACCAGCGCTATCACTACTAGACTACTGCGAACAAACTGTCCAATAGCGGTAAGAATTCGTTGCATACCCATTTCCTCGTGATTCTAGTTAGACTTTGCAGGCCTCGATCAATACAACCAGCAGCGCGATCGATAACAGCGGTATCAATATCCTTTTGACACGAATCCTACGGTGTCTTAGGAAGCAGCGCCGTCTACCAGAAGGTACATTACTCTTAGCCAAAGAATTACGAAGTATGAATGCTAGGCCGAGGGAGTTAATTAGACTTCTTCAAAAATAAGGCAATCAGACAAAATAGAGGGAGCAGTGCTGTCAGGACGAATCATGAAGCAGGCATTCCTCAACCGTCTGTTGCATCTATTCAACGCCCAT
>NZ_JACJPA010000012.1:0-23402 GCF_014695845.1 Trichocoleus sp. FACHB-591
GAAGAAAATACAATTACTTCAGGTAAAGGATGAGGTTGGTGAGATGAAAATAGACGGTCACGGTCAAGCCAAAGTTTTAACTTCCTACGAGATTGCAAAATTGTTCAAGGCACTGGAGGGCGATCGCGACCGTGCCCTCTTTGGCATCTGCCTCTACACAGGGTGCCGCATCAGTGAAGCATGCTCAATGCTCACCACAGATGCTTATGACGCGGTAGGGGTCAGAACCAAGATGACGCTTCGTAAGGCTAACACCAAGGGCAAGCAGGAAACGCGGCAGATTCCGGTCAATTCGGTTCTCAAAGGATATCTAGAGACGTACCGGGCTGGAGCTGGGGATCAACAACTAACAGCAAAAAAAACTAATTTTTGAGCACTAAAATCTGTGAAATTCTCGTCTTTAAGAATTTCAATTGAATATTTTTCTGGTTTTAGCTGCTCAAAAAAATTGCTGTCCGTCAACACAGATAGCAGACACAAACTTGAAAAAATCCGTTTTTAGGAATCGATTAAGGAATGTTAAGCCCAGACCCAAAGTAGATAGCCCAGTTCATTGAGCCTCCCTTTGACTCGAGCCCGCTCTGCTGTTTTTTCCGTTTTTTCCTGGACTCGCTTGAGACAGTTTGAGGCTGAAAGATCGGTTCCTAAGCTACGAAAAGGGCAATCACATTGGCTCGGCAACATAGCCGAACAAGGAACAGGCTGAGGCTTGATCACGTTTTCTCTACGCTTGTAGGGCAGCCCTTTACGCCAATAAAAATCATCAATATAAGCAGTTTTGCCACCCCTGAAGGCTTCAACGTAATCTTGCCAAGGGTGTTCGAGGGTAGATTCACTATGCGGACGCAGGGCAAGCATCAAACGACCGTACCAGCCGTTATTCTTAAGGGATTCTAGATATCTCTGCTCCTGCTCCTGATAGGTCCCACGTTTCTCAATGCGCTTGGATTTCACCCACATTGATTTTTGAAGTAAGAAGACATGGACGGATAACAAGTCTTTCTGATCCTCAATCGAGGTCCAATCGTCATTATTATTTGGTCCTAACTCCCACTCTTGTAGAAACGTTTGCTTTCGAATTTCCAGGAAAAGTTGCAACGGCTGCTGAAACGGATAGGTTTGTTGCCTGCGTTCCATCCAGGCTTTGAGGTAAGGTTCACCTGCCTTTATAAGCTGATATTCAGCAACATCAACGTCAGTAACGAGCTCAAGGTTGCGGATAATAGAGGTTGAGAAATGCTGTGGCAATATGCCTTTTGTGCGGCTTGGGTTTGGAATTCCTCGAAGCAGCTGGTAAGCAAAGAGCATGCCTCTCGCTTGGTAGAAGTAGTGAAGGGTCTTGAGCCAATGAGCCTGCTCTTGATTCTTCGGCAACATTTCTGCTTGCAGGGGAATGTTGCCGATCGCCGTAGCCAGTTGAATCAATTGCTGCCCACGGGGGGTATTTGGGATATAAATTTCAACTCGTGGAATCCAGCGGCGTTCCTCGAAGCCAAAACGTAAGTCGTCCTCGCGAGCCTGTTTTTCCCACTCACTCAATGCCTCTTGCACAATCAGCGATCGCCGACGCTGCTCCAGTGGAAGGGACAACAAGGCTAGAGGCACTGGAATCAGCACTAAATCTTGTAGAACTTTGGGCTTCTCCAAAAGACGTTCTGCCCGTTGATGTAATTCTTCGTCAGAGTCTGAGAGAGGAGAGAACCCGTTCTGCATAAACCATTACCTGAAAGCCGATCAGCTACACAAAGCTATTTGAGCTAACTCAGTGTACTGAATCTGTTGAAAGTTAGAAGGTGAAACCGCTGTCATTTCGTTCATGATTCCTGAGCCGAATAACTTACAGCCGCGATCGCGTTCTGAGGTGATACAACAAGCACACGAGCTCATCCTCTGTGAGCTGACTGCGGCGCTTGCCGTGGAAGTGATCCGCAATGAACTGGTGGGCTTGCTCTACAGTCCATCCCAATTGCCTGACTTGAATCTGAATTCCCACAATCACATCGCTGAGATCATCCGGAGCGATCTGAGGAGACGAAGTCAAAGGCTGTGGAAAACTGGTTTTCCCCCTCCCTGGACCCTCCCTTTGTGAAGAAAAAGAACTTCGTTCTCCCAGCAGACTACCTTCAGCCCCCCCACCCTTCATATAGACAGAGGTGTGTAATTCCTCTCTGGGAGAGTCTTCTAGAAGTTTTGGGGGTTCGATCGCTGGAGCTATTGATGAAGCTGCAACTGGCTCTGGGGGCTCTATTACATACCATTCGGGATGCCACAGTTCTTTGTACTTCTGCAAGGTGCTATGACTGCACTGTGCTATTGAGGCGATCGCTTGGGCTCGGGCAGTCAGGCCATCGGGTAGCTGGCCTTGTTGAGTCAGTTCCAAGACGGCTTGTTTGATCCGAGCCTGAGCCTCTTCAGCTCGCTTCTGGTTGAAGTTGACGATGTTGTTGGCAGCAGTGGACGAAGTAAGGGTGCGATCGCGTTTAGGAGAGGTGCCTAGAGGCCAGTAGTAGTTTTCTGCGGTGGTAGCCCATTCTTGAGCGCGACGGCTAATTTCGTGCTGGTGTTGGCACCACTCCGAGTAGCCAGGGCTGTTGATGGCGGTGTGTTCAATGTAGTGAGAGAGTGCGGTACCAGAGAGGGATTGAAAGACGACGCCGTAGCAACCGATGGTTTTGAGCAGGTGGTTGGTTTGTCCGGGTCCGGTCCACCCTTGCTCCATTTCAGTTTCTAGTTCTTGCTGCCAAATAGCGGTATTGCTACGGCGGTTGTAGGAGCGGTACTGATGCTGCTTCTTCGCCTCGGCGATCGCTTGATTTAGTTGCTCTAAGTCTTGGGCTGCGGCAGCTTGATCCCATTGCTGAAAGAAGGAGGACAAGTCGCTGGGCAGGGGTTGCAGGCGATCGCTGAGGAGGACAGAGCCGCTGCTGGGTTGTAGGGGCAGGCGATGGGCGTTGTACTCGCTGTATTCTCCGGCTTTGCTGTAGCGCTTGACGTTAGGAAAGACTTCCAGTTGGCCTGCTTGCAGGGGCAGGTGGTGAGCTTCTAAGCAATGCTTGAGAACGACGGCAAGGCCGAAGGTGGGGACGGCTTCAGGTAAGGGGATATAGAGGTGAAGGCCACCATTCCAGCTGGAGCGCAGCAGGAGGGTTTGATGAATGCCGATGCTGGCGAGGGCAGCTCGAATCGTGGCAAGGGCTTGGCGATCGCGGGTGGGATGATGCAGGCTGAAGGCATCGAGGTCGATGAGGCCGTAGGTGGTGGTGGAACCGAAGCGAACGCCGACGAGTTGAGCGGCATCTTGCCAGTAGGTCCAAAGGCTACGGGGCTTGAGGGGGTACTGCGTGAGGGTCTGCCAAGCAGGTTTTTGGCTGGCATCGGTGGGGGCAGGCGCGACGATCGCTTGCCAGGGGTAGGAAAAGATCTGGCACAATCGCTGGCCTAAGGGGTCGCGTGGCAGGGGTTCTGGTAAACGTTGACGAGCAGGTTGAGGGGCGATCGCCTGACTTGCACAGGCAGGGGGTTGTTTGCGGGGCATGATGCAACTCTCTAGTCCGGTGTAGGTGGGGGGACAGAGGGTGCAAAGTTAATGGATAACGCTGATCACGCTGCTGATGCAGGGGATCGTCACAATAGCTATGCATGTTCTCTCTGTCCCGAAATAACGGTTGGACAGGAAGAGGGCGATCCGCAGATTGAGAACAGCTAAGTTTTTCCTAAAACTGACTTGAAAAACGAGGACAAATCTCATTTTGCTTTGATGCGCTCCATCCCTGGTGTAGAGAGGAATAGAGAGCCATTGGTCTGTTTCATTTGCGTGTTTAAAGACGTTTTAAGGTCTTGTCACTTTTCACCAAATGACCGTAATATAGACGCATGGCACAGTGGGTGACCTAACTAAGCGCCGCCAAGCACACAAGTTAAAGTCTCCTCTATTCCGAACCAATAATAAAAAACCTTCGAACCCCTTCTGTTAGCGCAGTTGGGGTTTCTGGCTTTTAGTAGTCATGAGACATCTTTACCTCCTCTGGTGTAACGACACGCTTCGCATCCCTACAATCACTAATTCCCTCCGTTTTTATGCAACTTGAAGAGTAGTTTACCTGATCCACCTAGCGATCGCTGCTATTTTCAATGCAATGAAAAAATTACCTACAAACAGCTGCCAACTTCAACAAGCACGTAATTGGAGGCTCAGCATTCAACTGGCTTTTGTGCTAGTTCTAGGTTTGACTAGATGTAGAGCACTGTCCAATTCTGGGATTTCCTCAGGCAACCCCATAACCTGTGTAAGGGCGTTTATAAGCGGGATGCAATCCCAGAATAATGTCTTCTTTTGGGATGCCCATGTCGATGAGTTCTTGTCCAACATCGATATCAGTAGTATTTTGCTGGAGCCAGATTTTGCCATCTTTGATGTCAAAGTGGAGAACGGTATGATAGACGCGGCTTAAGCCTTTCCAGCCGATACGCATGAGCTGGTAGTGGTCGCGGATGGGGTCGAAGAAGAGTTCGTTCTCAACTTCTTCGTCTTGGGCCTTGTACTGGCTGTGCTGCTCCAAAAGATTTTGAACACAGGTACGGTAACGATTTAGTTTATCCATGTCACAATCTCCTCGGTGATTGGGTTGTACACAATCAGTTTTAAGTGATGGCGTTCAATAGCAACTCGGGCAAAGCGGCTCTGGAAAAAGATTTCATAGGTATCCAGGGGTACTGCCAGATAAAGCTGTCGGTCAGGTTCATTGACCTCTAGCATGATCTTATAGTTAAGAAACTGTCCCAGAGCCGTGTGGAAGTCGCTAATGGGCGACGGGCTAATGAAGCTCTTAATCTCGACGGCAATTTTCTCTTTGCCCCGTTCGGCGGCGATCAGCCTTTCGGCAGCCAGGTCAATTTTGACTTTAACTTCTTCCCACTCCAATTCCAGTGGATCGCTGGAAATCTGCCACTGGTCTTTTTCTAGCCCGCGTCTAACGGCTTGATGGAATAAGTCCCTAGCGCTCATATTAACCACTTCCTCCCATTGAGCAGCTCTTGCATCACCTAGTTTGCAACATTTATGCCACCGGACAGTTCATCACAACTTGCCCACGATTAAGCTATAGAGTTCAGTCTTTTTGACAACTATGCAGAGCTTGAACTAACAGAAATAAGAGCTTCGAAACAAAGAGCATAGTTATTGGTCCAGTTCGTTGTTAGATACTAGGAATCTACGTAGATATCCAGAAGTCTAGATATCTACGAGTATAGATATCTTTATATCTAGAAATATAGAAGCATTGGCTGTATCTTTGCAGTATTACAATCAAAGGCTCAACCATGCGGACTTGCTCATGCATTTCCCTATCAGGCGGGCAGGGAAAAACAACCACTATCTTTTTCACTTCGCTCCTGCTGGCAAAGCAGGGGAAACGAATACTAGCGATTGACTCTGACCCGCAAGCGAATTTAACCTTCTACCTGAACCATGAAGTTCAGCCCAACCAACCAAGTCTTTTAGAAGTGCTCACTGGGCAAGTAGCGACTGAGGACGGTATTTATGAAACAAGCTATGAAAACCTTTATCTGATTCCCGCCGATCGCGGCCTATTCAAAGTTTCAGACTACTTAAGCAGCAGCGGCACGGGAGCCTTCATTCTTAAACTTCGGCTCAAATCAGTTGCCAACTTATTTGATTACGTCCTCATTGATGTTCAACCCTCTCGCTCCCAGCTCTGCCTTACCGCAGTTGGAGCATCAGATTATGTTCTCATTCCGGTAGAAGCAAATGTTAAAGGCATGAATAGTCTGATGGACACTTCCGACTTTCTTCAAGAGCAGTCTAACTTGATGGCATTTACTGGAAAGATTTTAGGTGTGGTTCCTTTCCGCGATCGCTGGGTTGGTAATACTCAAACTTTAGAAGGTCGGCAGAACATTGAAGCAATGAAGGAATTTGTTGGGGACATTCCTGTCCTTGCTTCAATTCGTGAATCTGAAAAATTTAAGAATGCCATCCGTCAAGGCAAGTTGCTTTCCGATATGAGCCAAACAGACTTGCAATACCCATTTGAACAGATCGCTGAGGCCCTAAGACATGAGTGATGCTTTAGAGCGCCTTAAGAAACGCAATCGTCCAACCGTTCCTAACCGAGATGCATCTTTAGCTCCGAGTCCTAAGTCTATAGCAAATCCAGATATCGCGACATCTAGATATCCAGACTTAAATGATTCGAAATCTCTAGAATCCCAGATATCGCAATCTCCTGAACCTGAACAACCACTTAAGACTAAGCAGACTACCCTAAGGCTAGAGCAGGAAATCGGCGATCGGCTGCAAAAACTATGCAGGCAAAACGGCATCTGCCGTGAGGTTTTGATCGAAGCAATGTTTGAGTACAGCGAATCCAATCCAGATGCTTTGCGGGATATATTGTCCGAAGCAAGAAACAAAAACGAACAACGACAGCAGATTGCAAACCTTAAACGTGCCAAATCTATGATGGAGCGTTTTGGGCAGTCCACTTAACTCAAGACTGGTTGCCTTGGAGCAGCTCGTACGTTTGTCATGTTGAAGAGAGGTAAAGGATTTGCAGTCCTTTCATGGAAATAATAGAGCGCTCTCTAGTTATAGGTTGTAGAGAGCGCTTTACACTTCTTGCCTAAACTTTGCCTAAATACAGGCAGAGATCCCACAACTTTTGAACTTCTGACCCCTACAACCCCAAAGTAGAAATTTTTAGCCTACAATTCAGGCCTATCAAGAGTTTTAAGTATTCTCAATTGCCGAAATACCAACAGTATCTCAATTAGTTGAAGATAGCGATGGCTCTGTCAGATGAAGCAGTCTAACGCTCGCCATCAGCGACAAGCTACACCTTTGCATTCACAGCAAAAATTGTTGCTCGTCCATTGCATGACGTTTGTTATGTACTTAACTCGTTCCAGTACATATCGTATTGGAACATTCATGCCTAATGCAGTTTTCAGGTTAAGGGCTTAACTTTCTATGACACCTATCTGATGGCGCTGAAATACGCCTAAAAGGCTATAAGGGTACCAATCTTGATCGTCAATATTAACTCCAATAACCAAACATCGTTCCGCATCAGTTTCTGAAAAGGATTGACCTGCAAGATCATTCATGAATTCACGGCGTTGATCTTGCTCAAATTTTCGAAAGGCCAATAGGCCAATAGCCTCACGTCGCTGCGGAAGATCCACAATAATTGAGTTGACATGTCCTGGTTGCCGCCAGTTTTTCCTGACGTTTCTTATGATTCTTTTGAATTCTCTTTCAGCTTTGCGTTGATCACTGAGGGAAACATTGAGCAACATTACTGCAACTTCTAACCAACGATAAGGACATCGCTGCTCAATACGAAGCTGGATATCCTCCCACCACTTTATCAATTCCAATCTTGGTTTTGCGCGAGTAATACCTCGATCTAGAGCTACATAATATCTGTCAACCTTTTCTGACATTCCTGAAATGATCCACTCTCTCGGCTCAAATTCTTCTTTACCAAGGTTGAACCCTGTCCTAAGATAGAAACCAAGTAAATCCAGTTCATCACCCCTATATTGCATGTGCTCTTCTAATTCAGCACGGCGTATTAAATAGTGAATCTTTTGTGGGATGAAAGGCAAAACATCAAAAATAATCTCCAAGTCAGCAAGGGCTATCGTTGGTGTAGTAGAAAAATCTTTATCTACCCAGCCTGTATCTCTTATGCGCGACACTTGCGACTGAATTGTTGCAAAATCCTCAAGTGTTACTGATAATCGAATAATTTTTTGAATAGCAGTTAGATCAAATGTTAGAGCTTGAAAAGCTTCTGGAAAAATCTGATTAGCCTTCAATTCTATGATTCTGTCTGCAAAGCGTTTAGACTGAATGGCAGGACTTATAAGCAACTCTTCAATGTCATCTTTAGCTGAGCCAGTAGCTCCACGTAATGCAGCTCTGGAAACAGCACCAGATTTAGCTTCAATAATTAAAAGGTAAGAATCAACTTGCATTAAAAAGTCTGTTTCATATTCCACATCTGATTCTTTCCATTTGAAGTTTTGCTTAAAAGTAGATTGCGGAAAGGCTTGTATAAATAGTTTTTTAATCTCATCCTCAAGAAATTTAGAACGGCGCTTGTCCTGAACCTCGGACTTAACTTCCTCAGTAGACAAAAGGCTATCAAGTGTTTGAAAGACAAAGCTAAAAAAAACTTGTGGTACTACACAGAAGTAGTTGCCTGTTGGCAGCTTGATTAAGGGCTTTGTCCACACTGGATTTCCAAGAAAAAAGTGCTCTGGATTAGCATCCTTAAGTTCACCAAACTGGTAGCTCAGTCTAGATAGAACAGTCTCAAGAGCTATGGTTTCAATATTCATCTCACTCCCTAATTCCTCAACTGTGAACGAAAATGCTTCAACAAGGAACAAATCAGAGTGGCTTAGAATCAGAAAACGAACCTCCTCAAGTTTTGCACCTTGCTCTCGAAGAAGAGCAGCTGCTTCCTCTATGGAGTCTGGCAACTGGTACATCTCATGATAAGTTTTTATTGCTTCTTCTATATTTCGTGCCTTAAATACTCTCTTCATCTTGTGAAATCGTTCATTAATTACTTCTTCACAATAGATAACTAGGTATTCAAAGACATCGATTATTGATGTTGCCTCTAATCCAACTGAGGCTTTGAATAGAGGATCAAGCTCTGAGTATAGCCTTTTTGAAATTGAAATCACACGCTTAAAATATCCCCAGTTGCGCACGATATTGGTATGAATTCTAAGCCATTCTTGTAAATGTAAAATTGCTTTTTTTTCTTCTGTTTTAGCGTTTTGTATTTGTACAAGCCTCTTTAAGTTAAAGGCCATGTCAAATGAAATCAACAAATCCCAAACCTCCTGAACTTGCTCAGATTTTACTAGTTCAGAAGATTGCTCTGAAGGAGGCAAGCGTAAAGCTAATGCTTGAACAAGCTCGACATGAGATTGATGAATCGTGGGATTTTTCTTATTAACAGTTTTACCTGCTTCATCCATTCCTACGGAAAGACCATAAGCCGTAAGAATAGAAAGGAGATGCAAAACATCT
Organism: Trichocoleus sp. FACHB-591; assembly: GCF_014695845.1. Lineage (NCBI taxonomy): Bacteria > Bacillati > Cyanobacteriota > Cyanophyceae > Leptolyngbyales > Trichocoleusaceae > Trichocoleus > Trichocoleus sp. FACHB-591. Next base: position 9,074 of record NZ_JACJPA010000012.1, read on the forward strand.
ACTGAGCTAATTTTTTCTACTAGCTCCGCTAAAGATTCATTGAACTCTCTTTCATACGATCTCCCAGCATCAACTAATATCTCAGCTATAACTTCTTGGGGTAGGCCTGAAAAAGGGTTGTTAAGCTGTTTGAATACCAGGCTATTTGAATCATTTCTAGAGCTTGTTTGATTTTTCTTATTACGTTGTTTATGTTTTTTCTTTGACATTGTTGTAGAAACGAAGAAGTTCAAAGATACCGATTATTTAACCAACATCCCTCTTGTTCTTCAAAGCTCGCTTGACAATATTCACCAACTGGCTCCTGAACTGGACTTATCTCGTTGTCAAATTTTCGAGCGATACAGAAGCGGTTTCATCAGAAAGCCTAGATAAATAAGTTCTTATGGTGTTATAAGATAGGCCCGTCTCACGACTGATCTTTCCCTGCGAGTAACCAGCTGTCCTCATCCTAACTAGCTGGTCTTTCCACTGTTCAAAGCTATCCGGTCTGCCCAGAGTTTTGCCCTGCGCTCGCGCTCGTTGTAGTCCTGCCTTAGTGCGTTCCGAGATGCGGATTGCTTCCTGCTGTGCCAGATAGGACAGTACACCTACCACAATATGAGCCACCAATTCATTCTCAGTGTCTAGCAGCGGCTCTGTGTAACTCTTAAATCGGCAGCCTAAATTACCGAGCTGCTGGAGATAGGCGATCGTCTTGCGGATACCCTCGCGGCTGAATCGGTCGAGGGACCAGAAGACCAGTAGATCGAATCTACGTTTAGCTGCATCATCGAACATGCGGCTGAAGTCGCCACGCTCACGTTTACCTTTTCGGCCTGAATCGCGATCAATATATGTGGCGCAAATTTGCCAACCTTGACGGGCACAAAAATCCTGCAACTGCAAAAGCTGGTTATCAGTTTCTTGACCTTTGTCAGTTGTCGAGACTCGCAAATATAAAGCTGCTTTCATGCAGCAAGCCTATCAAGAAAGGACCCTTTTTTGATAGGACATTTAGTTAAAACTCCCACCCTGATTTAAGGCCGTTTCAGCCTCGTCAATTTATATCCCTTTTTTGATAGTCCTTAGATTGCTCAGTACGTAATCAACGATCGCGATCGCCAAGACAATGCAGGATTTGATGCTCTCGGTAAGCATCAAAAGAATCAAGATAGCCATCAATGTAATCCTTCTCTGCAACCAAGCTTTTAGGATGTGGAGTCGTTACTTGTTCTCGCCGCTCATCATTGGCTTTTTCTGCTTCAACATATTCGTCCAAACATAGTAGTAATCTTCTGGTTAGACACGGGAAAATTTACACTCCCCTTTTCTGCGGTTGCAGTTAGGAAGGCTTGCTGAAGTTCTGCTGACGCTGCTCGTAAGCAAGGTCAATGGTTAACCTTGCAGAAACTTCTTAGGGGCGAAGTAGGCTGGATGGGACTACTTGGTTAATTAGCGGCTGACTCTGCGGTTGGCTTGTGGGTGGGGCGCAGGGACGACCTGTAGCATCAACGAAATAGCAATTTTGGGCTCCGAAACTGGTTGAAGCCAGCTCCACCCTTGGAGCGTTTTGATTACATAGTTTGCCTAGGTCAAATGTTTGCCCATTTTCCGCTTGGAAATAACAAAGGGGTACATCTGTGTTGGGATTGACGACAGCAGGGTAAGATGCCTCACCCACAGGCAATTGGCTGAAAGCCACCTCTGGCAAGAAAGCAGTTAGGGCTGCAGAGACTAAGGCGGTCAAGCGTAAAGATCTCAGCATTATATTTGAACCTTGTATTTTGCTAAACGTGTCTTTAAAGTGTGTTTTTCAAGTTGTCACTAACCCAATTTGCATCACAGCTCGCACTGTGATCACTGCTCCTAATAAGGCAATTCCTAAAGCTCCTAGGGCAGGCAGGACTTTGGCTAATTGTGTCTGGACGGGCAATCCCTTAAACAGGCGCTTGGTGCAAACCAGAAGTAATCCCAAGCCAGTCAGCACTCCTGCCAATCCCAAACTAAAGGCCAAAACTAACACGATGCCAAAGCCAACACGACCTAAGGCGATTGCACTCAGCAACAACACTAAGGCAGAAGGGCAAGGTAACAAACCGCCAGAGATGCCTAAGGCTAGCAAGTTCCGCCAAGTAACCGGGGTGCCATCCGCTCCAAGGGGTAAATGCGAGTGAGTATGACCTCCATGACTGTGGCTATGAGTATCTAAGTGAGCCTCGTGCTCGTGTTGATGAGAATGAAGGTGATGCTCATGAGCGTGAGAATGAGGGTGATGCTCATCGGCGTGACCATGCAAATGATGGTGAGCAGATTTCTGGCTTCTGCGCGACGACCAACGACTGAACCACTGGTTGCCGCGCATGCGACTGAAGAACAAGTTGAGGCCCAAGCCAACCACAATTAGCCCAGAGATCGCACTCAGCCAAGGATAGAGCTGTTCTGGCAAAATAAACTGAGAAGCAAACAGGGCAACTAGTCCCAGGGCGAAGATACCAGTTGTATGGGCGATGGTAGTCGTTAGCCCTAAAAACAAAGCGTGCTGGACCGTAGCACGTGACCCGACTAAGTAAGCGCCAACAATGGTTTTGCCATGTCCCGGTGTCAGAGCGTGCATGGCTCCCCACAGAAAAGCCCCGGCGATCGCGATCGGCACACTTGCAGCTAGCTGCCAAGGCGACCCTTGGATTAACGCCGATTCCCGATTTTCAGGACTAAAGATGGCATTCTGCACTTGTCCTTGATGAAAAATGGTCGCTAGACAACGGGCTGTCGGCACCCCCGGCAAAAACAAATCGTAGTAAATTTTCAGTCCTTGAATCGGACGGAGCCAACTGTAGGTCAGGAGTAAAGTGCTATGAGTCCCTGCTGTCGCTTGTAGATTGGATGGCAGGGTAGTCGTGTCGGCGGGTTGAACCTTTAAAGTGCTGGTTTGGCGCTGGGAATCGGTCAGCCGAATGCGATCGCTCAAAAAACGCTCAATCTCACTTTGGTGTTTGGCGACTTCCGAGGGGGAAAGCTGGTTATCTTGGTTGTCATCGGCTGAGGCCAGTAGACCTGTGGGAAAGGTCAGGGTGATTTGAGCTTGAGTTTCAGCTACCCTAATCTCTGCCACCGTCAAGTCTGCCCAATGCGATTGACTCGGCGTTGCAGTTACGACCCAAAGCAAGAGAGACCCCAAAAGGGAAAACAGACTGAGCCTGAGCAGGCGATACCACTTTCTATTGACAACATTCATAACCATCTCAATCCTGCTTCCTATCAAGAATTCAGCTCAACCCTAAAAGTCCTACACCTAAACCCAAAGCCCGCTGAGCTTGCTGATCAAAGGCAGGATCTGCTTCTTGGGCTAACTGGAAAAAATGTTGAGCCTTCGCCGAGTTGCCCAAAGTTAGTTCAATCACACCTGCTCGGTGGAATAAAGCTGCATCTCGAATCCCTGGTTGCAGTGCTGCCTGCATTGCTTGCTGCGCTTCTTGCCAACGTCCTGCGCTAGATAAGGCCCAAGCGAAGGTATCTAGAGTTTCAGCATCCCGACGCGCCTGCACCTCTTGCTGCATCAAGGTCAATGCCTCCGCTATATCCTTTGGTCTGCCTCGCTCTAGCAACAAGTGCGCCAGTTCGCGACGATGACCAAACCCGGTCAGATCTTCCCGTAACCGCGCCTCTGCTCGATCTCGCCAAGATTGGGCCGCAGCCGTATCTCCTAACAGTTCCTTGACGCGGGCCATGCCACGCATCACCACATGGTCATGAACGGTTGGGGATTTTTGAGAAGTCAAAGCAAACTGAGAATAATAACGCTCTGCTGCCCGATAATTTCCCTGCCGTACCTCTAGTTCAGCTAGATTCAGCAGAGCTGGGGGATACTGGGGCAAAATCCGCAACGTTTCTCTGTAAAGTGCCTGTGCTTGCAGAAGTTGGCCTCGCTTGAAGTACAACCGCCCTAAGAGGGTACGTGCCCAGACAGAACTCCCAGTTTCCTCGGGTTCTTCTACGGCGATCGCCTGTTGTAGATCTTGAATCGCTGCTCCATCTTGGCCTTGAGCCACCTTCACTAAAGCCCGTTGCGTTAGAGCTCCTAGAGAAGGAGTTTGCTTCACGAGTTGCTCTGCCGCTACATCAGCCGCTGCAATATCACCGAGCGCTAAGTGGGCAGTCGTCGCAGTAGAAAGTGCATCTGGGCTACCTGGGGCTTGCTTCAACAGGCGCAAAGCTTCAGCAAAATCATGTCTTGCCGTTGCCACTCGCGCCAGCACCAAAACTGCCTCAGGGTTAGAGAAGGATAAGTTAGCCAGCGACTGTTGCGCCGTTTGCTCTGCCAATAAATACCAACTACTTTCCCCTGTGGCACGCGCCATTTTTAAGTAAGTTCTAGCCAAAGCTGCCCGATTCAACCCTCCTTTTGGGTCTGAGAGAATCCGGGTTTGATAGAAAGCCATCTCTCGTTCCAGCGCCTGCGTCACCTTGCCCGGATCAGGACGGGAGAACTGGTAACGATACAAGGGATCGAGCTGTGCCCTAGACTGCTGTTGCCACAAGTGCAGGCCACCTGGAATCAAAATAAGCAGGCCCACGACAGGCAGAGCCACCAAACGCGGTGACGATAGAACTGCTCTGAGCCTGTTTTGCCAAGCTGCTGAAGCGTCGTAGTTTATCAGTTTCACAGCTCTTACTCCTTAATCCGCCCCATCTCATCCCGTCTCATTTATGCTTGCGACGCATCTCAATCCCCTTGTACCCACTTACGAGTAGGTGTTACCGCCAAAGCAGAGAAACGCTTTGAAGGTTTCCTGGGCAAGGAGAATCAAGATGCGATCGCGGTTTGCTTAATTAGGCAGGGCTAAATAAGGGAATGTAGGCTCAAGCGCCTTGTGACCTTGAGCGGGATTACCAGGTTGACCTTCATAGGAGACGTTGTCGCTCAGAGGCTGCCCAGCCACCACGCTTAAGGTGATGTCGATCACGTCATCTTTGATCAAGCGACCCCGAATCGGACTGCCCTTAGCATTGAGAGCATTGGCGTAGCCACTTGGGCCTGTGGTATCAATCCGCATAACATCGGGCAGAAAGGCACCGAGCAAGGCATTGGCTCGTGCTTCTGGGTTCCCAAAGGCTAGCAGGGTCTGTTTTACTTCTCCCACAATGGGGCCAGCAATATTAGCCGCAGGTTGTCTGCCCGCTAAAGCCGCCGCTTCAAAATCAGGGCCAACACTGTTTAAGGCATTCAAGAAGTCATTGGTTACAACTAAACCTTCGTTGATTGCGGGTCTGGCTAAACGCTCCACCTGCGTAAATTTGCCGTTTGGTCCCGCTGCTGAAATGGTTTCCCAAACATCAAAGGTTGTTGTAGCGGTAGCGCCTTGCAGAAACTGGATGGGGACTCGCACTGCGATCGCGTTGACGTTGTAGCCTTTGGCAAAATCAACTGCGGTGCTAGGGTCGCGGAAACCTACTTTGGGGCCAATGCCAAGCGCACCGCCCCGAACTCGGAAATACTGCTCTACGTCAAAGAAGAAAGGATCTTCTCGTAACCCCGCAAAAACCGAAACCTGAGAACCACCGAGCGCCACCTGCTTGACTTCAGGAGCAGTATTGAGCGCCGTCGTTTGTAACTGCTGATTTGCAACTAAGGTCGCCCCATCGCGAATTGCCGTCAGCTTCATGCCCTGTTGGCCTTTAGCATTGGGTTTGTCAAACTCAAATCGTAGAGTGACATCCGGTACGCCTGTGGGAGTCGCATCATTGTTGCCCACTCGCGAGACCTTAAACTCATATCGAGCTTTGGTGCTGAAGTAGTATTGCTGACGAGCCAGCGATCGCGGGTTTGTATTCATGATCAAGATCAGATCACCGGCTGAAGCGTTGGGATTCTGATCTTGTTCTCGAAAGACAAATAGATCGGTCAAATTCAGATTACGGCCTTTAGTATCTACCTCACCATCATCGTGGTCGGACGCTTTCAAGTATTGAGGTGCTAAGCCAGCAGTCAAAGCAATCCCTAAAACTAGCAGGCTTAACTGAGCCACAAGGCCAAAGCGCCAACGGCGGGCAGAAGTTTTAGGGGCAGTCGTGGGTTCATTCAATGAGGGGCTAGCCTCATGGAGCGTAGGGGGCTTAGGCATTATTAGAGGTCTCCTAAAAAAAATCAAAGAGTAGACTGCATCCAGCCGAGGTAGGGCAGCATCTAGGCGAGATTAGTAGCGAAATCCAGATGGAGGTATCTATGTCAGAGGAACTGAAGCGCGTTGCTGTTTTTTAGATTTCCATTGGCTCCAAGTAGCCCCAGCACCCAACGCCATCAAGCCCAGAGCAGCAGTCGGTTCTGGCACGCTGGCGGGTGGAGTGGATTGAGCAGCGGTGCTGGCTCCTGTCAATGCGATCGCATAAGTGCCACGGGTTGCACTCGTTCCCGCAAAACCGCTCAGGGGCAATTCACCCCCTGGGCCTGTGGGCTCTAGGACATCATTGGTACCAGTCGCGAAAATGTCGCCATTGTTACTGACGGGGTTGTAGCCAGCACTCGCGATCGCTAGATAGTAAAGGCCAGATTGGCTAGGAGAGAACTCGCCAGAGAGCAGCGTCGGCTGTAGGGAGCCAAAGCTGTCATCGTTACCGTAGATACCTTTACCTTCTGCGTCAAATAGAAATAATTGCGGATCTTCCAGCAGGGCTGTAGGCGCTCCGAGAAGCTGATTGACTGGCAAATCCACCAAGGTTTCTAAACTGATAGTGGTAGCAGAAAAGGTCTGTCCCCCAGTTAAAAAGATTTGAAACAGATCAGCATCGTTATCTGCCAATGCCCCACCAAGAAACTCTAGTAAAGCCGACCCAGAGGGGATGGCTTGAGCTGTGTTGAGGGTCTGGCCTGCATCTTTACTTTCAATCAGAGTGACTGCATGATTAGGGCTAGCAGCCAAAAATACCCCTAACGTAGACAGCAATATTGCTGGTATAAATTTTTTCACTAATTTTCCTCTTAAGGAAGTTTTCTAAGCTCTTTCATTTACCCAAATAGAGAGTGTCTATAGCAACGGTCGATGGAGTTAGGACGGATTGTGGTTTGCTATGTCTTAAGTGGTATATCCTAAGTTAGGTAAACCAATCTCGCTCCTGAAATTCCTCTCCTGGAATCCCGCAAAGAGCAAGTAAAATAGATTACATTGCTTCAAGACGAGGACTGAGACACAGTCTAGTGATGATTTGGGTGATCTATAGAGGATGCCTGAAATTGCTTGAGTGCAAGCCAGACATGCAGAACTTACAGTCATACTGTGTTCGACGAAGCTAGGAATTTCCAGGCCAAAAAGTGCTCATTTTTTGTTCACTTTTGCTGAGCTGTGCTTAGCTGATCTCTTGGTGCCAGAGGATTTCGGTCAGCCGAGCCAGACCGTTTTTGAGGTGGCGACGAAAGGTGCTGAAGGGGACATCGAGTAACTCAGCAACTTGCTCTTGGGTCGGAGTGGGCTGAAGATAAGTATGATAGAGCGCTCGGTAAAGTTTTGCTTCCCGATGAGAGGCTTGTAACGATGCGGCTGCTTCCTGAACTAAGTGCTGCAAAGCCGCTACTCGCTCAGCTTTATTTGCGTTGGTAGGCGATCGCTCCATCACCAGCCGAGATTGCAGCAGAGGATTGTGATAGAGCCGATCCGGATGGCTGAAGTGTCGCAATAAATCCCGCACCGCGATCGCAAAAGCAGGTTGGCTTAGAACTAGGAGAGGTTCACCCAGAGGTGCAGGAGTAGCAGCCTGCGCGGAGGCAGCAATTTCTCGCTGGGCTAATAACTCCTGCCAAGCCATTGGTGACACCACTCGCCAATCATGCCCATAAACCCCATAGCGCTGCTCCCCAATGGTGAAGTCTGCCTCAGGTAGGCGGGCTAAATCGGCATAGGCAAACATGGCCGCCCAAAAATCTGGATCGGCACAAGCAAAGAAAGTGAAAGCCAGTTTCGGTGTGAGGCGATGATGCTGAACAAAGTTAATGAAGATCAAGCTTTGGGTTGGAGAAACAGCCTGATAAGTTTCTCGTGACATCCAAAAACGGAATAATGTCGCCCCTTCGCCCAAGCGTAAAGGAGCATAGGTTTGGAGATAAGACCATGCGGCTTGGGTGCCCGGGTCGCCAGCCACATCTGCGGCAGTGGCTTGGTGTAAGGCTAGAGTCATGACAAAGCCGACCAGTTGCTGCTCTACATCTCGAAACACCAATACATTTTGGGGCTGTCTTTCGAGCCAGTAGTCTGCTAACTGGGCTGAAGCTGCTCCCTCATGGGCCGTGACGATTTGGAGTAACGCGGGGCGATCGCTGGGACGAAACGTATCTGTGACTAAACTGCTGGTTTCTTGCCAAGTAAAGCGAGGTCGAACCGCAGGATTATCTCGATGCAGAAAAATGTAGTCGAATAGCACCCGATGCTGTGCTTCTCCCTGAGTTTGGCCGAGGCGCTGAGTGTAGTACTGACGCGATCGCTGGTGGAGTTCGGCATACCAATCGGGATTGCGCCAGCGTAGATCAGCTACTAACACTTCACGGGCCAGATCATGGGGGAATAGACCCGCTCGCCCAGACTCGACAAAAGAGAGCGATCGCAACCAGTCGAAAAGTTCATGTACATCTGGTTGATCGAGCATGACCGCAAGCAAGGCTTCTGTGGTCAACCGAACTAAGCTACAAGCTTCCAAAGCAATGCGATGAGTAGAGCTAGGCACCTCTTGCACAAATCTCTCTAGGAGGTTCTTGACGACATCCGGAGCAGTTTCAGGCTGAAAACTTAGCTCTTGCCCCTGAGCAAAGACATCCGCGACTAGAGATAGAGCCAAAGGATACCCATAAGTAAAGTTGAGCACGGCCTGATGTTGATTTACCGGAACGGCTCGCTTGATCAGGTAATCTCGGCTTTCCTCTGGGCTAAGGTTCCGTAAGGGTAAAAGATGGATTAAAGCTTGCCAACCTGAATCAATCCGCCAGCTCGCCGCGGGTGCATGACGACCCGCAATCACGGTGAGGGTATTGGCAGGAAGCTGAGGTAGAAACTTTTCGCGCAGCCAACTATCAAGGGGAGCAAGATTTTCGTAAGTGTCGAGTAGGAAAACCTGGCGACCTGTATGAGCCGCTAAAGCTACTAAAGGGGAGTCGATCGAAGCTAGATTCAGATGAAATCGCAGAGCTTCTAAAAAGGACTCTGGCGACGGCTCGATGTTGCGGGCATCTAGTTGGATGACGGGGATCTGGGCTGGTTCACAGAGGCGGGCAAATTCTCCCAGAAGTGTGGTTTTGCCAACGCCACCAGGCCCAAAAATATGCAGAACATAAAATGGCAACTCAGCTCGGCTTAAAGCTGACTCAAATAGGTGGCGCTCGTGGGTACGCCCTACGAATCGCTGCTGGCGTACTGCCTCTAGATGCTCAGATAAGGATGGCATGAAAAATTACAGGAAAGTGCGGAGAGCTGAAAACCGCCGTAGTTCGTCCAGTAAGGTTATTCTTTTGATGTTTAATATATCGCTATATTGCTGAATTATTGCCTGGTTGAGATTGCTAGCGATCACTGTAAATTGTGCTCAGTGGGAAAACTCAAGTTCAAAACGAAGTGTGGATTGGGTGGGATACAAAGCTCACCTCACTGAAATCTGCGATGATGCTTGCCCTCATTTCATCACTAAAGTTTGTACAACGCTGTCAACAATGACTGCCGATGCAGTGGTTGAAACCGTTTATCAAAGCTTCGCTGAGAAAACGTTACTGCTTGAAGATCATCTGATGGATGCTGGCTACGTCACTGCGGAACGCATCAGCAACAGTGAGACAAACTATGACATTGACCTGATGGGTTCGGTTCGAGGCAATTCTAGTTGGCAGAGCCAGAAAAACTCTAAGTTCACCGCAGACCAGTTCTAGGCCAACTGGGGCGGACAAAAGGTGACTGTTCTCAAGGACACCGAAACGTCATTTGGCAATCCAAGATTGATAATCGTGGCTTGGCTGTGGTTCAAGTTCACTTTTCGAGCCTAAACACCGGAGGCGTCCTCCCTACTCGCCAAGCTAAGCCGAATGGATCAACTAAAACGTTATGCTGCTTCTGGATAGGGACGCAGCCTCAAGGGGAATGCGCTGTTCTAGAAATGAGAAAATTAGAGTAGCCATGCATCCAAACTAGCCGTTGGTTCGTACTGTTGACTGAACTCTACTAGTTAAGGCTAGATCCGGATGAATAAGGCAAAGCGATCGCTCTTCAACTTTTGGCTGGGCACAATTACTTGTGTGCTGTTGATTGGTCTTTCCACAGTCCCCTCTTGGAGTAAAACTCCATCGAATCGCTTGGTTCAGAGCGGAGACGTTCCGTCCTTCAGCACATCTCAAGCTGCTCAACCCGCACAAGTTCAGAACCCCATCAATCAACATTTGATGGCAGATTTGCAAGAAGCTGAGTCTGTGCTCACCGCTCAGGGTATGTCGGGCAGTTCCTTACAACTCTATGCAGCAATTTTGACGAAGAATAACGTAGTTCCGAAGGCACCCTCAACAATGGCGACGGGGGTAGCTGGAGCCGCATTAGCAGGCGATCGCCTCATTGTTCGCGGAGACTTTGGAGGTCTCTCTAGTGCTCTACGTGACTATGAAACAGATCCCGTCGATCCCCCCAACCCCAACATTACCTCTGCGGCTCATATTCATCGGGGTGAGCCTAATCAAAATGGACCGTTTCAATATGCGCTAACCGTGATGTTGAACGATACCAGAATGGGTGGTCGCTTGTCTGGAGAGTATACCTTGACTCCTGAGCAACTCCAGGCACTCTCCGATGGCCAACTCTATGTAGACATTCACACGAAGCAGAATCGGGCTGGAGAACTGCGCGGCATTTTTCGACCCCTCTAGTCTAGACACTCGGTTTGGCGACCCTACCGGAGTGGGGTTGAAGGAATCACGATGATCGCTGGCAGGTATAGTCTTGCATAGATGGCGTAGTATACTTGCGGCTGACAATTTAACAAGCACGCAGACAAAAGCTAGGGGGCGAAGGGAGAAATTCCTATCCTTCCCGTGATCGAGGTTGTCCGCATTGGCAGCTTTGCAGTTGCTTCCACCGATTTCCAACCCCAGGCATTCGTCTTCAAACGCAAATTCTTGTGCCTATGCAGTCTGAGCCATCTGCCAATCAAGCCTCTCAGGCGTCAAATCAGACGGATGCAGAATTGATTGTGGCCTTGAGCAAGGGTCAGACTGCGGTGCTCGGGGTTCTCTACGATCGCCATGCTGGGTTAGTCTACGGACTCGCCTTAAGTGCCTTGGCCAATGCTCAAGAAGCGGAAGACTTGACCCAAGATATCTTTCTGACCCTCGCTAGGGGGACTGTGTACGACCCAAATCGGGGATCTCTCCGCACCTTTCTGGCCATCTTGACGCGATCGCGCGCCCGGGACCGATTGCGATCGCGTCACAGTACTCGTCAGACGCTACAGCGATGGAAGTTGGGTGGACAGGCTGAGACCGTCTCAAATGCTCCGCTTGAGCACGTCTTTCAACATGAGCAATCCCAAGAAGTTAGTACCGCCCTGGCTCAATTATCAGACAGCCAGCAGCAAATTCTAAGAATGGCTTATTACGATGGTCTTAGTCAGGCCGAAATTGCCAAACGACTGGAGATCCCCCTGGGCACGGTGAAGGCTAGAGCCAGAAGAGGTCTGCTCAAATTGCGCCAAACCCTCACAAGTTTTACGAGATAGTACAGTGATGGCTATGTCAATGCCTTCGGAAGAGTTACAGCTACTCATTGCAGGTTATGTTTTGGGTGACCTCAGCCCAGAGGAGGCAGCAGAATTTGAGCGCCTATTGCGGCAAGATCCGGCAATCATCCAAGAAGTGGCCCAAATGCAAAATGCTTTAGAGACGTCCTACGCTCCACCTGAAGTGACGCTTCCAATTCATTTGCGCTCAGCGATTCTAGAAAAAGCTCAGGTGGTGGGTGCTGAGATGGGTGCACAACCTGCTTCTGGACCTCGCCGAATACTTTGGTGGCGCAATGGTTTGGAGGTTGCGGCAGCAGTCCTGATTGTTGCCTTAGTAATCAATAACTACCGTTTATCGCAAGCGTTACAAACGAGCCAAGCGGAAACGCAACGTTATGCAGCACTGACTTATGTTCTAGATGCTACGAAGAGCGATAGTCAGGCTGCCGCGACGGTAGTCGTTAATCCCAATACTCTAGAAGCAACCATCACAGTCCAGAACTTACCCCCACTACCACCCGGTAAAGTCTATGCCTTGTGGACTGTTTTAACGCCAAACGCCCCCTTCACCACAGACCAGAAGCAGGCAATCTTGACAGAAACTTTCCAAGTTGATGAACGCGGCAACCTGGCTCAAACGAGCTCAGTTTCCAAAGTCTACCGGTCCAAAGAACTAGTGACGAAGATCGCAGTCACCGTTGAGGATGGCAATGCTCCTCAGAAACATACTGGAGCACCCATCATGATCACAGGTTTGTGAGTGTGAAACATCCTTTCAGTTTTTACGGCACAGCCAGATTCTCGACCTAAGCGATTTGAAGATTTGCTTGGAACCTCTAGCAGCGATGTAGGATTCACGGGGGAATTCTTGACTCTGCATTAGCTGCTTCACAAATTTTTTATACATGATATTTGAGAAAAAGTCTCTGGCAGCATGGCTCTAGCGTCGTTTGAACCAAATGTCTGGTTTATCTGCCAACCAATCTCTATGAAGTTTGGATGAAGCGTACGTAGAAACATCATCCGTTTATCTGCGGCCAACGTACTACCACCGCATCGATGCTGGCTTCTATTTCAGAACGGATATTTCACTGCTCGGCAAAGCGACTGAATAACCATTTGTAGAACCCATATCATCACCAGAAAGGATCTTCTAATGAAACTTCAGACAATCAGCACTGTGGTCGTAGCCTTAGCAACCGCTAGCGCTGTAAATTTATCCATCTCTGCCAATCCTGCGGCTGCTTTTCAACTAACAGGTTTGACCGCGAACAACCAGCTACTGCTGTTTGACTCGGCGACTCCTGGTGCCACGAAAAATGTGCAAGTGACAGGAGTTGAAGGGACGTTGTTGGGGATCGATCGCCGCCCTCTCAATAATCTGATTTACGGTCTGACGAACACCAATAATATCTACACGATCAACCCGTCTACGGGTGTGGCAACGTTTGTCAGTACTCTATCAACTGCTTTTACTGGCGGCTTTACGTCTGGGGTGGATTTCAATCCCGTTCCCGATCGGCTGCGGGTCGTCGGTGCCAACGGTCAGAACTTTCGCATTAACGTAGACACAGGAGCTGTGATTGTTGATGGAGCAATCAATCCTGGTGATCCTGACATCACGGCTGTTGCATATACCAACGCAGACAATGATCTAGCGACCGGAACCACACTATATGACATTGATGCAGCGCTAGCTCAATTGTTCATTCAGAATCCGCCTAATAACGGTACCCTAGCGCCAGTTGGTTCCCTCGGTGTTGGAGCGATCGCTCCAGTGGGAGGATTTGACATCCTAACGACCAACGGAACGAACACTGGTTTCGCTGCATTAACAGTTAGCAATCGCACCAAGTTGTTTACGATTGACCTAAGTTCTGGAGCCGCAACGGAAGTGGGGAAGATCGGCAATGGTAGAACGTCTTTGGTCGGGCTAACCGCCTCTGCAGCAGCTGTGCCCGAACCCACAACAATGGCAGGATTAGCGCTGGTTGGAGCAGGCTTGATCTCTACTCGCCGCAAACTGAAGAAAACGATGTAGTCATCTATTCATCTTGTCAAGTTCAGGGGAGTGTTGTTCGGTGTAACACTCTGACAACACTCCTCAAAACATTGTGGTGTGGTATTCAGTACAGGATCACCATTTTGATCTGTGACTGTGAAACCTAATCAGATCCGAAGCAAAGAAGCTAAATGAGCTCTGCAAAGGTTGGGTAAGCTCTGTAACCGCATCAATAGACTGATAGCTGAGGCGTGATCTCTGTTTCGATAGCCTTGGCTACCTTAAAAGAATTGTTGGCAACAATACCTCGATCTTGGCCAAGTATTTTTAGGCCAAAGCCTAGACAACATTAACAAGACTAGCAAATTAAGTAAAACTTATCAGTCAACGACAGAATCAGGGTTCCAGCGATTTCAGGCAGCAGGCGATTAATAAGCTGGGATTAATTGCTTTTTCTCGCTGGATGTAACAACGGAGTATCAATACTTTAACTGCTCTACCTGAAGAAAATACAATTACTTCAGGTAAAGGATGAGGTTGGTGAGATGAAAATAGACGGTCACGGTCAAGCCAAAGTTTTAACTTCCTACGAGATTGCAAAATTGTTCAAGGCAC
>NZ_JACJPA010000120.1:0-7166 GCF_014695845.1 Trichocoleus sp. FACHB-591
GTCAGCCAAGTTCGTCATCGTGTAGTTAATCGGACTGCTTAGTAAGTACTGGCAGTAATCCAGTTTGGTGAAGCTCATGCCTCTAGTTTATGTCTGTCTCTGCGTAAGTCCTGCCTATATTCCGTTCTGGAAGGAGATTATCGAACAGATGTTCAAGGCTACGATCCGACTTGGGAAACAGCGGGACCCATGACGCCAGCCCTGGAGGAGAACTCGCCCCCTCAGGGGAGCTCAACTCATCCAAAGACGCAGGTTGATCTGATGTCACAGGTTCCCCCTGATCCGGAGTCTGCCGCTCAGCTCAACCCAGACGATCAAACTGTCTCAAGCGATCTAGATGGTCCGTCGGCTCAATCCGAATTCCTTCGTTCCAAATTCGAGGTTACCGATTGGGTGGCGATCGCGAACGAGGTGCGGCACTTCGATCTAGAAGCGGTTGCAAACCACTTAGGACTTGTTAAGGATCGGCATGACAAGAATAAATGGAAAGGTGCAGGACATATTATCAGTATCAATCATGATAAGTTTTACGATTGGCTAGCGGATCGAGGCAGTAAAGGAGCCATTGACCTGGTCATGCTAGTTCAAAATTGTGACTTTAAGGCCGCCGTTCACTGGCTTTCCGGTCAGTCTTTGACCGCTGCGAATGACAGTCAATTTCAAATCCCAGTCCGTTCAAAATCCCGCCCCTTGGAGCTTCCTCAAGTTGATGAAAGGCATTGGGAAGACGTCCAGCGCTATTTAGTAGAGATGCGGGGGCTCCCGGCGAAGTTGATTCATCGTTTGCATGCTCAGGGTTTAGTTTACGCCGATGAGCACTGGAATGCCGTCTTTTTACGCTACGCCAGTGATGCCGATGGTCAAACTTGGGCACGTCATCAACCCACAGGGGCGCTCCTTCGCGGTACTCGCGATCCCGCACACCCCTTTCATCGACTCGCGCCTGGATCTTCACGAGACCACGGTTGGTTCTGGATCGCAATGGGGCATGGGGTAGTCCAGCGAGTCTTACTGACCGAGTCCCCCATTGATGCGTTATCGCTGGCCACCCTAGAAACGGACAAGCGATCGCAGATCCCAGGAATCACAATTTATTTATCTACAGATGGGGCAGGAGCGATTCCTCTTAAACCCTTACAAACCGTGATTGAGCAAGGTGGAGAGGTCACTGCAGTGTTTGATGCGGACCACGCTGGAGAAAAGATGGCATGGCGCGTTGCCCAACAGTTACGAGGGGTGAGACGGATGGCTCCTGCTTATGGAAAGGACTGGAACGATCGGCTTCTGGGAGAGCAACAACCGCAAGACCGCAAGCCTGCTGTTTCAGCTCGCGGGGACAAACAAACCTTGCACTCCCTTTGGCAGTGGTATCGAGTCGCCAGCGAGTTAGGCCACTCTCAGAACTATCTCACCCGAATTTCAGAAGTTGCTAGAGACGTGGTAGAAGATCATCCCTTATCCCAGAAGGCTAGATCCGCAATGCGCCAAGATTTCCAGACTTACCAACGGCGAATCGTCCTAGAACTGCAGAGTGGGGAGCGAACTAGCGCCCCTGATACTTCTTTGCGTGCCCCTGCAAAAAAGCAGCGCTTAGAGGTTGAGGTCGGTAGCTAACTAGCGAGTTTGCTCCACTTTACCCTCTAGACTTTAAAGTTTGATGCTGAAGCTGATTCGACTCATGAGGTGGGCTTGAAACTTGAGATCCTAATTGCCCAAGGAAGACTAGGTTCAGTAGGAATGTAACTTTATGGAACTGTAAGCAAAATTGGCAGCTTTGATCCCAGTAGGTCAGCCTCTGTACGATTCACTGATTAGTTCTGATCATCAGCCTAGCCCTATCCTGGCTCCTCTTGCAGGAGTGATTCTATCTGCGCGAGCAGCTTCTCTAATTGCTTTTGTTTTTTGGAATCATTCCAAATCTTGGCTTTTTGCAATCTCCGAGTCGCGTTCCCCATCCGTTCTTTGAGAGATGGGGATTTTGGAGTTGCGGCTGGGCTGGCCTGAATACGCTCTCGAATTTGTACGAGTGAGAGATTATCCGCGATCGCTGCTTCTAACAAAGCTTGACGTTGAGTTTCATCTTTTAGCCGCGCGATCGCTCGAGCCTTAGTGTACTCAATCTGCCCCTGACGTAGCGCTTCCAAAATAGTATGGGGCAGGTTCAAGAGAGGTAGACGATGGCTGGAAAATGATTCCCAAGTCATCCGTCCAATCGATTGAAACACATCTTCAATCAGTTGGATTTGAGCTTGTTGCTCGTTTCCGACAACGTTGTCGGAAGATTTGGCTAGTCGATGAAGTAGCGAGGGAATCTCTTGAGTATGAACTTGAAGCTCTAGCGCCAAAAGGTTGATGACTCCTTCTGTTTCTTCGACTGGATTTAAATCTTCGCGCTGCAAGTTTTCGATGAGAGCTAATTGCAGAGCTTCTGGATCGGTGAGCTCACGAACCACAACTGGAACGTGAGCTAAGCCAACTGCTTGAGCGGCGCGATAACGTCGTTCTCCTGCAACCAGTTCGTAATTATTGGCTGATAGTGGACGTACCAGTAGCGGCTCTAGAATTCCATGCTCTTGCACAGATTGAATTAAATGCTGCATTTTGTCGGGGTCGAAGTACCGACGTGGCTGCTGCTGGGAGAGAATAATTCTGGATAACTCGATTAAAGACTGTTCTGTAGAGCTTTGAACCTTCGTCGTTGATTCGGTGGGTGTGAAGATTCCAAGTTCAACTTCGAACGGATTAATTCCCAATCCACTTTTTCGCTTTACCAACGCTTGAGTACCTCGTTCATTAATTCTCGGTAGGCTTTTGCTCCAGCACCATTAGGGTCATGCTCAAAAATCGAGCTCCCAAAGCTTGGAGCTTCCGAAATCTTAACGGTATCTGGAATGATAGTCTTAAACATACGATCGCCAAAGTGATCTTGAAGGGATTTCAAAACGTCTCGACTAATGTTTTTGCGACCATCATACCGAGTGGCCAGAACCCCTACAATTCGGATTTCATGTTCTAGAAAATTCTTTACTAAGTCGAAAGCGTATTCGACGCCTCGGATGCCTAGCAACCCAACATAGCTCATATCGACTGGAACCAAGACGCCATCGCTAGCCTTTAAGGCGTTAATGGAGAAGACCCCGATATTGGGAGGACAATCAATCAAAATATAATCGTATTGCGCCTCGATCGCGCTAAGCGCACGCTTCAGTAAATTTTCTCGCCCCGGTAAGCCTGAAATAGCAATTTCTTCGACTGCTAGCAGAATGTTAGATGGCAAGATATCAACTCCACCTGGAGTTGAAACTATTGCTGCTTTTAACAATGTTTGGGTTTCCTCAGGAGCACTTTGTAATACATCTTTTAATTGGGTCTCTAACTTCCAAATAGGGATACCGAGAGAAGCACCAGATGTTCCCTGGGGATCAATATCAACCAGCAAAACTCTTTTTTTCTTCTTGAACTTAACAAGACCGGCAGCAAGGTTGGTAGCGGTGGCAGACTTGCCAACGCCCCCCTTCATATTGAAGATTGCAAGCTTTTGAGCCACGGGAGATTAGTAGAAGTACGAAGTTACTGGTGAGTTAGAAAAATCATACGTCCTTAAGGTGATTTTTGGACTGTTTCAACCGTCACTTTTAGGATGGCACTGATCCACTAACTCATCGTTGATCGCAGCCGCGAATTTACTGGGCTTGTTTTGCAGGACACCTTGATACCTTCTAGCTGGTAAAAGTCTCCTTGTTGCTCCAGGCTAAACTCCCCGAGTAACAGGGCGAGCCAAATCTGAATCAAGGGCATCTGGAGCGATCGCTGGAGCTCTAGCAATGAAACTTGAGGCTGGGGATGCTGCTGTAAGCATTGGGCGATCGCTTGGACCCAGGTGGTGATATTTTCCTCATGGGCCACATCTAAGGCCAATTGCTGAGCTTGCCCCAGGTGGGTTTGATTTAAGAACTCCAGCAAATTCGTTGGCGCGACAAGACCCTCAACGGTATCAGCCGATTGAGGAGGCTGTGGTTTGGGTGCTGCGGCTACCCATATCTCATCCAGATTCAACGTCATGGTGTGCCGTAGCACCTCTTGCAGCAAGTCGGTGCTCAAGATAGGTTCACAGGAACTGGAATTATATTGTTCCTCCCAAGCATCGAGGAGTTGCTCGGCTCGGCAGACATAGAGGTCAATCAGCTGAGCCAGCACATCCCCTGCAACCTGTAATTGCTCTGCCTTCGGCAAACTCGGCAAGATGCACTCTAATTCTTTCAACAGCGCTTTCAAGTTGGCCGCAGCGGGGTTAGCGATTGCTTGCTCGATGGCCTGGGTGAGAGGGTGCTGGGAGTGCTGTGCTGGCATATTGATCCACTACACTCGCAAGGGACAGGGTTCAATGGGACACTGTGCCACTGGTACTTCCTTAATGACATCCTCAAATCGAGTCACGCCAAACTGCTGAGCCAGGGATGCCAGCATTTCCTTGATATACGCACTGACGCGATCGCCCTTGAGACCCATGCAGTGAATTGGGGGTACCACCGCAACCAGTTGATTTTCCTGCCACACTTCAGCAGCGACGGCATGAACGGGAGCGTCGGTCTGCTGGCGGTACAGCACGAGAATGGCAGCAGGCGCGATCGGCACTGGAGGTGGCATCACTTCAACGATGGCAGTCGGTGGCGTCTCATTGCACTTTGAATCCTATTGTCGCACAAAGCGCGGACGCTTACCGTCTCTCACGCTGCGGTATGGGGACGGTTCTAGCTTGACGATTTGAGCTTGTAGTTGATTGAGTTCGCGCTCGAGTTTCTGAATTTGTGCTCCTCGGCAACAAGCCGCGTCATAGCGAGCAATATCTCTCACGGGCACATACATGCTCTTTTTACCATTCGGCAGTAGTTTTCCTCGGCCCGCTCTTAATCGGACGTACTTCAAGTCTTGCTTAGTGCTCTGAGAAGCAGTCCCGCCAGCGGCAGAGCGTTCCAGTTGCACCCCGATGAGGTAGTCCCCCTCCTGTTTCAGCCCTGCGATCTGAGCTTCTAAAGCTGTGAGGCGTTGTTGCAAGCTTTGAAGGGATGGCATCGCTATTCGTGTTACATTGTCTTCTCTGCAAATGTAACACGAATAGCGACTGACGCGGCAAATTCTCAATGCCGCCATTCAGCTGTGAGGTGATCGAGCATCTGTGCAGATCATCTTTCCAGCGAGAGTTCAATGTCTCTTTTGTGAAGTTGTGGAGCGAGCAAGTGACCAGACTCAACAGAGTAGATAAGGGTCTGGTGCGATCGCCTATCGCTCAGGTAGGGAGTGATAGGCAAGAATTTTTGCTACTCCAGCGTCAGGTCAAACAGAGGTTACAGGCTTACTGAGCGCGGCGGCAGAATTAAGGAGAAAAGTGGGAGCGGAATGCCACGCTTCTGAATCCGATTCCCAGCGAAGTGAAGGGCCGCGATTGGGGTATCTGACCTACGATGAATGACCTTGCTTGACTCAGCACAAGCTGTTGCCCAGCTTCGTTACTATACGGCAGCAGGTTGATGCTGTCGTCGCCATGCAGGTGCTCTTTGCGGCGATCGCGGCGGCGCAGTAGAACTTGAATGGATTAGCGGCTGGATTCTGCTACTTTTTGGGAGAGGCTATAGCGGCCTTTAGGACCCCGATACCACTGCCCCTCTTTAGCTCCGGTGGAAAGAATGTTTAACATGCGGTTGCGAGCAATGGTCCGCACGTCTTGAGGGATAGCCTCGACAAAAATCTCATCAACTAAGTCAGGTACACTCAGAAGCTCCTCTGGCCGCCGCTGGAACACAGCCGCGATCGCTGTAGGTAGAGAAGTTTGACGAAAGGCAGGTTGTAGGTAATCCTGCCAGTTGTTCGATCGTTTGCCTAGCTTACCTGCTTTAGTGCCTTGAGGTGCTTTGCTGCTTTTCGCTGTGGCCGGTGGCTTGGAAGTAGAACGGCTTTGCTTGAGTTTTACCTCCTCTGGCTCTTCAGCAGCGGGAACAGGAGTCGGTACTGAGGTATCTGAAGCAGAAGCGGCATCCTCTGTGGGGACATCGGCGGGAGCGGCAGTATCTTCTCCAACTTGGGAGGAAGTCAAAGTGGGAGATGAGGTCGTAAACAAATCAATGACAGTCTGGAGACTTTGGCGTTTCTCTCGAACTGCTGCGAGTTGTGTGGTGAGTTCTGCTTCTTGGGTGGCGAGGGTGGCATTGGCTTCGAGCAAGTTAGCAAGAATGCTCGGGGAAGCAGGCTGAGACGTGGAAGAATTGACCATAGGGGAGTGCTGTGTCAGCTATTTTGATTCAAGAGCATCATACAAAGCTCTTGTGTTTTCAGGAAGTCTCGCAAGTGGTAGCCAATAGGATGATTTTTGATTCCGATTTCCGATGGGCAATCGCTCAGCGATTGATCTCACCCCCCAGTACTTATCAAGTTCTTGTGCAGGAATCAAGTGGATCTAAGCGCTGCCCCGCGATTGCTGCGTATTTGTCGGACTTGCTGCCGTTGGTCCCAGTAGAGGATGTTAGTCAGGAAGCAGGCAGAAGCAACCTCTCTTGGGCTTCTGAGCTGAGCGATCGCTTGATTGGTTTCTAAAAAATAATACTCATCTCAAAGCCGATCACTTCAGACAGCTCGAATATGCCATAGCGATCGGATTAGAGGATTGTAGGTACCTTTATTCACCATTATAAAGATGTCAAATCGGTTCTATAAATCAGCTCTTGCATTTCAATCTCAAATTGTTCAATTTGTTGCTTTAACCATTCAGAAAATAAGTCGGAGAAGATTTTGTAGCGCAGCGACTCATCTAATCGTGCTAATAATGTTCTGGATGTCAACAGCATTATTAAAGTAAGCCGCGCTACCAGTAGGGACAGAAAACTCCCCAAAGCTGTGAAACAAATTGCCACCAGCCTGCGTTCCTCCTTCAATGGTTCTGATATTGTCCTGCGTTGTGACGCGAGAATTATTGGGTAGAGTGCCATCAGGGATAACTTGGACTAGTGCGCTAGCTCTAGAGGAAGCGATCGCTCCACCTATAACAAACCAAATCGCTAATGCCAACTTCCAGTTCTCAGATCTTGCACCAAGGCTTAAAAGGTGGCAGAAAGGGCGTGAAACTAATAGACCGCAAGAACAATGGACATTCTTGCCCACGCCCAAGAACTAAT